>JBLHKL010000033.1:0-19093 GCA_047618295.1 Gammaproteobacteria bacterium | reverse complement strand
CGATAACTGTTTTTATAACAGAAAGAGATTCAGTGTCGATAACAGAGACATCGTGGCTTTCCGGGTTGCTGATGTATACACGTTTACTATCATTACTAACAACAACGCCGGCAGGCTTGCTGCCAACCTTAATTGTTTTTATGACTTTATTTGAATGTGTATCGATAACAGAAACAGAGTCACTACCTTGATTTGTGATGTAGGCGTAGGGTTGGGCTTGTAGAATACAAGCCCAACTTAATACTAGAAATGATATGGCTGCTTTTATTACACTCATGTTGAGTTAGTCCTGAGTGTTTTTTAATCCTGAGACGATGTGATTATTTTCCTCCAGCAGCAGCTTTAATGCCTTCTAAACCAGCCTCATAAAGACTCGTCACCGCCGCAATAGCAGCAGCATCAGTTTGGTCTTCTGGTGGTGTTGGGCCAGGAAAGGCACGATAAAAAGCACCTTTCATCTGTACTAATGAACTTACACCATCATCAGCTGGGGTGATGGAGATGGTGGTACTTAATGTCGCAATTGGAAGCCCTTTTATGATGCGACCTTTTTCTAATTGTTCCATTGCATATAACATTTTCATGTTTTCTGCATCATTCTTGTATAATTTCTCGGTTACCTTTTCACCTGTGTCATATTCAATGGTTCGAACTGAGCCTTTTTCTGAGCCTTGGCTTGCGCTACACGTTGCTACCATGGAGTTCCATTCTGCGATAGAACAAAATTCACTCACGATAGCCCAAACTTCAGTTGGAGAAGCATGGACTTCCATTGTAACAAGAGCTTTTTGTCTTGCTGGCCCATGGGCAAATACCAATGCTGGGATAAGTAATATGCTTAAGAGGCATAGCTTAAGGTAATTCATTATGATTGATCTCCGTTGAACTATTTATTTCGAATTATTTTATTGTTTATCTTTATTCTATCTATGTAGATGACTTCACTTAGGTGAAGTTCAAGGTGGCATAGTGTAATAGCTCCGTATCAATATGGCTATGTTCTGCTAGATGACTAAAATATAAGGGTTTTCAGGTTTCTTGAATAAATTGACAGGATTTAGACCACCATTTGCGCTCTAAACTAGTGCGTTTGTAATTAGTAGCGATTAATAAGAATATTAATAACGTGAAAAAAACATCTAGAACAGTACAGGCATTTCTTTTCTTTATTTTATTTAGTCCAATTGTATTGGCCTATTTGTGTGTGAATATGCCTGGAGAAACAATATCAACGGGTTTATCGCCATTAACAGACTCGCAAACAGAAGTAACGGCCCGATTAAAGCAACATGTCATGAAATTGGCTGGTGAAATTGGTGAGCGTAATGACAGCAACCCTAATGCGTATAATAACGCAGCAGATTTTATCGCAGAAACATTTCTAGAATCAGGGTTAGTGCCTTACGAAGAAGAATTGGGTGATAAATTACAATACAGAAATATTGTTGCCGAACATTATGGAACAAGCCTGCCTGAGGAAGTAATAATAGTTGGCGCGCATTACGATACTGTTTGGCTGTCATCTGGGGCTGATGATAATGCATCGGGTGTTGCTGTAATGCTTGAAATAGCACGGCAATTTAAAACGAAACAACTAGCCCGAACAATTCGTTTCGTTGCCTTTGCCAATGAAGAATATCCTCATTTTCTTACCGATAATATGGGTAGCTTGTTTCACGCCAAACGGTCATATGAACGAGAGGATAAGATAGTTGCGATGTTGTCTTTGGAGATGTTAGGTTATTTTTCTGACGAGGTTGAGAGCCAATCTTATCCATCTCCATTAAGTTGGTTTTACCCAAATAAGGCTAATTTTATAGCTTTTGTAAGTGACTTCTCATCACGTGATCTGCTGAAAAAGAGTATAGGACTATTTCGTGACTCTATGGCATTTCCATCAGAAGGACTAACGGCTCCCGTAGCGTTAATCCCTGATGTACGGCGATCAGATCAAGCCGCATTTTGGCGATATAACTATCCTGCTTTTATGATCACAGATACGGCGGCCTATAGATATAATGGATATCATAACGCCAAAGATGTGCCTGAGAGACTCGATTATGACTCGATGGCTCGAGTGACGACAGGTTTGATAGCTGTTCTGGAAAAGCTGGCGAGTGATGAAAGATGAAAATATTATTTAATATCACGTAAATACCTTAAACTATGGGTTTAAAGCGTTAAGTCAGGTCAAAACACCTCGTATACACGCACAATAATTACAATTTTTTTTTATATCAATCAAATACTCTTATGTATTGCTGCCGTGGGGGGGGGACGCTTTTATGAAAATTATTCTTGCACCAGATTCCTTTAAGGGGAATTTAACTTCGTTACAAGTTGCTGCCGCACTAGAAAAAGGGGTGAAGAGAGTCTTGCCCAAAGCAAACTGCATCAAGGTTCCAATGGCAGATGGTGGAGAAGGAACAGTGCAATCATTGGTTGATGCCACTGGTGGAAAATTTATTCGTAATCGTGTTACCGGGCCAGCAGGCAACCCTGTTTCTGCACGATATGGCATGCTAGCCGATGGCGAAACGGCAGTAATCGAAATGGCTGAAGCATCAGGATTGCCGCTTGTCAGCGGTAAAAAAATGAACCCACTAAAGACAACAACGTATGGTACGGGTGAACTTATTTTAGATGCTGCCAAGCGAGGCGCGACGAAAATAATTATTGGTATTGGGGGTTCCGCCACGAATGATGGTGGTGTTGGAATGGCACAAGCATTAGGTGTTCGTTTCATGAATAAACGCGGTAAAGAAATTACTGAGCGTGGTGCTGGAGGTATGCTTGATAAGATTGACAGTATTAATATCAAAGATCTCAATCCATTAATAAAGAAAATAAAAATTATCGTAGCAAGTGATGTTAATAATCCACTATGTGGTAAAACCGGCGCATCAAATGTTTTTGGCCCTCAAAAAGGTGCTACGCCGGCAATGGTTAAAACACTGGATGCCAACCTAAAACATCTAGGCAATATTATTAAAAAAGATTTGAAAAAAGATGTTGTTAATTTAAAAGGTGCTGGTGCCGCGGGTGGTTTAGGTGCTGGTTTAGTTGCATTTACCAAGGCACGGATGAAAAGCGGAATCGACATAGTTCTGGAAGCAACTAATATTGCACGTCATCTTAAAGGTGCTGATCTGGTTCTTACAGGGGAAGGCCGCGTCGACTTTCAGACAGCTTTTGGTAAGACTCCGTCAGGTGTTGCCAAGGCTGCTCGGAAGCACCAAGTTCCTACCGTTGCTATCGGTGGGGGTATTGCTGATGATGCTGATGGTGTCTTTGCGCATGGTATTGATGGCTTAGAAAGTGCTTATGCACGGGAAATGCCCTTGGATGAGGCAATGGGGAATTCGAAAGTATACATCGCTAATGCAGCAGAGCGCGTTATACGCTTAATTATGATAGGTAAAAATATGGCAGCAAAGAAATCCAAGCGACGCAAATAACATTGTTTTGTATCAGCCTGTTTAATTCTGATTAATATAATTGATTAAAATATTAAATGAACTTCTCAAAGTTTGCATCACGTTTCAATAGTCAATCCGGCATTGTTCAACTTATGGATGATCTGGGTAATGCGATGTCTGGTAATACTGATGCATTAATGTTGGGAGGAGGCAATCCAAGTCATATTCCAGGAGTGCAACAATACTTTAGAGATTCACTACATCGATTGATTGATAACCCAGCGTTGTTTTCACATGCGGTTGGCAATTACGAATTACCACAGGGTAATCAAGAGTTCATTAATGCCATTGTTGAGTTAATGAATAAGCAATATCAATGGGGTATTAAAGCTGAAAATGTTGCTTTAACGATTGGTAGCCAGTCTGCATTTTTCTTTTTGTTTAATATGCTGGGCGGTGAAGATGAAGAGGGTGTTCATAAACAAATTCTTTTGCCTATGACGCCAGAATATATTGGTTATTCTGATGTTGGTTTAAGCGATAATTTATTTTACTCCTACCGACCCTTGATTGAAAAACAGGATAATCATTTTTTTAAGTACCATGTTAATTTTGATGAGATGGTCATACGTAAGAATACTGCAGCAATGTGTGTATCACGACCAACTAACCCGACAGGAAACGTCTTGTCAGACAGTGAGGTATCCAGGCTCTTATCGCTGGCTGAATCACATGACATTCCCTTTATTATTGATAATGCTTATGGTGAACCTTTCCCTAATATAATTTTTACTGAAACTAATCCCATATGGAATAAAAATATTATTTATTGTATGAGCCTATCCAAAGTGGGGTTGCCTGGTACTCGCACCGGTATAGTTATCGCAGATGAACCGGTTATAAAATTGATCAGGAATATGAATGCAGTGATCAATCTTGCTACAGCTAATTTTGGCGCAATGATAACAAAGGATCTGGTTAGTAGTGGTGAGATATTGCGATTATCTCAACTTCAAATAAAGCCATATTACCAAGCGAAAGTTGCACACGCTGTTGAGATCATACACAGAGAACTTAATGGGTTGGATTATTATATTCATAAACCAGAAGGGGCCATATTTTTATGGCTTTGGTTGCCAGGCTTGCCAATAAGCTCAGATGAATTATATGAGCGTTTGAAAGAAAAAGGCGTCATTGTTATTTCTGGCTCACATTTCTTTCCTGGTTTGGAAGAAGATTGGGAACATAAACATCAATGCATTCGTATTACCTATTCAATGGAAGAAAGTGTTGTTGAACAAGGGATTAAATTGATAGCAGAAGAACTAAAAAGCATTCTTTAGAATAGGGCGTTGTTTAACGCCCATCAATTACACCTAGAATATTTGCGCCAAATGAAAATAGTTTTTCGGTAACTGGCTTCTTACGTTCATACTTGATTTCAAATATGTCTGCATCATTTGCTGCACTGGATAGATAATCATCACTGGTTATTAATTCATCGACTAAATTAAGCTCTATTGCTCTCTTTCCGTACCAATGCTCTCCAGTTGCAATCTTGTGAATATCTACCTGTTCTCTATTGCCTTTGACGAATTCCTTGAAAAGATGATGTGTGTCTTCCAGTTCTTCTTTAAATTTTTCTCTGCCTTCATCTGTGTTTTCACCAAACATTGTCAGGGTCCTTTTATAGTCTCCTGCAGTTATTTGTTCAAAATCAATATCCATTTTCTTTAATAGTTTGTGAAAGTTTGGGATCTGGGCCAGAACACCAATTGAGCCAATAATTGCAAAAGGTGCAGCAATAATTTTATCGGCCACACATGCCATCATATAGCCACCGCTAGCGGCAACTTTATCAACGGCAACTGTGAGCATGATTTTTTTATCGCGAATACGTTTTAGCTGTGATGCGCCCAAGCCATAACCATGAACTGTTCCACCACCACTTTCGAGGATAACAACGATTTCATCTTTTTTATCAGCAATAGTCAATATAGCTGTTATTTCTTCTCTTAGAGATGAGACCGTACTAGCTTTGATGTCGCCTTTGAAATCCAGTACATAAATTTTCTTCCTTTCATCTGATACTGCTTTATCTTTTTCTTTATGATCTTGTTTTTGTTTTTTCAGGTACTTTTTAAATTCCTTTTTACCTAACACCTGCGAATTGAGCATAAAGCTCATGGTTTCATATTTTTCATTGATATTTTTGATATTAAGGTGCTCGCTATCGCCTTTGGCGCGTAAAATAATGAAAATTATTGCACCTATAGCAAATAGTAAGATTAACGCTACCGTAAGGAATTTGGCCAGAAACATGCCGTATTCAATTAGAAATTCCACCGATTTATTCTCCTTGTCTGTATTTTCTTTAAAATTATAATTGTTTGCATTATAACTATTTTTATTGCAAAGCAGCGTATTTTTATACCGGTAGAATTATCATTTACTACCTTTCATGAGGTATTATCGAATTAATTCAATATTGTGGTTGAATATTAATTATGAAATATATTTTCGGCATTATTGGTGGATATATTGGAGCGCTAATTGATTCGTTTTCCGGATTCTTTTTCGGGGCTGCAATAGGTTTTTTGTTTGGCTATGTAATCGAACTAAAAAAAGTTCTTCACATCCTTGAAGATAAAGTATCTGTAATCTAGTCTAACCTGATCGACAGTAACGTCATGGTAGATGAGACGACCTCTGAGGGTATTCAAGTAGATAATGTCGATATTGAAGAAATTTCAATTGCAGAAGAGGCTGTCGATCCAGAAGAAGTTACTCAAATCAATTCAGCCTATAAAGTTACTGAAGAAGAACCTGAACCCGAACTAGAAATAACCCCTGAATTGTCCTCATGGGAAACTACTTCTGCAGATGAACCTAGTGCACAAAATCCATTTGAAAAGATAATTTCTTATATTCGACATTTTTTTACTACCGGTAATGTTGTTGTAAAAGTTGGTGTTATTATTCTATTTTTCGGTGTTTCATTTTTACTTAAGTATGCCGCTCAACGTAATGCCTTCCCGATTGAACTCAGACTTATTGCTGTTGCAATTGGTGCGATAGGCATGTTGATCTTTGGTTGGCGATTACGCCACACTAAAGCTCAATATGCCCTGGTATTACAAGGTGGCGCAGTAGGTGTGCTTTATCTAACTGTATTTTCTGCTGCTAAGCTTTATACAGTTTTGCCTCTAGGTTTAACTTTCTTTGTTATGGTTGCCCTGGTTGTATTTTCCTGTTTGTTAGCAGTACTACAAAATTCACGCTCGCTTGCATGCCTTGCGACAATTGGTGGATTTCTTGCGCCTGTATTAACTTCTAGTGGCGGTGGTAGTCACATCGCTTTATTTTCATATTATGCAGTTCTGAATGCAGGTGTTTTTGGAATCGCCTGGTTTAAAGCTTGGCGTATTCTGAATTGGTTGGGCTTTGTCTTTACATTTGTTATCGCATCATTATGGGGCACGATTCATATCGACCAGAATATTTTAATACTACAGAACCTTTTCTAATTCTCTTCTTCTTGTTTTATGTGGCCATTTCAATTCTATTTGCACATAAACAACCGCCTCATCTAAAAGGACTGGTCGATGGTTCACTGGTCTTTGGTGTGCCCTTAGTAGGTTTCACTTTACAAGGTTTATTAGTCCAGGATTATGAGTTTGGTCAGGCTTTTTCTGCGCTAGGGATCAGTGCACTTTATATTATCTTGGCAAGGTGGTTATGGAACAAACAAATTGAAGGCATGCGCCTTCTAACGGAATCATTTATCGCGCTTGGCGTTATATTTGGCAGTATAGCTATTCCTTTTGCATTTGATGGTAATTGGACAGCAGCAGCGTGGGCGCTTGAAGGCGCCGGTATTAGTTGGGTCGGCATACGGCAAAAACGATTATTGCCTCGAATCTTTGGTATCTTATTACAGTTTGGTGGCGGGTTTATTTTTCTTGTATCAAATACTCCAGAGTATGATTCATTGCCCATACTCAATAGCACTTATATGGGGTCGTTTTTATTAAGTTTGGGCGGGTTATTTAGCGCCTTTTTGTTTTATAAACACAAAGAACAATTAAAACAGGGCGAACAGCATGTACATTGGATGTTGTTAATTTGAGCCTTGTTATGGTGGTTCTGTTCAGGCGCTATTGAGATCGGCAATCATGTGTCGTCACGTTATGAAATCAATGCAACACTGTTTTTTATAACGTTAAGCATGCTTACACTTTCTCTAACTGCACGTGTTCTTGATTGGAAAGCCGCAGAAACCCCGCCAATCTTACTTTTACCAGCAATGTACCTTGTTGCTTTAGTTCAATTCGTTGATGCGGCATCAAGAAACCCTTTGAGTCATTATGGCTTTGTTAGTTGGATAGCAGCGTTTACTATTCAAATGCTTATTTTGTACCGCAGTGAATGGGTGTGGAATAAAAAGGCACTTGCGCTGTGGCATTCCTTCTCAATGTATCTTTATGTATTCATTTGTACCTGGGTTATTGCAGATTTCGTTAATTATTTATTGCCAGGTTATAGATTATGGGAAGAAATTATCTGGGGGCTGATTCCTGCCTTCAGTGTTACGAAAATGATGTATTTGCGAGACCGCGTGTCTTGGCCAGTTATGGATTATCCACAGAGCTATGTTGGCAAAGGATTGTTACCAATAGTCTTTTATCTTGGTGTATGGGTCATATTTGCTTGTTATAACCCAGCAGATCCAAAGCCATTACCCTATTTTCCAATAGTAAATCCTCTTGAGTTGGTTCAATTGTTTAGCATAATAATTACTTTGAATTGGTTATCTTTAATAAAACAGGAAGAAATACCAAAGATAAATAGTTTAAATTTATCATTTGCCTTCAACCTAGTCGCGCTGATTACGTTTGTGTATATAACTTCAGTAGTTGCTCATGCAGTGCATCATTACGCAGGTGTACATTTTGATGAATCTGCCATGTTTAGATCTGAGGTTTTTCAGGCAAGTATATCTATCGTCTGGACGTTAATGGCTTTCATTGTTATGTGGTTAGGAACAAGGAGGCAATTTAGAAAAATTTGGTTTGTTGGAGCTAGCCTCTTGGGTATTGTGGTAATTAAGTTATTTATAATTGATTTGGCAGATAGTGGGGGTATTGCTCGTATTGTTACATTCTTGACTGTAGGTGTGTTGGTGTTAGTAATAGGCTATTTTTCGCCAATGCCACCAAAAATGAAAGCGGGCACTTAACATGAAATATGTACTAATAATCCTAATCATATGTGCAACAAATGTGTTTGCTGCTGAAGATGAATCATCGATGTATGAATATGCAAGAGGATTTGAGCTAATCACAGAGCAACAGTCGGCTATCTACAAGCTTGCTCTACCAGAATCAGTCTACAATACAGTGAGTAAAAAAGACTTTAGTGATATCAGGATCTTTAATCAAGATAATGAGCCTATACCCCATGTAATCCAACAATCAAAAATAAAAACAGGAACAAAAATCAACTCGCTTGAATTGCCTTTTTTTCCTATAGCTAACGAGGATATAAGTCTGACAAACAACGCCTTGGATATTACAGTCACAAGCGAAGGGAAGGTTGTTAGTATTCAGGCCGAAGGTGGAGCTAGAGAATTAAATCAAGACATCGTTAAACATTATTTAATCGATACAAGTCACATCAATACTTCAATTGACTCAATTGACTTTAAACTTAATGGTCTTGAATCTGGTTATGCAAAGTCATTTAGACTTGATTACAGTAATGATTTGAATCAATGGCAAGCACTTGTCGACTACGCTACTTTGACTGAGCTTAAGTATGGTCAATATGCCTTAAAGAATACACGTGTCAAATTACCACACAAAAATATTAAATATATTCGTTTTACCTGGTTGGGTAATGTAGATCTGTTAGCAATTACATCAGTGAAGGCTAATTTTAAAGATGAATATCTGTCAGAGAATCAATATTGGTCGACATCAAAATTGCTCGATAAAAATATTGATGAGGCTACCTATGCATTCGATACAGGTGGGGTATTCAATATTGAACAAATCGATATTGAATTACCAGAAGACAATACATTGATTGATGTCATTATTGAATCGCGCGCAGATGAGAATTCACCTTGAAGAAAACGTTTTAATGGTGTTTTTTACAAACTATATTTTGAAGAGTTAGAGCTTACTGGTAAGCCAGTTACTGTTAGTTCTACTAAGGATCGCTATTGGCAAATCAAGTTTCAATCAACAGATGGCATCGGTAATATTGAGCCAGTTTTAAAATATGCATGGCGGCCAAATTATCTATATTTTTTAGCAAGAGGTAATGCACCCTATGTTTTGGCTTTCGGTAATGCAAATACGAATATAAATAATCATGTAGCCTCTAGATTAATGAATGTTCTTAATCAAGATGTAAGCAATGACATGGTTGGACTAGCTAAAATTGGGAAGGAAATAATTCTGAAAGGGGATCCTGCATTAATAGCACAAAAGACATTACCATGGCAAAGAATTGCACTTTGGACAATATTGATAATAGGTGTAATAGTTATCGCAACTATGGTTATCCGGCTTGTCAGGAATATGGGAAATACTGACGGTAGATAAGCGTTATTGCTAATTTTTGCAACATGAATACTGTTTCTCGTATTTACGATACGAGAAAATGAAGCAACAAACCTTAAAATATTGCTGCGATATCAACTGATATCACAGCTAATTCTTTCGTACTTTATACGGGTTGAACGTTCTCAGCTTGAGGACCTTTTTGACCGGCAGTAACAGTGAACTGTACTTGTTGACCTTCAGCGAGGGTTTTGAAACCAGAACCACTAATTGCGCTGAAATGTACGAATACGTCAGGACCTTCTTCTTGTTCAATAAAACCGAATCCTTTTGAATCGTTAAAAAATTTTACTTTACCGGTTACTAAATCAGACATAACTATTACCTATTAAAAATTTAAAAAGTGCCATACAAAGGCGGATTTGCCGAGAGACAGCTACTGCTTCCGAAATGTATGACGAGATAAAATAGAACGTCTTCACGGTAAACATTAACAAAATCACTTCTTGGCCGATTTCGATTATACTCTGGGGAGTGGTTCAGTCAACGCAGATTTAAGAAATAGTCATCTAACAGTGCTGATTTTAATAGGTATTTTATTTCAATTTTCAGTTTGGTCGAAAATTTAAGCATTAAATATCTGCTATTAATATAAAGTGTCTGGTAAAAACAGACTTTCTATATTTGCTTCTATCTTTATATTCTTAACTTGACCTGGATGATATTTTTTCTTGTATTTACTCAAGCGAATAACTTTTTCTCTGGTTTTTTTGATATCTTCAACACTCATATTAGATTTAATTAATTGTAGATGCTTTGTTATATCATCAAATATCCGGTCTTTTTCTTGCTGTTGGTATAGTAATAATTGACTTTGCTTATTGCGGTCCTTGTTTTTATCATCAGGATTGAAAGTGTTATAGATAAAATAGTGTCCGGCAATTACAAGCCATGCATAAGCATTTATCGAGTTTTGTTTCACACCATCACCACTCATATAGAGTAAACCAAATCGATACTGTCCTAATGGATAGCCTTTTTTTGCTGATTTTTGGTAATAACGTGCAGCTTTCTTTAAATTTTGTGAAACTCCTAGCCCTTGCTCATACATTAGACCCAATTTATACATTGCATCAGCTCTGCCATTTTTAGATGCTTCGGAAAGCAGCTCAAATGATTTTTTTAGATTCTTTTCTACACCTTGCCCCGACGCATGCATAGATCCGAGTGCATACATTGCTCGGTGATCACCACGTTCAGCCAGAGGAATAAATTCTTTTGCCGCTGCTTCATAATCACCGCGTAAATAAGCCTGTCCGCCTTCTTCGAAATCTGCATAGACAACTGATGAAAAGATTAGTAACGAGAAAAGGCTTAGATAGGCTGGTTTCATTATTTAAGTTAAGTCAAATGTTTCGACAGTTCCAGGTTCTACTAGGCTGTTTTGAACTTCTCCAATAAAACTCCCTATAGCATAGTCAGTTCCATTAGTGATCGCATCAGTCAGTAAAGTAGCATCTTCAATACCACTAGTAATGATGTGTATGCCCTTGGTTTTTAAATACTGAAGTAAATTTTGTTTTTCATTATTTCCTTCGTCGTTGTCATTTCCCGTAGTCTTATTTTCAGGACCAAGCATTGCTGTTAACTGTTGTAATTTATCAACACTGAGCATAAGTATTTTAGATGAAGTTGATTGACAGTCAGTTGAAATAGTATCAAGTGATTCAATATTTGAGATGGCTACGCGAAAATTATATGACTTATGTAATGTATCAATTAAGGGTTTTGCCCGTTTTTGATATTTGTTAAAAATATCGATCGGTACATTAAGAATTATCGATTTACCAGGGGCATACTTTTTTGTTTGGGATAATATTTTTTGCAGCCAATTAAATAGTGATATATCCAGAAACCAGGCTTCAGTAACACTGACCAGAAAATGATTCTTACATTCGGCCTTAGCAGATTCAGTGATCCGTAAAAATATTTGTCTTAAAATCCATTCATTTATTATTTTCTGTAGGGAGAGCGAGAATTTAGATATATCAGATAGCATTTCATTTAGTTCGTTATCTTCTTCAATGATCGCTTTAAGCCCGGTTTTGTACAACTCTATGTTTGAATCACCATCATCATCAAACATGGCCATTACAGGTTGATAAGTTTGGATTATACGTTTTTCATCAATTAGTTTTTTAATCTGTTCTTCGACTTCCTCAATTGAGGGGCTGACAGGAGCAGTAGCTTCTACTTCATTTTCTTTTTTATCATCAGCTTGTTTATTATTGGATGTAGATTCAGTGCTAATTTGTTCAGACTTATTGTTCGTTGCTGGATTAGTATTATTGTTCTCTAAAATTACTTTTAGCTCGGCCTCCAATTTTTCTTTAGCCTCTTTAGCGGCCTTCATTTCAGTTTCTGCTTTTTCTTTAGCCTCTATAATTGCTTTTAGCTCGGCCTCCATTTTTTCTTTAGCGGCTATAGCGAGTTTTGTTTCTAGTTCAGCACGTTCTCTTGCTTCAGTCTCAGCTCTTTCCTTTGTTTCTAATTCAGCACGTTCTTTCGCTTCAGCCTCGGATCTTTCTCTGGCTTCTAGTTCAGCACGTTCTTTCGCTTTAGCTTCAGCTCTTTCCTTTGTTTCTAGTTCAACACGTTCTTTGGCTTCAGTCTCGGCCTTTAGTTTGGCTTCTAATTCAGCACGTTCTTTGGCTTCAGTCTCGGCCTTTAGTTTGGCTTCTAATTCAGCACGTTCTTTCGCTTCAGCCTCGGCTCTTTCCCTGGCTTCAAACTCAGCACGTTCTTTCGCTTCAGCCTCGGCCTCAGCCTTTTCCTTTGCTTTTGTAGCAGCATTTAATGCTTCTTCGGCTCTTGTATTTGCGTCTTCAGCAGCTTTTAATTCTGCTTTTAGTTTATTTTTTGCTTCTTCAACAGCTTTTAATTCTAGTTTCAGATTTTCCCTTTCTGCATTTATCTGTTTTTCAGCGTCACTTATCGATACCTGTTCAGTACTTGTATGAGTATCAGAATCATTTAAAACAGGTAATACATCAGTTTCTTTCCAGATGTAAAAAGAGTTTCCTTCTACATCGCTTGCCTTTTGGGATGCGGCAGTAGCAATTTGAATTAATTTTTCGGCTGTTGTATCGGATAGGTCAAGTTTTAGTAGTCCTATGCTGACCGTAAATTTATACTTTTCATCTGAAAATTTGAATGTACATTTTGCAAGGTGCTTACACAGTCCCTGCATGTTGAACTCTAGCGTTTCTTGATTAACAGGGGAGTCAATTTGTACAGCAATAGCTGTATCACTTGTTCTTGTGATATTTGGATTGCAAGCGCCAAGTTTAAAAACATCAAAACTATTTTTCCCGATATGGTTGACTAGGCTATCCCTGCCAATAATGCCGATTAATTGTTCCAGCTCTTCAATGTTATCAGGCTTAATTATAACAAGCGTACGTTCTATCTCTTTGCGTGCTAATGTGTTTTCCAGGTTTTCATAAAACACTTGTTTACTGAACGATTTATTATGTTGAGTAATTTCCTGTTGCTTTTTACGTTGAGATTTTTTGTCTTCCCACGCATGTATGATTGATTGTTTTAGTTTATCTTTGGTTAGTGATTGTTTGGGCTGATATTCATAGATGCCAGTTTTAAGTGCCCGTACAGCTACTTCTTCTGTGCCAGCACCGGTAAGCATAATAGTCGCTGGAAAAGAAGGTTTCTTGTGATGTTTATGAAGGATGTCTAGGCCAGTAGTGCCAACGATTGATAAATGGTAATCGAGCAACAAAACATCTATTTCTGACCAGTTAAAATCATCATCAGGCACGCCTTCGAATACAGGATCATATTCGATAGCCTCGACAGAAGGTAATAGTTTACTAATAAAAGTTTTTATTAACTTACGATAGTCAGAATTATCGTCAAGTATTAATATTTTTTCTAATCTGGTATCAGACATTATTCGTTAAATTGGATATTAAAAAATTATTTATAGTGAAATTACTTCTATCACAAATCTCGATTAAAGGTGATTAAGTAAATTGAGTATCGAAATGTCGTGATATTAATTCTCAGCATCTTTCAATCGTTTATTTGTTTCAGCTTGTCGGCGACTGATTACATCCATGAATGCAAGTGCGACATGAGGGACGTGCTCGAAATAATGTGTGAGGTTTTTATATGCAGCTGATAACAACTCGGTTGGAACGACGGCCCTAACAGAAGCGGTTCTAATGCCACCTTGAAAATAACCCATTTCACCAATGGGTTCTACCGGGCTGACAAAAGCGATATGAACTTCATTTCCATCATTGTCTTTTGTAAAGACTTCCAGTTTCCCATCAACAAGTATGTATAACGTTGGGTCGTTTTCACCTTCGAATATAAATTGTTGCTCGGAAGTTAAACTGACCTCTGAGAAATGATTGCTAATTCCAGTTAATTCTGTTCGGTTAAGGGATTCGAATACAGAGCACAAGCCAAGTCTATCTGCACGTTGTTGACGCAACGCATTTCTCAGGTCTTCCTCTGTGATTATGTCCAGCTCAATCAATAATTCCCCAATCCGTTTTTGTTTATCACCTCGAACCTTGGCTTCACGTTTCTTTTGCAGGGCAATTCTTATTGAGCCGCGGGAACATGACAAATATTCACCCAATAAGCGTGGCCGAGGTTTTTCTTGAGTATCATTTTCTACAGTCATAATCTTCTTTAAGTTCCTAATAGTAGGTAGAAATCTTAGGAGATACAGCAACTAATGGCAAAGCTTATTCATTGCAAATTTAAGTGCCAAGTGTCATTTTACATAAATACCAATAATACCCGTTTATTTTCAACTTGGTTTTGATTATATAGTTACTGGATTATTCAAAAATAGACTCATAATTAATGCTTATTAGGCATTTCTTAAGCCAAAATAGACTTTTATCTTATTTCGACAATGTGACTTCAGTAAACTCAAGCCGTTGCCATTCTTAGCGGTTATTTTTATAGTAAGTCAATCAAGTGATTCTAGTTCGTATTAACACTAGATTTTGATTTTACAATATAACGAACGATTTTAACTTTTCTGAACTAAAGGTTTAAGTAGATTATGAATAGAATTTTGGTGATTTTTTTTACAATGTGTATTTCTAGCCAATTGTTTGCTCAGGGTTTACCTGGTCGGCATGTCTTAAAGCAGAACGAATCTGGCGAATATTATGTGATTAATCGTGACAATATTACCATGATAGAAGCTTCAATATTAAAGATGGGGTTCAGTGCGAAATGGATTCTGGCATGCATAAAACATAAGTCTGTTGATAGTGATCTAAAACGCTGGGTCTTTGTAGATGTAAAAAATGGCGGAACTTTTGATTCTTTGCATCAGGAAAACTGGGTCTATTTTCGTGATGAAGCATATCCAGATTTAAAACAAATTAAATTAACCGATTATAGCGATGAAGCCTGTCCATAGTGCTGTTAATTGAATTAGCAGAATAATGGAACAAAATTTAGATATTCATTTTTTCAGAGAACGGCTAGCTGAAAGGCTAATAGAATTAAAAGATCTTGCTGAGATAGGAGATGCTGCAGCTAAACCAGTTGAGTTGGATCAAACCAGGGTTGGTCGGTTATCCAGAATGGATGCAATGCAAGCACAGGCTATGTCGATTGAGACAAAACGCAGGAGAGAGGCTGAGGTGTTAAGGATTAATGCCGCTTTGCTACGAATAAATAATGGTCGCTTTGGTAATTGTCTGGAATGTGATGAGCCAATCTCTACTGCACGATTGAAGTTTGACCCGTCTACCTTGCTCTGTATTAATTGTGCTGAGAATAGAGAATAGCCCTACTCAAACTAAGTAGGGCTATTCTAAAATGCTTTTAAGGAGATGGTTGCCAACCTGCGTCAGCCCACAACCCGCCACTTACTGCAGAGTTGTGAATCATAAAACAAATAGCGTCAGCGATTTCAGAAGGTCTGATTAAACGGCCTAACTGTGTTGTCGGTAGCACATATTTTTCGATATATTCTTCGCCCATTGCTCTCACCATAGGTGTATCAGTGAAGCCAGGATGGATAACACCACAACGGACACCATGGAAGATGGCTTCCTTACTCAATGTTGCTGATGCGCCTTCAATTCCTGCTTTGGTTGAGGCGTAAGAGACTTGCCCTTTATTGCCCTGTGAAGAGATTGAGCCGATGAATACGACGGTGCCTTGTACACCTTCATCAGGATTCCATTTCTTTAGACCACGCTGAGCGCGATCTTCTGCAATATTGGCGATCATCTCCATGCCCCAGTAAACTGGCGCGATAAGATTGACATCGACCACTTTTTTGAAGTTTTCAATAGGGTATATGCTTGCCTTCTTTGTCTCTTTATCGACTTTAACAGCAAGTGAATCACGTGTAATGCCTGCCGCGGGGACACAGATACTGACCACCCCGTAGTCTTTAGTCATCGTGGCATAGACTTCTTCACGAAACTTCTCATCGGTGACATCACCCTGGAAAGGGATAGCAATCTTGGCATCGACTTCGCTATTGACTTGTTCTGCGGCAATTTCAATATCAGGCGTTATATCAACCATGGCGATTGCTTTAACACCGCGTTTTGCCAATTCAAATGACGCAGCCCGGCCAATACCACTCGCGCCACCAGTAACTAATGCAACTCTATCTTTGATTTCCATGTTTACCTCTTAATTACAATGGACAATGAATTTAGAGCGTATTGTAGACTAATTTTGTTGCACTGCAATAAAATATTGGCAATATATTGATTTACTATTATCTTCAATGGTTTGCAAAGAACATGAGGTTTACAAAGAAGGGTTACTAGAGTGCGTTGTAGAGCATGGCTATGCCGCTGATAAACATTAATATAAGGGTATACTGCCTGAATCGTTGGGTATCGACTCTGCTAAGCTGTTTTCTAGCTAGAAAAACGCCTACTAAGGCGCCAAGTCCAAGAGCAACACCAAAACCTGCAATTTGCATACTGAGGGCACCAAATGCACCATAGCTAATCAGCTTAGTGAGCTGCATTACCAGCGAATTTATTGCCTTTGTACCTACAAGACATTCTTTCTCCAGACCATAACTCAGCATAAAGGGGTTGTGTACTGGCCCTGTAGCGCCAACCAAGCCTGATAGAAAGGAAACAGTTAGTCCTAAGGGAAAAAACCAGGGTAACTTCATTTTCATGGCTAACTCCACTTTGCTGAACCTGTCTTGCAAGACGTAGGAAATTAAGAACAGGCCAAGCAATATCTGAATAATCTGGATATTGCTCTGCGACAAAGACCAAGAACCAACTATTGCACCAATAATGCTACCGGGCAGTAGAAAGCGAATTACTTGCCAATCAATATTTTTTCGAAATATCACTGCACGTGAGGGGTTTGCGATTAATGCAGCGATTGAGATAATGGGTGCGACCATTTGCGCGCCTATTAAGAATGAAATGATTGGAATAAGCAGAGTAGCCGCGCCACCAGCTGCGACAGTACTAAAAAACCAGGCAATAAGTCCAAGAATAAATAGGAGCAGGAAAATCATAGGGTAAACTTAACAGAATCTAATGAACAAATGCGATATCCTGATTTACACATATTAAGTGTCAATGGGCAGTTCAAGATAATTCTAAATATTAGATGAGGAGGGGTGTTATGAGCTTGTATATTCAGTCTACGAGTTTTGGCAGAGGATATGCCTGGATTACGGAAGCATGGCCCTATTTTACGCGTAACCCACTTGGTTGGATTGCTGCGATGGTTGTGTTCGTTTTAATCTCTATGGTCGTTGGTATTATTCCTCTGGGTGGTATTGTATTAAATATTTTTTACCCTGTTGTTGTTGGTGGTTTTATGCTCGGGTGTATTGCTCATAAAGAGGGCGGTTCTTTCGAGTTTCAACATATGTTTGCCGGTTTCAAAGACCCTTATTTTAAACGCCTGGCCATGCTGGGTGTGTTTTATACGATCCTTACTGTCGCGGCTGTCATCCTGGTAGGTATTCTTGCCTTTGTGATGTTGGGTGGATTCGAATTTTTTCAAGAAATTGAGCAAGCACAAGCTGAGGATCTTTCTGCTTATGCAACAGACATCATGCTGCTTTCATTAATAGCGGCAACACTCTTCACACCCTGTGTTATGGCGATTTGGTTTGCTCCCACTATTATCATCTCCAGTGAAGAAACGGCATTTTCGGCGATGCAATTGAGTTTTAATGCCTGTCTAAGAAATGTCTTACCATTTGCCTTATATGGCATTGTTGTTTTTATATTGGTCATTATAGCTTCTATACCATTCATGCTCGGCTATTTGGTGTTACTCCCAATACTCAGCGCTAGTGTGTATGTTTCTTATCTAGATTGTTTTAAGAGCGATATAAGCGATGATCCGACGCAATTATTACCGCGTTAGTCTATTGAACTCCGGCTTCAAACCTTAATCAGAGAAAAGCATGATATTAGGATTAAATAAAAAATCACAACTCCCTAGTGAGGACGCTGCATTACCGGGACGTCAGACACCAATGACCGTTGATAGCCATCATTTCGTTAATGGTAACTCTATCAAACCACCATTTCCTGAAGATATAGAACAAGCCTTATTTGGCCTTGGGTGCTTTTGGGGGGCTGAAAGAAAATTCTGGGAATTAGCCGGGGTTTATTCAACCGCTGTTGGTTATGCTGGCGGGCTTACACCAAACCCAAGCTATGAAGAAGTTTGCACGGGCATGACAGGACATAATGAAGTGGTGCTTGTGAACTATAATCCCGGGGAAATTAGTTTCAAACAGCTATTAAGTGTTTTTTGGGAATCCCACAATCCAACACAAGGCATGCAGCAGGGTAATGATACTGGCACACAGTATCGTTCAGGAATCTATGTTTTTAATGAACAGCAAGAAGAAATAGCACATTCTTTGAGGGATGGTTATCAAGTTAAACTTGATGGAGCAGGCTTTTCTTCAATTACGACTGAGATAATTGATGTGCCAGAATTTTATTATGCAGAGACATATCATCAACAGTATCTAGCAAAAAATCCAGCAGGCTATTGTGGCTTAGGCGGGACTGGCGTTAGCTGCTCTAACCA
>JBLHKL010000032.1:0-19349 GCA_047618295.1 Gammaproteobacteria bacterium | reverse complement strand
TGCATCTTTATCCAATAATTGCAGTGATCACAAATATTGATGCAGATCACCTGGATACTTATGCAGGTGATTTTGCAAACCTGCGGCATAATTTTGTTGAGTTTTTACACCAGTTACCTTTTTACGGTTTAGCCGTGCTATGTATTGATGATGAAGGTGTTAGAAAAATATTGCCAGAGGTCACAAAGCCTGTTGTAACTTATGGGGTTGATTTTGAAGCTGATTACAACGCTGAATTATTACGTCAGGAAAATGAAAGAACCTGGTTCAAGGTGTCACGTAAAGATAAGAAAGACTGGTTAGAAGTTGAACTCAAATTACCAGGCAAACACAATTTATTAAATGCACTGGCATCAATTGCTGTTGCTCATGAATTAGGTGTTAGTGATCAAGATATTATTAATGCGCTATGTCATTTTCAGGGGATATCCCGTCGTTGTCATGTGCATGGTGAGATCAAAATTAATGATCTCAATATTACCTTCATAGATGACTATGCCCATCATCCCACAGAAATAGAAGCTACATTCGCAGCCATTCGAGGGGGTTGGTCTACGCGTCGACTAGTAGTGGTTTACCAACCGCATCGATACACACGTATGCGTGATTTGTTCGAAGATTTTAGTCGGGTGCTCTCACAAGCAGATAGCCTATTAATATTGGATGTATATGCAGCTGGTGAAGAACCCATTGCTGGAGCAGACAGTCGTTCATTATGTCGAGCTATCCGGCTAAGAGGCCAAGCAGAGCCTATTTTTATCGAGGATAAAGATAAGGTGCTCGATGTATTGACGAGCGTCGTCAAAGAAAATGATCTGCTTTTGACATTAGGTGCTGGTGATATTGGTTCAATTTCAAAACAGCTTTATCAAGATTGTTCTGGATCACTGCATTAAAGGATATAACTTTGTTAAGTGTACAAAATGAAATGCAATATAGGCAGTCAGGCTTAAATAACAGAATGCGAAAAACTATTGATACATCGAGATTAAGAGGTGATTTACGAGATCAAGAATCAATGTCTCGACATACCTCTTGGAAAACTGGCGGTGCTGCTGATTATTTCTATTCGCCGGCTGATATTGATGACTTATCTGTTTTTATTTCTGCTGTGCCTATTGAAATACCCATTATCTGGGTAGGTTTCGGTAGTAACTTATTAGTGCGCGATGGTGGTGTCTCTGGCGTAGTGATTTCTATAGTGGGTGTGCTTGATAATCTTGAATTCACCAATGGAAATGAAATTTCTATTGGTGCGGGTGTGCCGTGTGTTAAGGCAGCACGATTTGCTGCAAAACAAGGCCTTGGTGGAATTGAGTTTTTGGCAGGCATTCCCGGATCAATCGGCGGAGCTTTAGCGATGAATGCCGGCGCTTATGGTGGAGAGATTTGGCGAAATGTAAATCAGGTTGAAACAATAAACCGGAAAGGTGAACGTAAGAACTATGCTAAAGAACATTTTGAGATTGCCTACCGTAGTGTCTCAATTCCCGAAGATGAATGGTTTACTGCTTGTAAGATTGAATTGGAAATCTCTGCTAAGAGTGTAGTCGAGAAAAGTATTAAAACGATGTTAAGCGAACGGGCAGAAGCGCAACCTTTAGGCCAATTAAGTTGTGGTTCGGTCTTTAGAAACCCACCAAAGGATCATGCAGCAAGATTAATAGATTCATGCGGACTTAAGGGAAAAAATGTCGGAGGTGCATGCGTATCAGAAAAGCATGCCAATTTTATAATTAACATGGGCGATGCGACTTCATCTGATATAGAGCAGTTGATTGAGTTAATTCGTGCAACAGTATACGAAAAACATGCTGTTAAATTGATTCCTGAAGTAAGGGTTATTGGTGACTCTGGGAGAGAACAATAATGCGTCTACCTGGTTATGAATCACAAGATTTTGGCAAGGTTGCTGTCTTGATGGGGGGGCAATCTGCTGAGCGAGTTATTTCTTTAGAAAGCGGGAGAGCGGTAACGACAGCCCTATGTAATGCAGGTGTAGATGCGCATGAAGTTGATTTTGATAAAGAGACATTTTCTCGATTAATTAATGATGGTTTTGAACGTGTATTTATCGCATTACATGGGCGCGGTGGTGAGGATGGAACAGTACAGGGTGCTTTGGAAACAATTGGCCTGCCTTATACAGGTAGTGGCGTCTTAGGTTCTGCATTAGCAATGGACAAAATTAGAAGCAAATCACTTTGGCGAGATGTTGGACTATCAACACCTGCTGCTGTTGAATTATCTGCAACAAGTCAATGGGAACAAATAGCAGAACAGATTGGTTTACCGATCATGGTAAAGCCAGTTAGAGAAGGTTCTAGTATAGGTGCAAGCAAAGTAACCGATATTAAAGATTTATCAGCCGCGTGGTCGCAGGCAAATCAATTTGATGGCCGAGTAATGGCAGAAAGTTGGGTTGAAGGTAATGAATATACAGTTCCAATATTAAACAACGTTGTGTTACCTGTTATTAAACTTGAAACGTCACGTGATTTTTATGATTACAAAGCAAAGTATGAAGACAACGATACAAAATATATTTGCCCTTGTGGTCTTGATGAGATTTTTGAAAAAAACTTGGGTGAACTATCTTTGAAAGCGTGCCGAGGTTTAGGTGTTAGCGGATGGGCGCGTGTTGACATAATGGTTGATGATGCAAATCAAGCTTGGTTAATTGAAGTTAATACTGTCCCAGGTATGACAAGTCATAGTTTGGTTCCTATGGGAGCTAAACAAGCAGGTATTTCTTTCGAACAATTAGTTGTTCAAATATTGGCAACGAGTTTAGTCATGCCCGCTGAGATGGAGTTACAGGACTAATGGCTATCGATATGGTTATTGATCCAGATAAGTTGCATTTTGAAACACCAAACAGGGGGCATCTCCTTGGATCAAGATTGTTTGGCAGTGTTTTTGTTTTGATCTTTATATCGATGATGGTATGGGGTGGGATGACCTTATCAAACCCGGATACTCTGCCAATCAAACAAGTAAGAATTGAAGGAGATTTTACACGTTTATCTCCAGTAGATTTGCAGTTACTTGTTACTGATAAAGTGAGAGGTGGTTTTTTCAATCTTGATGTAGATGCAGTTCGGCTTGCTTTGCTGGATGAGCCCTGGGTCAGTGAAGTTATTGTGAAGCGTATATGGCCAGACGCATTACGCGTTATCGTGATAGAACAGATTCCTGTGGTTCGATGGGGGGAGTCAGGTTTGTTAAATCCAGCAGGTGAATATTTTTCACCTGAGGCTGAAACTGTCCCTATTGAAATTCCGCTGTTATCCGGACCCGTGGGTTCAGAACAAAACTTGCTAACTAGGTTTAATTCTATGCAGAAACAAGTTCAGGGTATTGGATTCAATATAGCATCACTTTTTCTGGACGATAGACGAGCATGGTCGCTTCATTTTACAAATGGAATAAAGGTGACTTTAGGACGACGTGATTTCGAAGAACGGTTTAATCGAGTTTTGACTTTAATTCCAACAACAACATCAGGTCGTATTGATCAAATTGAATCAATAGATATGAGATATACAAATGGGTTTTCAATTCTATGGAAAAAATAATATCAATCACTCTGCAAGATAATATCAGGCGGATTAAATATGGTTAAAAAAGCGGATAAAAATCTAATCGTTGGATTAGATATCGGTACATCCAAGGTGGTTGCAATCGTTGGTGAGATTTCAATTGATGATGAGATTGAGATAATCGGCATTGGATCAAACCAATCACGCGGTCTTAAGAAAGGTGTGGTCGTCAATATTGAATCAACAGTTCATTCAATACAAAGAGCGATAGAAGAAGCCGAGTTAATGGCCGGTTGTGAAATTCATTCTGTTTTTACAGGGATTGCTGGTAGTCATATACGCAGTTTGAATTCACATGGGATTGTTGCAATTCGAGATAATGAAGTTACTTATAGTGATGTCGATCGGGTTATTGATGCAGCAAAGGCTGTTGCAATACCAGCCGACCAAAAGATTCTGCATATATTGCCGCAGGAATTTATTATCGATAATCAAGAAGGCGTTAAAGAGCCCATAGGGATGTCTGGAGTACGGCTTGAAGCAAAAGTGCATATGGTGACGGGCGCTGTTAGCGCTGCACAAAATATAGTGAAGTGTGTGCGTCGTTGCGGTCTGGAAGTAGATGATATTATTTTAGAACAATTAGCCTCAAGTTATTCAGTCTTGACCGAGGATGAAAAAGATCTTGGAGTTTGCATGATTGATATTGGTGGTGGTACGACTGATATTGCTGTGTTTACTGATGGTGCAATTCACCATACTGCTGTTATTCCCATAGCTGGCGATCAGGTCACAAATGATATTGCTGTTGCATTGCGCACCCCGACACAACATGCAGAAGATATAAAGGTTCAATACGCTTGCGCGCTAACACAACTGGCTAATAATGATGAGAGTATCGAAGTGCCGAGTGTCGGTGATCGTCCATCACGTCGACTAGCGAGACAAACATTAGCTGAGGTTGTACAACCTCGATACGAAGAATTATTCACCTTAGTACAGGCTGAATTAAGACGTAGCGGCTATGAAAGTTTAATCGCAGCCGGGATTGTTTTGACTGGAGGCAGTTCAAAAATGGAAGGTGTTATTGAATTGGCTGAAGAAATATTTCATATGCCGGTTCGTATTGGCATTCCGCAGTACGTTTCAGGTTTGTCCGATGTAGTTAAAAGTCCAATTTATGCAACGGGTGTAGGTTTACTTATTTTTGGAAAGAGACAGAGTCAAGAGGGTAATACACAGATACATATCAATGACGGTGTTAAAGGTATTTTTGAAAGAATGAAAAGTTGGTTTCAGGGTAATTTTTAATTAATTAATTAATAAAGCAAGATAGGAGGTTACAACATGTTTGAACTAGTCGATGCAACTAATCAGGCAGCTATTATAAAAGTAATAGGTGTCGGTGGTGGTGGTGGCAATGCGTTACAGCATATGCTGGGTGCTAATATTGAAGGTGTAGAATTTATTTGTGCGAATACTGATTCACAAGCACTTAGAAATTCAAATGCAAAAACTGTTTTGCAATTGGGTACAAATATGACCAAAGGATTGGGAGCTGGTGCTGATCCGGAAGTGGGACGGCAAGCAGCATTAGAAGATCGTGATCGCTTGATGGATGTTCTCGAAGGTTCGGATATGGTTTTCATTACAGCCGGCATGGGTGGCGGTACTGGTACTGGTGCAGCACCAATAGTTGCTCAGGTTGCGAAAGAGATGGGTATCTTGACTGTTGCCGTTGTTACGCGGCCGTTTGCATTTGAAGGTAAAAAACGTGCTGCAATTGCTGAAGAAGGTATTATTGAATTAAGTCAGTTCGTTGATTCATTGATCACAATACCGAATGAAAAGTTACTGAGTGTTCTTGGCAGAGATGTAAGTCTACTAAATGCTTTTGGTGCGGCGAATGATGTGTTGTTAGGTGCTGTTCAGGGCATAGCTGAATTGATAACGTGTCCTGGTCTGATCAATGTGGATTTCGCGGATGTTAGAACAGTAATGTCTGAGATGGGTATGGCTATGATGGGATCTGGAAAGGCGCAAGGTGAAGAACGTGCAAAAATTGCGGCAGAGGCGGCAATATCTAGTCCCTTATTAGAGGATGTAAATCTTTCTGGTGCGAGAGGTATTCTAGTTAACATTACTGCAGGCATGGATCTATCTATTGGTGAGTTTGATGAGGTGGGTAGAACGGTCAAGGAATTTGCTTCTGATAATGCAACAGTCGTTGTTGGAACTGTTATCGATCCTGAGATGTCTGGTGATATTCGAGTCACTATAGTCGCTACTGGACTCGGAAATATAGTCAAAGATGATGCATCTCGTATAAAATTGGTTCAAAATGAGTCGATAAGTGTTGATTACAAGGACTTTGAACGCCCAACGGTGATGCGCAACCAAGCACCGGAGGCAGATGAAGAGGCGGTATCCGGAGATACGGACTACCTTGATATCCCAGCATTTTTGAGGAGGCAAGCAGACTAAATTTAGTTTGTACGTGGTATAGTAGATCCCGGAATTGGGGAATTCCGGGTCAGATCTCCTGTCTGACATAAAAAATACCCATAAAACAAGTACATAAGAATAATAGCTCCAATAGAGAGTGAGTTTGAAATAGCTAAGATGATAAGGCAACGGACATTAAAAAACGTAATTAGGGCTACCGGAGTAGGCCTGCACACGGGTAAAAAGGTATTTTTAACCCTGAGGCCAGCAGCCGTAAACTCAGGTATTAATTTCCGCCGTGTCGATCTGGATCCCGCTATTGAAATCCCCGCTAACCCCGAATTTGTCGGTGATACCAGTCTTTCAACCACATTAATCAAAGATAATGTGCGAATTTCAACGGTTGAACATTTGCTATCTGCCTTGGCAGGCTTTGGTATTGATAATGCGTATATCGATCTTAGTGCTGATGAAGTTCCTATTATGGACGGTAGTGCCGGCCCATTTGTGTTTTTAATTCAGTCTGCTGGAGTTGAAGAACAGGATGCCGCAAAAAAATTCTTAAAAATAAAGCAAAAGGTGCGTGTTGAGCATGAAGGAAAATGGGCAATGTTCGAACCTTTTGATGGATTCAAAGTAGGCTTTACAATCGAGTTCGATCATCCGGCTTTCAATGAAAAAAATTGTCAGGCAGAAATTGATTTTTCTACAACTTCATTTGTTAAAGAAGTTAGTCGTGCCCGCACCTTTGGTTTTATGCGTGATGTTGAATTATTACGCGAGAATAATCTGGCACTAGGCGGTAGTCTGGATAACGCCGTTGTTGTTGATGATTATAGAATCCTTAATGAGGATGGCCTAAGGTATGAAGACGAATGTGTAAAACATAAAATACTAGATGCTATAGGTGATTTGTATTTATTAGGACATAGTCTGATTGGATCTTTTGAGGGATTTAAATCAGGTCATGCGCTTAACAATGCATTATTACGTGAATTGATGGCAAATGAAGATTCATGGGAACTGGTAACCTTTGAAGATGAGCATAAGGCACCTATTTCTTTTATGCAGCCAATGCCTGCAAATTAATTTTATTTATGGCGATTCTTGGAAATATTTAAAAAACAATTGCGCAGTTCAGGGTCGCTAAAACTATTGGCTACATCGTTTAGAAATTGCGCTGAATTATCAGACAAATAAATTGGTTTTTTAATTAAAGTAGAACTTTCGGATATTAATTTTTTAATTTTAATTCTGATAGTTTTAATAGAAGTAAAATTTAGTTGCTGATTAAAAGCATTAAGAATAGCTGGAATATTATAACGAAGCCGGGTTGCCCAGGCTGATGAGCTAACTAGTAAAACCGCAGTATCTGCGTTTATATTAGCTAGTTCAAATTTATCTTTTAAGGATGGATCGAGTAGTTTTTTTAAATTGCGATCAATTTCCTGGATAGAGTTTGCTTTTTTGTACAAAGCAGCAAATGAACAATGTTCGTCATTTAATAAACTACTGATTGGCAAAATTTTATTTTTCTTATCAGTATTCATGATTATGTACGATTATAGTTTTAAATTTGACACAATTATATGCAATTATTTTTAATATCTAAAACGAGAAAGAAGAGTCTGTCCCTTACACTCGGGCCAGTATCTCTGTGTGTGTGTCTTGTCTTAAGTCTAGTTTGTGGTTTATTGGTGTTTCATGGAGGGAGTCAATATGCATTGAATTTAACGCGTGGCTCAATAAAAAACTTGTATACACAAACAGCGCCTATCTGGAATCAAGAGATGGAAGTTCAACAAAAAATGCTTAATCAAGCACAAGATAATGCATCAAAAAACCTTGATGCACTTGCAACTAGATTAAGTAAATTACAAGCACACGTTATGCGTTTGGATGCTCTTGGTTCGCGTTTGGCAAGTATGGCAGATCTTAATGAGATAGATTTTGATATTACCTCTATTCCGGGTTTAGGCGGACCTAAACCTAGCCAAAAACGTAGTTCAATGGAAGTCAGTGACTTTCTAAGTGCGTTGGAAGAGTTAAATTCTAAAGTTCAGGATCGTTCGGAAAAATTGGCAGCAATGGAATCAATGTTGATTGATAGAACATTGCAGAGTCAAACAATTCCAACAGGAAGTCCTACAATGGACGGTTGGATTTCGTCATTGTTTGGTAAGCGAACAGATCCAATGACTGGTAAAATCGAGTTTCATGACGGAATTGATTATGCAGGCAAGTCCGGTTCTCCAATACTTGCGGTTGCTTCAGGAATTGTAACTTGGTCTGGTGTTCGATATGGCTACGGTTATATGGTAGAAATCAATCACGGTAATGGTTATCAAACACGTTATGCGCACAATAAGAAAAATCTTGTTGTTGTTGGGCAAAAGGTTGATAAAGGTCAGGTAATTGGTCTTATGGGTTCTTCCGGTCGATCAACCGGTACACATGTTCATTTTGAAGTGGTCAATAATGGTAAAGCGGTAAATCCAAAAAAGTATAATTCACTGAACTAAGTTCCCCTCTAAGTTAGCGTAAACTTCCGATTATAAACAATCTTTCCTCGAATTCGTGTTACATCACGCGATTTTAAATATAAGAATAAATACAATGATTATAGATTTTGCAAAAAAAATATTTGGTACACGAAATGATCGGGTAATAAAAAAACTCAGTAAGAAAGTAAAGCATATCAATGTCCTCGAGGATGATATGAAATTATTGAGTGATGCTGATTTTCCAGATAAGACTAATCAATTAAAAGAAAGAGTCAAACAAGGTGAAAGTTTAGAAGACATTCTCCCTGAGGCATTTGCTCTCGTTAGAGAGGCCGGTCGACGTGTATTGGATATGCGCCATTTTGATGTGCAAATGATCGGTGGCATGGTCTTGCATAATGGAAACATAGCTGAAATGCGTACAGGTGAAGGTAAAACCCTGGTAGCCACATTAGCAGCTAGTCTTAATGCTCTTTCTGGCTTAGGTGTACACGTGGTTACGGTAAATGATTATTTAGCTAAACGTGATGCTGAGTGGATGGGACAGATTTATGGTTTTCTTGGCTTAAGCACTGGTGTCATTGTGTCTGGTCTGTCAATGGAAGAAAGAAAGGCCGCGTATGCATGTGACATTACTTATGGAACTAATAATGAATTCGGTTTTGATTATCTACGCGATAACATGGCATTTAGCAAAGAAGGACGTGTTCAAAAAAATCTAAACTTTGCTATTGTTGATGAGGTTGATTCAATTCTAATCGACGAAGCCAGAACACCGCTCATTATATCCGGGATGGTCGATGATAAATCGGATTTATATCTCAGCATTAATAAATTAATACCCAAATTAGTTGCTCAAAAAATTGAAGATGGTCCTGGTGATTTTACTTTAGATGAAAAAACCAAACAGGCTTATCTTACTGAAGATGGACATGACCACTTTGAACTCTTGTTAAGAGAGAAAGGTATTATTGCTGAGGGACAAGGTTTATATGATCCCGTGAATATCGGTATTCTGCATCATATGAATGCTGCATTGAGAGCACATCATTTATTTCAAAATGATATTGATTACATTGTTAAAGATGATGAGGTTGTAATCGTCGATGAATTTACTGGGCGTACCATGCAAGGTCGACGTTGGTCAGAAGGGTTGCATCAAGCAATAGAAGCAAAAGAAGGTGTGACGATTCAAAATGAAAATCAGACACTAGCCTCTATTACGTATCAAAATTATTTTCGTTTATATTCAAAATTATCGGGAATGACAGGTACTGCAGATACCGAGGCTTATGAATTTCAGACGATATATGGGCTTGAGGTTATTATTATACCAACTCATATGCCTATGGTTAGAGATGATCAAAGTGATGTCATTTTTCTTACAGCTAAAGAAAAATATGATTCTATAATTGAAGATGTAAAAATATGTCAAGATAATGGTCAACCTGTTCTTGTTGGTACCGCATCTATAGAAGTTTCTGAATATTTATCAAAATTATTAGATAAAGAAAATATTAAACATCAGGTTCTAAATGCAAAGTTTCATCAAAAAGAAGCAGAAATTATTGCTCAAGCGGGTAGCCCGGCCATTGTTACCATCGCTACGAATATGGCGGGGCGGGGTACCGATATTGTATTGGGTGGAAATCATGAAGTTGAAATTAAAGAATTGGGTGATGCAGATCAAAGCCAAATAAATGATCTTAAAGATAAGTGGGATAGTAGACACCAACAAGTGCTTGATAGTGGCGGCCTACATATAATTGGTACAGAACGTCATGAGTCAAGACGTATTGATAATCAGCTTCGCGGACGTTCTGGACGCCAAGGTGACCCAGGTTCAAGTCGTTTTTATCTGTCATTAGAAGATAACCTAATGAGAATCTTCGCTTCAGATCGTGTTTCTGCGATTATGCAAAAACTAGGGATGGAAGAAGGTGAAGCCATAGAATCTAAATTGGTTTCAAAGGCAATTGAAAATGCGCAACGTAAAGTAGAAGCACATAATTTTGATATACGCAAAAACTTACTTGATTTTGATGATGTAGCCAATGATCAAAGAAAAGTTATTTATCAACAACGCAATGATCTGCTTGAAGGCGAAACAGTTTCTGAAGAAGTAAATGACATGCGTTATGAAGTTATTGAAAACGTAATCGAAGAATATATCCCCCTCGGTAGTATGGATGAAATCTGGGATGTTCATGGATTGGAAGGTGCTCTTCAGCATGAGTTTGATGTGTCTGTTGATATCCAGTTATGGTTAGAACAAGACAAGTCTCTATACGAAGAAACATTACGTAAAAAGCTTCATGAAACTTTAGAAAAGGTAGTAGAGGATAAAGAGCAAGTCATTACGTCTGATTTAATGAGGCGAATAGAAAAACAAATCATGCTCGATGTGTTAGACAGACATTGGAAAGAGCATCTTGTTAATATGGATGCTCTTAGACAAGGCATACATCTTAGAAGCTTTGCCGCTAAAAATCCAAAACAAGAATATAAACGTGAAGCTTTTGATTTATTTTTACAAATGCTTGAAAACATTAAACATGATGTGGTTGTTTTTCTCTATAAAGTTAATATTAGAACTGAAGAAGATATAGAAGCAGCTGAGAAGAAAGAGAAAAAACAAGATATGAATTTCAATCATCCCTCTGCACCTAATAGTTTGAATGATAAGCCACAGGTAAATGAAGGTCCTATAGAAAAACCTTTTGTCAGAAACACGCCTAAAGTTGGACGAAACGAAAAGTGTCCCTGTGGTTCAGGTAAAAAATATAAGCAATGCCACGGAAGACTGTCTTAATAACAAGAATTTTATTAATTTACTCTCCTCATATATAGACTAAATATCATGTCTGTTGGATTAAAATACCCTACATCCATTTTACCTATAAATGGGATTCGATTATCGACCTGTAGTGCAAATATATATAAAAAACAGCGAACAGATTTAACTTTAATAGAGCTCTCCGAAGGTTGCAAAGTAGCTGGAGTATTCACCAGGAATCTATTTTGTGCTGCTCCCGTACAAATAGCTAAGCAACATTTAGCTGAGTTCAATCCCCGTTATTGTTTAATAAATGCCGGTAATGCAAATGCTGGAACTGGAGAGCAAGGTTTATTGGATGCAAATAGTAATTGTAAAACATTAGCAAGATTAGCGGGGTGTAAAGAAAATGAGATACTCCCTTTCTCAACAGGTGTGATCGGAGAAAAATTACCTGTAGATAAACTCAATGCTGCGCTACCTAAATTAGTAGGACAATTATCTGCTGATAATTGGATAGATGCGGCTAAAGCCATCATGACTACCGATACTATTCCTAAAGCATTATCAAAAACAATATCATTAGGACAATCAACCATTAGTTTAACAGGCATCGTTAAAGGGTCTGGGATGATACGTCCTGATATGGCAACTATGTTGGCATATATAGCAACGGATGCAAATATAGCAAAGGATATGCTTGAAAATATATTGCTATATGCAGTAAACAAAAGTTTTAATCGAATTACTGTTGATGGTGATACATCTACAAATGATGCATGTGTTTTAATTGCAACTTGCAAAGCAAGCAATAAATGTATTGATACTCATAATAGTGAAGATTATGAGGCATTAGAAAATGCTTTAACAAGTATGTTTTGCGAATTATCTCAAGCCATCATTAGAGATGGTGAAGGCGCAACAAAATTTTTAACGATAAAAGTTTCTGGCGGTAAGAACAAAACAGAATGTACTGATGTCGCCTACAAGATTGCAGAATCCCCATTAGTAAAGACGGCATTCACAGCATCAGATCCAAATTGGGGTCGAATATTATCGGCAATAGGTAATTCAGGAATTAATGGTTTAGATATAAATAATATTGAAGTTTTTCTGGATAACGTTTGTATAGTTGAGAATGGTCAAAGAGCACAAAGCTATACAGAGGAAAAGGGGAAGAAAGTAATGCTTCAAGATGAAATAACTTTAATTGTGAATCTTAACAGAGGGAATTGTCAGGAAGAAATATGGACAACCGATCTGTCACATGAGTACATTAGAATAAATGCAGAATATAGAACTTAGATGTTAAGTATGTTTAGCTAAAATAAATATAATAAAATAATGAGCCAAAGAACACATGTCGCAGTTGGTGTTATATACAACACTACAAAAGATAAAGTGTTAATTTCAAAACGTTCTAATAATCAACATTTAGCAGGGCATTGGGAATTCCCTGGTGGAAAAGTTGAATGTAATGAAAACGTTAGCTCTGCATTAAAGCGTGAATTGTTTGAAGAATTAGGTATTACAGTAATCAAGGCAGAGGCTTATACATCGATTAGTCATGATTATGCGGATAAAAAAGTATTGCTTCATGTTTGGAAAGTATCTGAATGGTGTGGACAACCAGAAAGTAGAGAAAGTCAGGATATCTGTTGGGCGAGTATAAGTGATCTTAATAATTATAAATTTCCTGATGCGAATAAATATATTATACAGTCAATATTATTGACTCCTATGTATGTCATTAGTAAAGAATCATATGAAGACTATTCAAATTTATATTCGGTTGCGGAGGAGTGTTTTGTTTCGGGATTAAAAATATTTCAACTAAGGTTAAAAAAAGACAATAATAAGTCGTTTCAGAATATAGTGAAAACGTTAAGTGAAGTAGCAAGTCGATACGATGCAAAACTGATCTTAAATGGTTTAGCTACTGATATAGATAAATATCCAATTGATGGTATCCACCTTAATACTAGTGAATTAACGAAACACAAAAATCGACCTATAAGTGAAGAACATATACTAGGTACCTCTTGCCATAATGAAGAAGAGTTGATTAAAGCTGCTGAGATAAATGTTAACTATGCATTTTTATCACCGGTTCAGCTTACTGCTAGTCATCCTGAAGCTATAGCGATCGGTTGGGAAAGGTTTAGAAGTCTCATAAATGAAGTGAATTTTCCGATATATGCACTCGGCGGAATGTTGCCATCAGATCTTCAAACTGCAAAAAATTATGGTGCCTATGGTATTGCTATGCTTGGTGCAATCTGGGATGCAGACTCTCTTGGGAAAAATATAAAAATATAAAAATATAAAAATATAAAAATATAAAAATTTTCAGTGTATTTCAGTGTAGGTTTGTTCGTCATAGAACGAAGGATTATCAGTAAGACTGTATTTTTCATCTACCCATTTACCCAGGTCAATTAATCGGCAACGTTCAGAACAAAAAGGGCGATATAGATTGGAAGTATCTAAATTAGTATTATTTTTACAGATAGGACAAAAAGTAATATTACTCATAAGATGCAGCAATGCAGTTCAAAATCAACATCATTTTTAGTCTGAATCGGTCTGGCATCTGTCGTTGATTCTTCCATGAAACGTATTGTAAAACGATGTTTTCCACCACTAATTTCAGGATAGTAACTACTAGCAGAGGGTAAAAAAACTCTAATCAATTGACAGGATAATGATGATTCTATGGGTTTTTGGTAAAAACCAGTTTCCGCTTTTTCTCTAGTTGGATGTGTACTGTTTCTGACCATATCTAATGCTATGAATGTTGAGTTTTTAATGGGTTCAAGATCGGCTGACCATGTAATTAAATCTTGTTTACGAGTAAGACCTGGTTGATTCAGCCAGTAATGAAACCGAGGTAGATCAAAACCACATGTTCCTCCTGGAATGCTAATGCGTTGTTTTATGCTAGTTACTAGTTCATCATTTCTTAATATATTTCCTGGCTGATATGCATTGTCACGTAGTTTTATTAGTAAATCAGAGATATCGTTATTTATAGTATTTAGTCTATTTTTATCTACAGCAGGATTATCTTTCAACGATGTGAGCATTAAAGAATGTCGTTCCAGTTCTTTAATGAGTTCAGTCTTTAGATCAGATCGGCTTAATAAGTCATTTATTTCGAGGAGTGACTCAAGGGTGTTTCTACAATCCCATTCAAATGTTTCTTGAGATCGAAATTCAATGAGATTGAAAAGGTGTTCTAAACGAAGAAAATTTCTCATCCTTTCGTTTAGTGGCTGCTCATATGCTATTTTATTTTGCATAGCTATTACAAATCATCATTCTCATTAGATATTACAAATCATTAGGTTTTATTTAATCCAGATAATTTTAAATACTGTTCATGTAACTTTTCGACGACATCATTAAGTTCATCAATTTTAACGCTGTTGTCAATAATATCGTCTGCATAATTTAAACGTTGTTCTCTACTAGCTTGATTTTTAATAATCTCAGAAATAAATTTTCTAGATGTTTTGTCTCTCTCTGAAGCTCGTGTTAGCTGTATATCCTCTGGAACATCAACCAGTAGGATGCGATCAAACTTATCTGTTGCTTGAGTCTCAATGAGCAATGGAACCGCAACCAGACAATATGGATAATCTATATTAGAGACCTTTCTCTCTATCTCCTGATAAATTGCAGGGTGAAGTATATCTTCTAACTTTCTTTTGGCCTCTGAATCATTGAATATGATAGTGCGTAGTTTATGACGGTCAAGTTCACCTCTAGTATCTAATAGTTCATCTCCAAATTCGTCAATAATAGCATTTAAACAAGGTTTACCTGGCTTTACTATTGATCTCGATATGACATCTGAATCTATAATCGGAACACCAAGCGCTTGAAATATTGATGAAACAGTCGACTTACCACAACCAATCCCGCCAGTTAAGGCAACACATAAGGTTTTAGTCATTCTAAATTACGGCATTTAGGTAAGCTGACATTATGTAAGGACCCCACAGCATTGAAACCCAGCCTGCAATAGCCAGGTATGGACCAAAAGGTATAGCTGTGTTCCTATCATGTGATTTTAAAATCATTAATGAAATACCAATAACAGCTCCAACTAGAGATGATAAAATTATTATTAAGGGAAGTAATTGCCAGCCAAACCATGCACCTAATACTGCTAGTAATTTGAAATCACCATATCCCATACCTTCTTTACCGGTAACTAATTTGAATATGATGTAGACGGACCAAAGAGTACCGTATCCAAATACGGCCCCAAGAACACTAGATTCGATATCAGTAAATACTCCAAAAAGATTAATTATGATACCAAGCCAAAGTAGCGGCAATGTAATGTCATCAGGCAATAGTTGATGATCAAAATCAATCATGCTTAAAGCGATAAGTGACCATGTTAAAATTAGAGCGAATAATGTCTGAAAGGAAACCCCGAAATAGTAAGCTACTATGACTACAGATATTCCACTGACAATTTCTATTAGTGGATAGCGAACAGAAATCTTATTTTCGCATTTACTACATTTCCCCTTCAGGAAAAAATAGCTAATAACCGGAATATTCTCAAGTGCGCTAATTTGGTGTTTGCATTTTGGGCAATGTGAACGTGGGGTGACTAAATTAATATTTGATTGATCTTTATTAACATTCGACTTATCAAGTTCAAGTAATTCACAACATTGTTGTTTCCAATCTCTCTCCATCATTACCGGTAATCTTAGTATGACAACGTTCAGGAAACTACCAATCAGCAGTCCCAGAACAAAAATAGTTGAAAGAAATAAAGCCGGATAAATTATAAAAAATTCAATAATGTGTGACACGAATAGTCTCGTTAAATTGGTATACCACTAACTAAGATTTAGTGGAAAAGTGAACCAGAATTCTGTGTATTACGAGCTTGTCGCTATTAAACGACGGAACCCATTTTAAAGATTGGTAGATACATGCCAATTACGATGCCGCCGATAACAACACCTAGAAATCCCATAATTGCGGGTTCAAGTAGACTAGTTAAGGCTTCAACAGCATCATCAACTTCTTGTTCGTACCAGTCGGCTACTTTACCCAGCATGGTATCAATGGCACCAGATTCTTCACCGATTGCAACCATTTGTACAACCATATTTGGAAATAAACCGGTATCCCTCATGGTTGATTGAAGTTGAGTACCTGTCGCAATTTCATCTTTCATTTTCATGGTAGCGTCATAAAAAACGATATTGCCACAGGCACCAGCTACTGAAACCATAGCCTCAACTAAGGGTGTGCCTGCTGCAAACATAGTTTCCAGTGTTCGTGCAAAACGGGCAATAGCCGCTTTTTCCATAATTTCGCCAAGTACCGGAACTTTTAAAATAGCGCGATCCAGAAAATGTTGAACTGCAATTGATCTTTGTTTAATTTCCATTAAACCAAATACGGTGCCACCCATAACAGCAAAAATGATATACCAGTAAGAAACAAAAAGGTCTGATGTGTCGACTAAAAACTGGGTCAATGCGGGTAAATCAGCACCGAAGTCTGAAAATAGCTCAGAAAACTGTGGAATAACAAAGATCATCAATATCGAAACAACAATGACAGCCGCAACGATAACTGCACCTGGATAAAACAACGCTGCTTTAATTTTTGATTTTAATGCCTCTGTTTTTTCCATATAGCCTGCAAGCTTATGCAGGATAGCTTCAAGAATACCTGCATGTTCACCCGCTTCAACTAGATTGCAATAAAGGTCATTAAACTGTAATGGATGTTTTTTCAATGCCTCAGTTAAATTATTTCCTGCTTCTACATCAGCTTTAATACTTAAAATTAATTCCTGCATTCCTGCATTCTCATGCCCACGTCCGACAATTTCAAAGGCTTGAACCAGAGGTACGCCAGAAGACATCATGGTTGCTAATTGGCGGCTAAAGACGGTGATATCTTTTGGCGTTATCTTGGCTTTACCGCCACCACCTAATAGAGGTTTAGATTTCTTTTTAACCTTTAAGGGTTTTATGCCCGCACGTCTAAGCCCAGCTTTAACGAGTGCTTCACTCTGACCACTGACTTCTCCTTTGACACGTTTATTAGACTTGTCCATGCCTTCCCAGGAATACATGTCTGCTTTTTTTGCTTCAGCCATAATATTTACTCTACGGTTACTCGGTTAACTTCAGTAAGACTGGTTACTCCAGACGCTGCCTTCATCAAACCTGATTTACGAATATCCCAGATACCTTCAGCTGCAGATTGATCTGCCAACTGTATCGCATTAGCGCCTTCAATAATTAAGCGTTTCATATCATCGGAGATAGGCATGACTTGATATATCCCTGCACGTCCCTTGTATCCAGGGTTATCGTCCGTTATCTCACCCGGTTCAAATAAACTAATGCCCTTTTCGATTAAGTCGTCAGGATAGCCTTCGTCTCTTAATGCATCATCAGGCATCTCAAATGGTACTCGATTGTTTGGGTTCAGACGGCGTAGTAGTCTTTGTGCGGTAATCAGGTTGATAGCAGTTGCAACAGCAAACGCTTGGATGCCCATGTCTTGTAATCGAGTTAAAGTCTGTGGACCGTCATTAGTATGCAAAGTAGACATGACCATATGGCCCGTCTGTGCGGCTTTTACAGCAATTGATGCTGTACCGAGATCACGAACCTCACCAACCAGAATAATATCTGGATCTTGACGTAAGAAAGCTTTTAGGGCTTTATCGAAAGTCATCCCGGTTCGTTCGTCTACCTGTACCTGATTGACACCAGGCAGATTAATTTCAACCGGGTCTTCGGCTGTAGAAATATTAATATCTTCAGTATTTAATATATTGATACCTGTATACAAAGATACAGTTTTACCTGAACCAGTAGGGCCCGTTACCAAAAACATACCATATGGTTTATGCAAGTTTTCTAAAAACATTTCTTTCTGATGATCTTCATAACCTAATTGATCAATCTGTAGCGCAGCAGCATCTGAGTCGAGAATACGCATACAAGACTTTTCGCCAAACAGCGTTGGGCAAGTACTGACACGAAAATCGATAGATTTTGTTTTCGAAAGTTTTAATTTAATACGACCATCTTGCGGTACACGACGTTCAGACACATCGAGTCTGGACATGACTTTAATTCGTGCTGCAATTTTGCTGGATAAACTCATCGGTGGTTTGGCGACTTCCATTAGAACACCATCAATACGAAACCTAACTCGGTATGTTTTCTCGTAGGGTTCGAAGTGAAGATCGGACGCACCTTTTTTTATAGCATCCAGCAAGCATTTGTTAACGAAACGTACCACAGGCGCATCATCAACTTCAGAGTCGTCTTGTTGTTGAGGGCCATCTTCTGCAACTTCTAAATCATCAAGGTCGTCAAAATCTGCATCATCCATATCACCCAAACCACCATCAGCCGCTTCGAGTGCTTTATCGATATTTTTAGCTAGTTTATCTTCCTCAACGATAATGGCATCGGTTGTTAAACCAGTTGCGAATTTGATTTCGTCCAGAGCTTGAATATTTGTGGGGTCAGAAACAGCTACTGCTAAGCGCTTACCACGTTTGAAAATAGGTAAGGCATGGTGTTTTTTAATAAGTTCTTCTTTGACTAGCTTGATAATATCGGGGTCTATTTCCAATAGATCAATATCAACTAATGGTGCGCCAAACTCTTGCGCGGCAGCAAGTGCGATACTACTGCTGGGAACCAGATTGTTTTCTACTACAAGACTAATGAAGGGTTTTTTCTTTTTGAGGGACTCTTCAAATATGCTTTGTGCTTTTTCTTCATCAAGTAAACCATCGAGCACGAGTTTGCGCGCTAACCCAGTGAGATTTATTTTTTTTGTTGGAGCAGCCATACCGTATTCTTGACCTATTGTTATCAAGGATTTAGGTTAAATATTAGGTTATATGACGTAAATAACCAACTGTTTTAGCTCATAAATTGGTTCTAATTACTCCAAAATATATAAATCCGCATTATTTATTAATAATTGGTCAAAATTTCAGTCAGGCTGCATCGGTATCAAGATCAGAAAAATCTAATTTTCCATTGATAACATCTATTTTTATCA
>JBLHKL010000031.1:0-19372 GCA_047618295.1 Gammaproteobacteria bacterium | reverse complement strand
TGTTGTTTATGACAATGGTGCTTTCTCATTACGCTTTCCAATGGTCGTCGGTCCACGTTACATACCCGGGAAGCAACGTATTGATGGTTTTGCCGGATCCGGTTGGGCACTAAATACAGACGAAGTTGCTGATGCAGCACGAATCACACCGCCGGTATTACCACCGGGTAGTCAACGCAAAAACAAGGTGTCTCTCAAAATCAATCTTGATGCGGGACTGTCACTGGAAAAAGTTCACAGTCCCTATCATGACATTGAGATTGATAATCAGGCTGGTCACTATGAAATTATTCTTAAACAGGAAACAACGCTTGCTAACCGGGACTTTGAACTTATCTGGCAGCCCCATTCTGGTGATGCACCCAAGGCAGCATTATTTACAGAAGAGATGAACGGCGACACCTATGCCTTGATAATGCTGGTGCCACCCATTGTTAAAAAAGCAGAAACATTAAATAGAGAAATAATTTATGTTATTGACACCTCTGGTTCAATGGGAGGTCAATCTATCATACAAGCACGTACTGCACTTGAATTAGCGCTAACGCGACTTAAACCGGGTGACCGGTTTAATGTTATTCAATTTAATTCATTTACATCTAAACTATTCAATCATACCGAATCAGTAAATCCAGCAACGCTAGAGCAAGCATTAAATTATGTTCGTTCCTTAGAGGCAGGGGGTGGTACCGAAATGGCAACTGCCTTACATGCAGCCCTCGCTAATCAGTCGAATGATAATAGTTTACGTCAAGTAATATTCATGACTGATGGCAGCATCGGTAATGAACAGGCCTTATTTGAAATCATACAAAAAGAATTGGGCCATAGTCGTTTATTCACTGTTGGTATTGGCTCAGCACCCAATTCCCATTTCATGAGACGTGCCGCTAATTTTGGCCGTGGGACACATACACATATTGGCAAACTTGATGAAGTTCAAACACGCATGCAAAACCTGTTTGAAAAAATCGAAAGCCCGGTCTTAAAAGACATCACTATAGATTGGGGTCAAATAAATAGTACCGCTAAAAATATTGCACCCAATATAGAATCCTGGCCACAAAAAATAAATGATCTTTATCGCGGAGAGCCACTACTCATTACCGTAAAAGGAAAACAACTACCAAATGAAATAAATATCAGCGGCGCTGTAGCCAAAGATAACTGGTCATCAAAGTTAACGTTAAACGGTGGTCAAACCCGACAAGGCATTTCTACTCTTTGGGCAAGGAACAAAATCGCTGCATTAATGGAACAAAAACGTGACAACGAATTTGAATCAATAAAACAACTGATCATTGATACCGCATTAGAGCATCATCTGGTCAGCAAATTTACCAGCCTTGTTGCAGTCGACGTAACACCAGTAAGGCCTCTGGATAAAGATCTAGATTCACACGCGATACCAACACACCTAGCTGCTGGTTGGGATCATAACAAAGTCTTTGGTCAACCTTTTCCGGCAACAGCAACCAATGCACGACTTAATTTCATCATAGGCATATTACTCATATTATTTACTTCAATTTTAGTAATGACCCGTCGTCATGATTCATACGTTTAAGAAAGTACTAATAGTGTTCCTCCTCCCCCTCTGCGGCTTATGGTTCATAGGACAAGGGTCCTATATCCATGCCAAGGCAGTGGTCGCACAACTCCTCCTGAAGACAGCATGGACAGAAACGCTTAGTGGCAATAAGGAAGTGAAACCTTGGCCATGGGCAGATACCTGGCCTGTCGCTCGTCTAAGTGCACCCACCCTTGGTATTAGTCGCATCGTCCTGGCCGGGGCCAGTGGTTCTTCACTGGCTTTCGGCCCAGGGCATCTTTTTGGTAGTACGCCGCCAGGCGAAAACGGCAATATTATTATCTCAGGGCATCGAGACACTCATTTTTCTTTTCTAGAAAATATAAAGAAAGGCGATCATTTAGAACTTCAATCAAATAAAAAAACGAGCGCTTATCAAGTCATTAACATACGGATTATCGATAAGACAAAAGTTGCGACAATTCCTGTCGATTCAGAAAATAAATTAATTTTAATCACCTGTTATCCCTTTGATGCCATTCAATCAGGCGGACCATTACGTTACATGATTACCGCTAAATTCAAACATTCATTTATTCTTAGTTGAGGAAATATTATGCACGCATTATTAAAATCAACCTGTGAAATTCCCGTACCTAAAGAACGTTCATTACGATTGACCGAGCAGGTTAACCCTGTTTTAAGCAACGAAGTACGACGACGCTTACGCTATATGCACATGCAGAGTTTTGATCAGGAACAAGGCGGACTTTTATCGCCGATTAAATTTATCGATCGAGATAGTACAGAATATTCTCTAGTTCTAGCTGCTGATCAGGACAAGAATGAAGAACGAATGGCAAGGATCACTCTAGATAATGCCTCTGCACTAATTGATCCTGTGTGGGGAGGCGTTTATCAATACTCTACGCAGGGAAAATGGGATGTCCCTCACTATCGTAAAACTATGGCGGCTCAAGCAGGCCATCTCCGTTTGTATGCATTGGCCTACGCGCAAATGAAATTAAATCGATACAAGGATGTGTGTGATTCGATTCAGACTTATATCAAGAACTTTATGACTTCAGATTTTGGTGCCTTTTATTCAGGCCAGTCCGATTGCATTGCTGGCATTAATCCAATGCTATTTTTTTCTCTCAACAATACGAGCCGAAAATTAATTGGCATACCAGAAGTCGATAAGCGTATACACACTAGAGAAAATGGTTGGATTATTGAGGCGCTGGCAACACATTACGAATACTGCGGCAATCAAAGAAGTTTAATTATGGCAATTAATGCTGCCAGTTGGATAAACCAATCTTGTCAAGATAATGACGATGGTTATTTAACTAATACAATGACTCAAAAACCACTGTACCTCTCTGACACCCTTTCCATGGCCAGAGCAATGTTACAACTTTACCGAGCAACACTTGATAAACAGTACCTAAAACTAGCATGCGATTCAGCACGCTTTATTAATCGAAATTTCAAAAATAAAATTTGTGGCTATAACAGCAAATTACATTCTAAAAATGAAACCACGCCTCCTCGACAAATGGATGAAAATATCTCACTAACCCGCTTCGTTAATTTACTGAGTTATTATAGTGGTGAACAAGTATTTACTAAGATGGCAAAACATGGGTTGCGTTATTTATGTATTCCGGAGATTGCGACAGCTCGCATGGAAGAAGCAGGTATCTTGCTCATTGATCGTGAAATGTCATCATCACCATTAACTATTACGATTAATGGAAAACTGTATGACCCTGTTTTAAAAGAGTTCATTAAGATCGCCCAGCGTAATCCAGCCTGGTATAAGTTAATTAAGGTTAGTTCCGCAGCGTCTGCTTCTGCATCAATTGAGATTGATGGGATTAAATCAAATGCGGTAACATCACCGGAGAAACTTAAGAAATTACTTCAAAATCACCAGTCATGTTAAAAGCAAAGCACTTGACAGTTTTACTAAATAGGCAGAAACTCGCGCGCCTATGAATACTCAAACACACATACTAGTGAATTCGACTTGGCTGCGGTCTATGCTGAAGCGGGTCTACTGTTGTCTGTGTGCTGGAGAATCATAAGGTTTTTATAAAAAATTGATTCATATAAAAAGGCCACAGGTGACAACCTGAGGCCTTTTTTTTTATTTACACGGACGTAATGTATGTCGGTTGTGCAGGAGCATACAACCGATGAATGTACAGGACGCCTACATGGACGTAGGTGGTAGAACTGCGCTTGGAGCAAGCAGTCGAACAATTACCGAACAGAGACCGAGGAGTCCGTAGCAACATTTTAACGGAGTAAACATGCAAGTCATTACAGCTTATATTTCAGTTGTCCTCATTTGGGCTACTACGCCTCTCGCTATCCAATGGAGCAGTGAGTCCGTGGGCTTTTTATTTGGTATATCAAGCAGAATGGTCTTGGGCGCTATACTCGCTTTAATCATTATCGTGCTACTTGGTAAACGCTTAGCCACGCATCGTAAGGCCTTGCAAACTTATGTTGCCGCTGGATTAGGTTTATTTACTGCCATGTTGACAGTATATTGGAGTGCTCAATATATCCCTTCAGGTTGGATTTCGATCATATACGGTGTGACACCGATTATTACTGGTTTGTTTGCCATGAAATTACTCGGTGAACAAGGTTTAACATTATTCCGAACTTTAGCGATCATTATGAGTATCATTGGCTTATACATCATGCTTGAGACTGGATTGCAATTCGGCCCAAACACTACCTACGGTATTATTGGCGTTATCGCATCATCAGTGTTTTATTCTTTCAGCATGGTTATGGTAAAAAGAATCGATGCTGACATTGATACCTATTCAACGGTCACAGGTGGCTTACTTGTTTCTGCCATTTTATATATTGGTGTTTGGTTTGGATATGGCGTTGAAATTCCCGCTGATATACCCTTTCGTGCAGGGGCAGCCATATTATATCTGGCAACCGTAGGTTCATTGTTGGGTTTCTTCTTATTTTACTTCGTACTAAAACGAGTTGAGGCAACACGGACTTCATTAATAACATTGATCGTCCCCGCATGTGCACTCATGCTCGGTCATTATCTTAATGATGAAGCAATAACCAATGAAGTCATCACCGGGTGTGCCATGATCTTATCTGGCTTGCTTTTATTTAAATTTGAGGGTGCAATACGCCGTATAAAAATAGTCGATTAATCATAAATTCTGGAGATTTACCATGGGCGACACTTTAATTGCATTACTAACGAATATTGCTATTGCCGCAGCCATTTTATTTGGTGGCATTTGGCTGGCTAAACAAATTAAAAAATATGTTGTTTTGATGATGGAAAGACGTAATGTCGATGCATTGCTTGCTTCATTTTTCAGCAATATAGTCTATGTCGCACTAGTCGCTTTTGTTGTAATCGCAGCATTGAGCCAACTTGGAATTCAAACCACATCATTTGTCGCCATTATTGGTGCGGCTGGTTTAGCCATTGGTTTGGCGCTACAAGGTTCGTTGGCCAATTTTGCATCCGGCGTAATGATTATTGCTTTTCGCCCATTCAAAGTAGGTGACTTTATTGAGGCAGGTGGTGTTGCCGGTGTTGTAGAAGGCATTCAAATTTTCTCTACACAAATGCGAACCGGTGATAACAAAGCGATAATTATTCCTAACGCTGGTATTACTGGCGGCAACATTACGAATTACTCTGCAAAAGATACCCGTCGTGTTGATATGGTCTTTGGTATTGGATATGGCGATGACATTAAGAAGGCAAAAGATATATTAATGGAACTAATTACAGACGACGAAAGAATACTAAAAGACCCTGAACCGCTCGTTGCTGTTTCAGAGCTGGGCGATAGCAGTGTTAATTTTGTTGTACGACCTTGGGTTAACTCTGCTGATTTTTGGGGTGTTAAATTTGATTATACAGAAGCTGTTAAATTGCGTTTTGATAAAGAAGGCATTTCTATTCCTTTTCCACAACGAGATGTGCATTTACACAAAGTAGAAGAATAAAACCTTATAAATAAAAAACCAGCCAACCTAAAGATAAGGCTGGCTGGTTTTTTTTAGCACATTAATTTTAACAGTTGCTGTTCTAAATTAATTAAACGACTTTCTTTACTAAGAAATGGTAACCTGCGACAACCTCATCTTGTGGCTGACCTAGTGCTCCGCTAATATCCAAATCGCCTACCTTACCGAGACTCAATCCACCACCAAGTGCTACTCCATCTCTGATAACACCCTTCTTTACATTAAAGAGGACATTACCGTCAGTATCACTTATTAGTCCATGCTTTACTTTACCAATAGGATTACCTGCTCCCGCTGCTTCGCCATCTCTGACTACTCCAGCCCAAACATTGCCGACTACTTTACCTGAATCATCTTGGACTAAGCCGTTATCAAAACTTGCCATATTCTTACTACCCCTGACCATAACCCACCTTAATTATGCTGATCTCCAATGGGGTGGTTTCCATTGGCAGCTTATTATTTAGAATGATTTTAAATAGAAGCAGGATACTAAATCAAGAAAAACCGAACGCCACACATCGCTCTATGTTACCTATATATAAGTATAAAAATGATGAAAAAAAAGAATAATATTAGTTTATAAGCTTTTCTTAAAGTACTTTCTGAAGTAAAACTAAGTTTGATCAATAATTGAAGACGATCTTTTGTCCATATCAATATTGGGTTAACGGGGTTTGTAACTTGATGTAGTTCTTAATTAAGTAATTATCGAGTACATGATTTGTTGAAAACCAAAAATAAGCGGCCCAATTATTTTAAATAAAACACCACTGACTAATAACAAAACAAGAATAATTAAACCATAAGGTTCAATTTTCGCATACCGAGATGCAATTGATTCTGGTAACAGTGAGAAAACCACTCGACTACCATCTAATGGTGGTAACGGAAATAGATTTAGTATCATCAATAAACTATTGATTACGATACCCGCCCAAGCCATTAAAGTTAGTATATGCGCGACTGAGTTACCTTGATCTGCAGCTGTAATAAATAATTTGGCAATAAGCAACCAAAACGCAATCATAAGCAAGTTTGCACCAGGACCGGCTAATGCAACCAATGCAATATCGCGTTTTTTATTATTCAGTTGATTCCAATTTACCGGCACTGGCTTTGCCCAACCGAATATAAACCCACTGGCAAAGAACATCACCAACGGCACTACAACGGTACCAACGGGATCAATATGCTTTAATGGGTTAATCGATAACCTTCCCATGTCTTTTGCCGTTGAATCTCCCAACATCATGGCAGCCCAACCATGTCCTACTTCATGCAAGGTAATTGCAAAAAGTACCGGGACACTCCAGACAAGAATTTGATAATAAATAGGAAGGTCAGACATGTATCAATCGAAAATAATGTTTGGCTAGAAAGTTTTTCTAATCCTGTGCACCAAGTAACCAGGCGTCAGTATCAGGCGCTTGTTTATTTTGAACTGCACCCAATTGTTCAAACTCAAATGCATCGGTATCCAATAAATGTGATGGAACAATATTTTGAATACTGGTAAATATCGACTCTACCCTGCCAGGTTTTTGTGTATTCCAGTCAGTCAACATTTGTTTAATCATTTGTCGTTGCATATTGTCTTGCGACCCGCATAAGGTACAAGGAATAATTGGAAAAGCCTTATCTTCGGAATAAGCCTTTATATCTGTTTCGGCACAATACGCCAATGGCCGAATCACGACATTCTCACCATCGTCACTTAATAACTTTGCTGGCATTGATTTTAGCTTGCCACCGTGAAACATATTTAAAAATAAGGTTTCAATAATATCTTCACGATGATGCCCTAAGGCTATTTTTGTATATCCCTGCTCTTTAGCAAAACGATAAATAATGCCCCTACGCAACCGGGAACATAAACCACAATATGTTTTATTCTCAGGGATAACACGCTTTACAACACTGTAGGTGTCTTCTTCAATAATATGATATTCAATACCAAGCGCATCAAGATAATCAGGTAAGACATGTTCCGGGAAACCGGGTTGTTTTTGATCGAGATTAACAGCGATCAATTCAAACTCTACCGGGGCATTTCTCTGCAAGCTTTGCAAGATATCTAACATCGTATAAGAATCAGCACCACCTGATAGGCAAACCATAACCCGATCACCGGCTTCTATCATATTAAAATCAGCAATGGCACGACCAACATTGCGTCGTAAGCGTTTATGCAATTTATCGTGATTATATTTTTCTTTACGTTGTGCGGCTTGCATCTTAGGCTTGACCACCTGTTCCTGTGCAGGGATAGTTTTTTGTAAGTGCTTCTAAAGCCAATGTTTGTGCAGGTTCTTTAGAACGCGAGGATTGCTTACGTAAATGGGCAATGACCTTATCAGTTACTTCTTCTTTAGGGTTTAACTGTGGATTTATACAAAAAAATGGAGCGCTTTGTTCTGCTTGATGCAACTGCATGACGGTTAAGACCAGACCAACAACATACTGCATACAGCCAGAATTTGGAGCACCTGGCACTGAACCTTTCTCGCAGCTATCGAGAAGCTCTCCTGCCGTCAATAATTCAGGCTCTTCTTCCTCTGCTAGTACTATATTTGAATTAAGCAATCCTATGCTTAGTATAATTAATATCGTTTTCTTTATGAAACTCATTTCTCTTCCTCAGTAAATTCGCCAAAGGCGGCCGTAGTTTATCACTATCCGGAGTAATTATTCCGTCAAAATGATGATCCTGGTTGTATTAAAAATTCCAACTCTTCCGCACTGGAAATACGATTTAACACTCTGTTTCGATGGGGGAAACGATGAAATCGTTCAATAATTTCTTTATGTTTTCCGGCAAATTGCAAATAACGCTGAAACTCTTCCTTCATATCTTCAGGCACTTCAAATAAAAGCTTCTGAAATAATTCAACGCATTGACTCTGGTTACCCATATTTTCTGAGTGCTCTAACGGCATGTAGTAAAATACCCTTTCGATAAAAGACAATGAGCTATCATAGCCTTTACCAATGCCTTCTAATGCAAAGTTCAAAGCCTTACTGTCTTGTGAAAAAGCATCTGGACTATCACGATTAATGACTCGCGAGAATTGATCTAAGATGATAATCAGTGCTTGTGCTCCTTTTATATTGTTTAACCAATCACACAGTTCATCATTAATTGCTAATTGATATAGTGCTCCAAACCGTTCCTTTATCTCAAGGTCGGTATTAGCATCCTTGCCCCACCACAAGCCAGACTGTTGCCTTATAATTTCTTTTTGATCTGTCTCGGTTCCAAACCAGAAACAAAGTACTTTATTAATGTCCTCAATCAATATATATCCTAATACCAAGTATTAGCCACTTACTAATGCAATTAACACAATGACAAATAATATTACCGCACCAATTGGTATTAATGCCCCCTTCCAATCCGAATTTTCTACCTCTTGGCTATGCTCCATCTCTTTTTTCGCACTCGGCCAAAAGAAAAACAGGACCGCAATCATAACAATAACGAGTGTGACTTGTTCCCAAACTGGCATAGCTGTTTAATCCTTCTGTTCATTAAATTTCTGAAATAGGATATTCAGTATAACTTTGAATCTAATTTCGATCACAGACTATCCATGTCTTTATTTGAGACTCTTTTAATGACATCCTTTAACCTTGATATTTACTAGAAGAAACTAAATATAATTCTTTATGGATCATACCGCACTCAATGAAGGCCTGTCCTTACTGGCAATATCGTTACTTGTCGTTTGGGTTTTAAAACGCATTAAACTTCCCCCCATTTTGGGCTACCTATTTGTCGGCGTTTTAGTAGGCCCCTATTCACTGGGCTGGTTGCCCGAGGGTGACCATATCAAAACTCTGGCTGAAATTGGGGTGGTGTTTCTGCTCTTTATGGTTGGTCTCGAATTCTCACTATCAAGACTGATAGCGATGAGAGCCACTGTATTTGGTCTTGGTAGTTGCCAGGTCGTTATTTCAACCTTATCCGGTGGGTTTATTGCCTGGTTAACAGGTATCGAATGGCAAGCTGCATTGGTCGTCGGCGGTGCGCTGGCGCTTTCTTCAACAGCAATTGTTGCCAAACAATTATCTGATCAACTTGAGATGCAGGCGCGCCATGGTCAATTAACGATAGCGATTCTGCTTTTTCAGGATCTGGCGGTTGTACCACTCTTGGTCATTATCCCAATTTTATCCATGGATCATGATCAATCATTAATCCTACCCATCCTAATTGCCATAGGCGAAGGAATGTTTGCAATTTTCATTATGCTCCAGATAGGTCGCTTGTTATTAAGACCATTTTATCATCTGGTAGCAAGAACTCATTCAGCCGAAATATTCACACTCGCAACATTATTTATTGCCTTAACTGCCGCCTGGCTTACGAATCAGCTTGGGCTCTCGCTGGCCCTGGGGGCTTTCCTGGCGGGATTGATGCTTAGCGAAACAGAATACAAGCATCAGATAGAAGCCGATATACGTCCATTTAGAGACGTCCTAATGGGACTATTTTTTATTAGTGTTGGTGCTCAATTAGATGTCACGGTCATTCTTAATGAGTGGTTCTGGATTGGACTTTTAACGTCAGGTTTGATTGTTGGCAAAGGGGCAGTAATCGCCATCTTAACGCGTCTTTTGGGATATGAATTACCCGTTGCTTTCCGGACTGGCTTAATGCTTGGTCAGGCTGGTGAATTTGGTTTTGCTGTGCTTATGGTTGCTATAAGTAATAATTTATTAACATTAGAAGAAACACAGCCCATCATTGCAGCAGCTTTATTAAGTATGCTAATAACACCAATACTAATTCGTTATAACGGACGAATCACTGAACGCTTATTTCGTGGTGCCTATATAGCTGGATTAAATTCACCCACAAAAGAACTTAATTCGGCTTGCGAAACATTAACTGAACACGTGATTATTTGTGGTTTCGGTCGTATTGGACAAAACCTCGCCAATATCCTCCGAGAAATGAATATCCCTTACGTCGCATTAGATTTAGATCACAGCTTAATACGGGAGGCTTGGGAAGCTGGGGAAAATGTATTTTACGGTGATAGTACCCATGCTGAGATACTTAAAAAAGCAGAGTTAGTTCGTGCAAGCGCATTGATTATCACTTTTGATGATGCCTTGATCGCAGAGCATATTATTAAAAGTGCACGCCAAATTAATACAGCCATCCCAATTGTTGTTCGCAGTAAGGATGACCAGTATATGGATAATTTACATAGTGTCGGTGCAAGCAATGTCGTTCCTGAAAGCTTTGAAGCCAGTATGATGCTTGCTATTCATGTACTTCAACACATGGGGATATCAACAGATAAGTCATTAGCCTTTGTCGCGCAAGCAAGAAAAGATAATTATAGACAACTACGCGGTTATTTTCGTGGCGAAGAGTCATTAGGCATGGACGAACCCGGTGCATTGAGATTGCACACTGTAATATTACTACCTGACAGTTATGCCGTCGGAAAATCAATAGAAAAGATTAACCTTGATAACACCAATACGACGCTCTCAGCAGTAAGACGAGATCAAGACCGGCTTGACTCCTTCGATAAATCATTCCAGTTTGAAATTGGTGATGCTGTTGTAATTGAAGGGATACAAAGCGCTGTATTAAATGCTGAAAAACATTTATTGCGCGGCTGATACTACGACCATGTGCACCGTCGCTCGACAACTCGTTCCAAACGTCGCCTAAAGCGCCTGCTGTTGGTGTCTGCCGCCTACAGCTTTGTAGGCGTCCTGCGCAAACGATATTGTCTATAGGAATGTAGGCATCCAGACTCGGCTCTCGGCCTTCGTTCCCAACGCGGCTCTAACACCTCCTTCCCTAGAGGTGTAACGATTACGTCCTGTATGGATTTTCAACAATATTATTAATTAATATTATCTGTATTTACAGGATCCTGTTGACCATCAGCTACTGACTCATCAAATTGATCGGCAACACGTACTACGATTATAGAGTCGCGATAAAAGTCTGAATGTATTGGTACACGAACTTTTATTGCAGCACGTTCGCCACCTCTACCATCATTATAAATGACGACTTCGTCATCATTAACAAAGCGTGAATTGAATTTCATCCGACCATCTTCATAGACTAACAAGGTGTTATCGAGCTCGGAAGATTCAACAACATTACTTATAGTTGATGTACATGCCGTGCTTGACAGAATAACGACTAAAAAGGAAATAAGTGTGTAATATTTTTTCATATATTTTACATATAGTTGTGAGACATATTTAAACTATATAATAAATAAATAAAAATAATGTGTGCTGATTCACATTATGAATCAATTACATGAGAACTATGTCTCGTTTCATGCTAAATGAATGTGATGGAGATAACGTTTATGTCTGTTGATATAACATGAACAGTAAATTGTTTTTTTCTATTCTTTAATCGTTAATTAATAGCACAAATAATATAACGCACAAATTTAATTACATATATTAACTTTTGTTTAGAAGCCAGACTCTTTGAGTAATACAGAAGCCACTAATTTATATGCTTTATTAATAAAACTTTGTGTTTCTCCTTCAATATGCACCACACCACGTATAACTTGCTCAACAGAAACATCCTCAACAGAACTAATTTTAAATCGAACTCGGTACACTGATTTATCTGGAACCATTTGATTTGACTCATCATATTGAACCGGAACTTTGCCGCCAAAAACAGAGGCCAATTCTGGAATATCCAGAGCCGGTAGATTAGCTTGCTCTATTTCCTGAACAAAGGTCCATATTGAATTTAATTGAGGGTTTTCAGGAATAAATTTTGCGCTAGACTGGAGATGTACCCGTACTAAACCTTCTTCCGAAATAACGCCTTCAATAGTTGGTTTTTCTGAATCTATAATAGTTGCAATAGGAAGTTTCTTATTGATCCATCGACCATGATGCAGTGACTCTTGCATATCGTAAACCACACCACTTATTGGTGCACGAATAGTCAACTCATTCTTTTTTTCATATAGACCGTTTAATTTAGATCGCGTTTCTTGTAACTGTTGGATAATTATCTGAATATTTGATAATTCTTCTGAACTTGCTGCGATTCGTTTTGCCTGAAGCTTCAATATATCAACTTTTTGTAATGTTGTTTCTATCTCATGTTCAATAATAGGTGAGTTTAATGTCAACAAGATTTCATTTTTTTCTACACTTTTACCTTCTATCAAAAAACTGGAATCAATATAGCCTGGCGCTACTGAAAACAATGTCGCTTTTTGTGCGCTCTTATAAACCGCTGGTATCTTTATAGTTGAATTCCATGGATATATAAAAAGAATAATCAAACCGATACATATTGTTGCCGTAAGATAAAAACGTCTGGTTTTTATAATCTTGGATCTCATTCCCCACCAACCCCCTATTAACCCAACCACTGGCAATACGATAAACCAGAGGATTTCTATTGTGAATAAAATTATGCCTAATAATTTGAAAAACATATAATAGACAAGAACAGCAATACCGATGAACAGAAATAAACGATAGACCCAAACACACCAAGCATAAATATAGAGCTTTCTTAGCATTGACAATGATAATGCTTCGGGTGGCCTCAGTCTTAAATTAAATAAAACTTCAGTTAACTTCCATTTACCAATATCAAATGACCGCTTTTGCAAATTTTGAATGCCGAGCAAATCAGAAAATATATAATAACCATCAAAACGCATTAAAATATTTGTATTAATTGCTAATGACAATATCCAACTCGTTGTCGCCATGATGAAAGCTGCACTTTTAAATATACCATCCGGTAAAAATGCCCAGCTAAATGTCGCGATACAAGCAATATACAACTCCATTATCATGCCTGCAGCACCAACGTGTGCACGCTCAATCGCTGATTTAACCTTCCATGTATCGGATGTGTCCGTATATAGAATCGGAAACATTACTAACAGCGCGACACCCATTGTCGGCACCTGACACCCATACCTGATTACCGTATAAGCGTGCGCAAGTTCATGCAGTATTTTAACCGCTGTCAGCGATACAAAATAAAACATTAGACCTTGAAAATTAAAAAAGTAAAGAAAAGTAGATGTAAATTCATCCCATTGTCGTCCAACCATATAAAGCCCGATCAGCCCAAGAAATGCGAGTAATGCGGCTGTGGTTGTCGAAAAAAATGGTTCGAAATAAACAAGTGTTTTCCTGAGAAAGACTGTTGGTTTAACTAAGGGTATTTTCATGAACAAATAATTATGAATCAGCCACTTTAAAAATCCGGGCTTACTTGCTAAGTATTGTTCGAGGTAATCATCGCTTGTACCGTTTGCCGAATTAAGCGTGAGACTATTTACAAAAAGAAATGATAAAAGACTTTGAATATCATCATCATGCACATCAAGCGTGGTTTCTTGTTTGACTTTTTCTATCAGAATACTGGCTTTGCCAACAGACCATCTGGACAGGAGTTGAAACGCGGCCCAACCAATGTAGAAGTACTTATTTCTGAGCGGATCGAGAATTATCCAACTAGGTGACCCATCAAGTGCTACAGGGCCTTCAAGCAGCTGTAAATCATGCCGTAAAACCGGCAGTGTTATATCTTCGCTTGGCTCATTCATACACCAAACAGTTGACGAACATATGATATAGGACGTCTAAATAGATAGAAAAATATGGATACACGTTCACCGTATATTTTAGCTGTTCCCTGTGAGCCGATTCTCAATTTTTTATTATCAATCACATCAAACTCTGCATAAAGCCGATAGGCAAGCGTATCCTGATTGTATTTTTCTGCCATATAACTGGCACTGACTAGCTTTGCCGTAACCGGATTTAATGGATCGGTATCCAGGAACACATCAATATCAGCACCTTCAATCACGACGATTGCATCATCCACCGATAAATTAACCTTTAATTGAATTTTATCAGGATCAGCGATCTCCATGACCCTCTCGCCGACTTGGACAGGCTTGCCAATCCAATCCGATTTATTCGTATAGATGAGTAAGCCATCTTTCGCTGCATCAACATGAATGTTATCTAGTAGCTCTGCCGCAAAATCAAGTTTACTACGATGTAATTCTGTTTGAGATTTCAACAATGCCACTTGAGATTTACTTTTTGTATCCCTGAACGAATCCTGAGACGCCTTGCGATATTCTGCCTCTGCTACCGCCAAGGTCTTTTCTGCAACGTTATATTCATTGCGAAGGTTTGTATCTTCTAGTAAAAAAACAGTTTCCCCTTTACTGACATAAGTATTGGGTGGAAAACCAATCCCTGCAATAACACCATCCATAGGAGAACTTACAATGACCGAGTCTTTTGCAACGATCTCAGCTGGCGCCAAAGCAGATAGTCGCATCGGTTTTGTAAAAACAGCCAATAAAAAAAGCATGATTATCCAAACAGCAAAAGTCACCTTCTTTGGTCGATGATATAGCTTTCTTCTGCTGGCAATTGCAACTAAAGCATGCGCGTATGTTTCTCCAAGACGTTTGAACAAAGCAAGTTCATTATCTTGCCATGGTGTTTCCCTAGTGACCCATAGACCACCAATAAATGTGCCATCGGGTAATTTTAATGGCGTCCAAAGAGCAAAGGGTAAAGAAAATTCCTGCCAACCCTCTTTTAATTTTTCTGGGCATTGTGCCTCATCGATTATTCTTTGTGTCGCAATAGATTCACTATCAAATATTGCGGCAAGCATTTTTTCCAACCAGGTTGCAAATGGGGCATGTCCTTCAATCACGGAAACACTAGAAGCACAAACAAGCTTGCAATCACGTTTTATTGGATGCAATGAAGAAAATAAATAGGCTTGCCTATAAGGTAATAATCGACGTGTTTCATTTACGATCATAAATCGTAACGCATCGACTGAAGTTGCAGCACGCGCCATAGACTCTAACTGAAGTAATTTCGAAACTGCAGCCATATCTGGCCCTTGTGATTCGGTACTCATAATCAATTATTCTTCTTGCTAAATTGTGCAGTGCCACTCATGCCGGATAGCACACCATTAAGATCGTCAGCAAACTTTCCGGTCAACTTAATTGTCTGGCTAACTGGATCTACGACAGCACCAATTTTAGAAACTTTAGCGTCGAGAACCTTTCCTGTTTCATCGATCATAAATGAAAATGATTCTTCAACGGCTAACCAGTTTAACCAGTTAGAAGGCACAATTAACTCAATTTCTAAATTGCTATCATTGAGTATAGATAAAATTTCTTTATCAGAAGGCACCGTTTCATGCTCATTAATAGCAACTTCAATCACGCGTCCACTATAGGGTGCTTTTATTTTACATTGATTGACCCGTATCGCTTTCATAGTACGATCAGCTCGGGCGACTTGCATTTCAGACTCAGATATTGAAACATCAATATCGCTGATCGCATTTAATGCTAATAGCTGTTTATTATTCTCAAATATATGTTGTCTTGATTTATATGATGCTTCAGCTGACGCCATATCTGCACGATAAAAAGAGCAATCAAACCCAACCAACAAATCTCCTTTCTTAAATGCATCCCCTGCTTTAAAAGGAATGCTTTTTATTTTCGCGGCAATTTCACTAGAGATAATAGCTCTCTCAACTGGCTTAATGAGTCCCCTAACGTTGTCTGAAACTATACCTGTTGAAAAGAAATCATCATCTTCTGCATATACTGTTTGAACAAGAAAAATAATAGGTAATAACAATATTATTAGTTTGGGGTTTAAGACATTATGTTTCATTCAACTGCTCCGGCCCTATTTAACCTTCATTGAAAATAGTTGTTCATGTAAAGACAAACCTTCAAAATAATTCATAATTGATTTTGCCAATGAATCTACGTTATCCATATTTATATCAATTGGAAAAGGGTCAATACCTAACGACGCAAAAATACTGGCATAAGCATTCTCAATATCAGAAAAAGCGATATCGTATTTAATCTCCGCAACCATCATATTCATCTCTTCTCGAATTAAGGATTGTTCGGTAACCGTCCGGGCTGAAACACCCGACAATAATTGGTTAAGAATTTTTTGCTGCGTCAAATAATAGTCAGCGGCAGTTTTATATTCCCGCTGTGCATGTTCATATTGCGCCAAGCTCACATGAACCTGGGTCAGGATGGCCATGCTTAATGCAAGGCGTCTCGCTTCCAGAACTTTTTCCCTTGCACCTAATTCTCTCTTCGTCGACGGATATCTAAAGATATTGAGTAGGTTCCAACTAATTTTAGCACCGTAACTCAACCAGTTATTATTAAACAAGAATGCGTTACTACTGTGACTTTTCCCAAAATTAATATCCAAACCAGGTAAAAGTCTTAATATTGCAGCCTTGGCTTCTTTCTTGTTGATTCTTTCTTCATAAGAAATAGTTCTGATCTCAGGCCGATTCTCAAGCGCGAGTTGTTCCATCATTTCTGGAGAAATATCGACCTTATTAACCGCCTCTACTCTATCGGGAATTATTAGCTGAAAACTTTCGCCAGGTCTTAGATTCATTAATGCCGCAAGTTGAATCTTAGCAATTGATAAATCACGCTGTAATTCTTCAAGCTCACGTTTAATACCAATTAACTCACGTTGATAGGTTAGTGCGGTTAATGGTCGATCTAAACGCTTTATCTCGATTTGTTTTGATTGTTCTATTGCCTTGGAGACTCGTTCTAATAAGCTTTCAATCTTTTCTATTAATCGATCATTACTAACCGCGCGCCAGTATGCGGTTCTTACATCCTGAACAATTCGATTAATAGTTTTTCTTTTTTCTTCTTCAGCGATAAGAACCTTATCCGCTGCTTGATTTGCCCTGATATACGACAGACCAAAATCAAGTACATTCCAGGTTAGCTCCAAATCAGTATTGAAAATATCACGATTAGAAGAAGTCGATGTTGATAATGACTGTGTGCCTGTAATTAAAGATTGGCTCGATGAACCACTAAACTTATCGCGACCGTTATAACCTGTCTTTGCAACTAACTGCGGTAATAAATCATAGCGTGAGAGATCTAATTCGGTTTCAGAAAGAATCTTTTCAGCAAACTCAAGATGGAAATCAAGATTGTATTTCAATGAACGCGCTATCGATTCATAAAGAGAAATAGGACCAGCAACGGGTTCCTGATTTTGGGTAACCAGGACATTATCCTTGCTCGCTTGATCTTTTAATTCTGCAGCTGTAAATGGAATGGGAATAAACGAACAACCAGACATCAGCAAGGTGGAAACGATTATGTAATTACGGTAATTCATTGTTACCAACAATACATTTCCATATTTTTATTCATAAAAAGATAATCGCTTTTATTAACAATTTTTATTTATATAGGTAATTGTTAAGTGTTAAGTGTTAAGTGTTAAGTGTTAAGTGTTAAGCGTTCCCCAACACTTAACAATAAGCATTTGATATTAATCATAAACTGCTAATTAATAAAGATATTTTTTATTTTATCTATTGAATCTTCAAACTTAATTGCTTGTTGTGCAATTTGTTTGTCGAATAAACTTGCACCAGCAACAAATTCTTCGCCAATTTTTTGCAATGCAGCAATTTCGCCACTGGTGACATTTACATCAATATAACGAACTATCACAGTGCCATCACTCAAGGTAACTTCGATACGCAAATCAATGACTTCTGTTCCTACAGGCGGTTCACCACTAACCAAACCTCCTTTATCATCAACTCTCAACCAATCAGGTAACGGACTACCATTAACTTGAAGAACAGAAATACTTGTCGCTAACAAATTTGGATCACTATTAATTGAATAATCAACCTCAAGAAATAACGATCTATCGCGTAAAATAGATTTAACGATTAACTGATCTTTACTCTCCGCTTCTGGTGTACCGACACGTAATGGGAATAGACTAAGCTCAGACTCAGAACCAGCACCCTGCCTAGTTTCAGAAACAGAAAAACTAACAGAAAATCCCTTAACACCACTGATATCCCAAAGACCGGTATTATCAGCAAGCTCACCATCAATCGCATCACCAAAATAAACGGTACTACTATTAGCGCCTTCAACTGCATCCAATACAGCACCATCCTCATCTAATGCGCGTACTGAACCCAAACTATATGCCCCTGATACAGCATCAATCACCGCACCTTCTGCGCTTAACTCTCTATTTCCATCAGTTCCACCATCCGACTCGCTCTCTGTTTCTGGAATACCATCAACACTATCGCCAGTTATTTGTTCAAGATTAAGGTCAACCACTGGAGGTGTTGGTGTTGGTGTTGGTGTTGGTGTTGGAGGCGGTGTCACAATATTGTCATTAACCGTCACCGTCTCGGTATCACTCGTACCACCGTCAACCGTCACCGTGCCTTCTGTAATAGACGCAGTACCTACCGTAAGAGCAAATGTTTCTGCAGCCTCAACAATACCATCGTTGTTCGCCGTTAAGTCAAACGTGAAACTGCCCAAGACAAATGTTGAGTCAAACGTTAACGTGTTGGTGCCTGCCACATACGTCACACCCGTAACCGGTAAGGCCGCTGCAATAGCAGCATCTAAGCTTTGTGTAAAGTCGGTACCGTCCGTTGCCGTGCCACCTGTACTTAACACCACACTCACCGTGTTACCCGCATTCAACGTATTATCTAAATTCACCGTATAGGTCAGTGACGTTGTACCACTCGATTCATTAATACTCGTTTCACTGGCCGCCAGCGTCACATTAATCGCTTGATCAATGTCGTTGATTGTTACTGTCTCGGTATCACTCGTACCACCATCAACCGTCACCGTACCTTCCGCTATCGTCGCCGCATTCACCGTGACCGCAAACGTCTCCGCC
>JBLHKL010000030.1:0-19738 GCA_047618295.1 Gammaproteobacteria bacterium | reverse complement strand
TTCCTGAAAGGCCCTAAGACCGATGGCGAAATGGCTCCTGAACTTCCTACTCTTTACAAAGAAGAAGAAATAACCGCACCAAGACTGGTTGCGGAAACTAAAGCAACCAAGAGTTGCGGTAGTAGCAAACAAGTCGCGTAATGGAACTGACACTCCTGGCAGTCATGCCAGGATTGCTTATCTGGCTCGCAATACTATTATTACCGTGGCGTCCGTGGAGTACCCGGGAATCACTCGATAGCCATTCAACTGAAAACCTCGATTTATCCAACGTCACTGTCCTTATTCCTGCAAGAGATGAGGCAGAAACAATCGATCAAACACTCACTGCTCTAAAAGAACAAGGAAGTGGGTTAAACATAATCCTGGTAGATGACCAATCATCCGATAGCACTGTCGAAAAAGCGCTTGCGGTTAATTTGAATAATTTACAGATTGTCACCGGCTCATCTTTGCCAGAAGGTTGGAGTGGTAAATTGTGGGCTCTGGAACAAGGCCGTCAACTGATTAAAACACCTTATCTCTTACTATTAGACGCCGATATTGTTTTAAAGCCTGGACTAATCCCGACGCTGATAGAAAAGGCACAGGAAGACGACATAAAAATGCTTTCCTTAATGGCCCACTTGAAAATGGAATCGAGCTGGGAAAAAGGTTTAATGCCAGCCTTTATATTCTTTTTTAAGTTACTTTATCCATTTCATCTCTCAAACAAACCTAGCTCCTCAATCGCTGCTGCTGCAGGTGGCTGTATCTTGCTGGAATCAAATGTTCTTGAAAAGTTAGGCGGCTTTGACTGTATTAAAGATGCATTAATTGATGATTGTTCATTAGCAAAACAAGTTAAGCAAGACGGACATAAAATCTGGATGGGCCTTACTCACTCAGCGATAAGCATTCGCCCTTACAACTCACTTTCAACGATTTGGCAAATGGTGACTCGAACTGCCTACACCCAACTGGCCTACTCTCCACTGTTGTTATTGGTTTGTACTATGTTGATGATTGCCGCATTTGCCTTACCCATTGCTGCATTGTTACAAACACAAGTAAATTTAATCATGATTGGACTAGTAATACTTGGTATTCAAACCGTGTGTTATCTACCGACGCTACGCTATTATTCGATGAATCCCCTTTATTCACTTACTTTACCATTGGTAGGCACTCTCTATCTGCTCATGACATGGAGTTCTGCATTTGATTATTATTTTGGGAAAGGTGCGGTTTGGAAAGATCGTCATTATAATTAAGCCTCATATTGCAACAAACATCATTTAAGAGCCTCTAAGTTTTATCATGACACCATATTGATGGCGTTAACACGTGGCGGAACATTTTGCCTAATATGCATTATTAACAACGGATTTAAATAAATGACACCACAGCATCGACATCTATTAAAAACTACGTTCTTAATCAGTTTGTCTTTTTTTAGCTGCCTAATTTGGGCTGAAGTAAATCAGGAACCGGCAATCCATGCCCCTGTTAATGAATTACATACGTCCTTGCTAAGCATCATGGAGAATGCCGACACGAAAACCTTTCAAGAGCGTTATGACGTCATGGAAGAAGTCGTGGTGAAGCATTTCAATTCCCCATTAATTTCCAAAGTGATATTAAGTAGGCACTGGAAAACGCTAGAGGAACAGTCACAATCAGAGTTTATAGATTTATTTAACCGCTTGACGATATCAACATATGTGAACCGATTTGATTCTTTCAACGGAGAGTCTTTTAAAAACCTGTCCATTGAGCAAATGAAAGAAAATAGATTCATGGTAAAAACAGAGTTTGTTCGCACAAATGATGTGCCTGTGTCATTCAACTATATTGTTCAAAATGATGATGGCGAATGGAAGATAATCAGCGTCATCGCTAATGGCATCAACGATTTATCTTTGAAAAGAGCAGATTATTCCGCAATCATCAAGGAAAAAGGTTTTGATGCATTGATAGCCAGCCTGAAAGTAAAAATCAGTGACTTACAACCAAAATAATTCGTAAAATCAATATTAAAAATTGTCTCCAGCCTTAAGGTATGTCAATATTTGCCGAAATAAAATAACAACAAATTCGAACTGCAAGAGAGAGTAAAAATGACTGGAAGCCATTTGTTTAAATTACCAAAACTCCTGACCCTCACTGGAATTCTGTTACTAGCAACCGGGTGTGCTACGACTCAAAATAGTGAGACCATTGGCGATAATGACCCGTTAGAGCCAGCAAACCGCGTGGTTTTTAATCTCACTGAAACACTTGATAAACATCTTATAAAGCCAATAGCAGAGCAATATGTCGATACACTTCCGGTACCCGTTAGGACCAGTGTAACTAACTTTTTCAATAACCTAGGCTACTTAAATGTCATCTTGAATGATTTTTTACAAGGGAAAGTTGAACAGGGAATAACAGATATGCTTCGCTTTACCTATAATTCAACGTTTGGTATTGCAGGTCTATTTGATGTTTCCACCCCGATTGGCATGCCGCATAATGTTGAAGATTTTGGCCAAACACTCGCTACTTGGGGTGTCGATCAAGGCTCATATCTGTATCTAATCGCGCCAACAACAACACGTGACATAACAGATCAAGTGCCAAGCACTCTGTTAAATCCATTCTTTTATATGCAAGGTCTAATTTTCGCCCCGATTAGTGCTCTAAGCGCTGTGAATACACGTGCCAACTTGCTTGAAGCAACTAAGATTCGTGACGAAGCAGCGCTTGATCGTTATTCGTTCACACGTGAAGCCTATTTACAACAACGTGAGTTCCTCATTCACGATGGTGAACCGCCAGCTACCGGTTATGACGATATCTTTGGTGATGCTAGTGATGTTGGAAGCGCTGGAGATGATGAAGAATCTGGAATGTTAATAATCGAATAGCCTTGTAAGCTCATACAAAACACTTACACCAACACATATATCACAGGTCGCTGCATTATTTAATTGATGCAGCGACTTCTTCAATCCAGTGTTTTACCGGCACAGGGCTTTTCTGTTGTAGATGCTTAAGACAACCAATGTTGGCTGTAAGAATCATTTCAGGCTCTCCCTGCATAAGGTTCTCAATCTTATTCCCGCGTAACTCGTTTGAAATATCTTCTTCCAGTAAAGAATAAACACCAGCAGACCCGCAGCATAAATGTGCATCCGGTACAGGAGCTAGAGTAAACCCTAGCCGTTGTAATAGACTTTCAGTGACACCAGCCAATTTTTGCCCATGCTGCAATGTGCATGGGCTTTGAAATGCCACATTTCTTGAACTATCAATTTTTAATTTTTCTAAATCAAATTCTGACACAAACTCAGAGATATCTTTTGTCATAGCAGCAATTTTTGCTGCCTTGGCAGCGTATTGTTCATCTTCCCGCAATAAATAACCGTATTCTTTTATGTGAACGCCACATCCACTGGCTGATACGATAATAGCTTCTATGCCCTGCTCAAGTGCTGACCAATACAGATCAATGTTTTTTCGCATAAATGAAAGGGCTTGATCTGTTGCCGTGAGGTGATGACTTAAAGCTCCGCAACATTGTTCATTCTTGATTTCAACAACGGAAACGCCAAGAACATCTAATACTTTTGTTACCGACTGATTTATACCGGGCGCTAATGCAGGTTGAACGCAGCCGCTAAATAATATGACCTTTCTTGCATGAACTTTTATATTAGTCATCTCGGCCTGCTTTTCCTTTACAGGGATCATGCTCTTTATTTTTTCAGGCAAACAAAAACGAAAGATTTGTCCAAGTTTTATCAAAATCTTGAATCTTTTTTTATACGGTAATGATTGTGAAATCAAAAACCGATAGAGTCGCTGATGCCATGGACGTGATGTTTTCTGATTAGCATAGTGTCGTCCGATATCGAGCAATTTCCCATATTCAACACCAGATGGACAGGTTGTTTCACATGCCCGACAGGTCAAACATCGATCCAGGTGCTGCAGTGTTCGGTTAGTGCTGACTTCACCTTCCAGCATAGACTTAATCAGGTAAATACGACCTCTTGGCCCATCCAACTCGTCACCTAATAATTGATAGGTCGGACAGGTCGCCGTACAAAAGCCACAATGCACACATGAACGAAGAATGCGCTCAGCCTCTTTTCCCTCTGAAGTATTCCTAATCGATTGTTCAATAAATGTTTGCATATGTTTAAAGTGACGCGTACATCTTTCCAGGGTTTAATATGCCGTGCGGATCAAAAGCTTTCTTCAATCCTTTATGCAGTGATAACAATCCTTTTGATAATGGCTGAAATGATTCCTGGTTTTGCTCAGTTCCTCGAAATAGCATTGCACTGCCACCGGCTTCTCGTGCTAAATCAAATATTTCTTTAGCAGAACGCTCAGAGTTAAGCCAATACAAGCCTCCACCCCAGTCTACGAAATAGGGATCATCTCCTATATCAAGATTCGCAGTCGTCGGGACAGATATCCGCCATGTATTAATATCTGAATTAAAGATAGGCGCCTTATAATCGCGCAATTCACTCCAATAATTTAGACCTTGCTCTTCTTTATCAAGGTTAATTTTCTTACTGGTTGCTTTTACACTAATTTCGTTACCCGACAACCTGACATATAACACTTCGCCATCATAACAACTTGCCGAGATAGGGATAGCCTGTGCTGATAAGTCCTGCATTGTCGCCAATGCCTTTGCTTTAGTCATTGACCGGCAGCAGGTTATTTCCACCTCTGGGATCGGCATTACTTTGAGCGACACCTCTAGAATAATTCCCAATGTGCCAAAAGCACCCGTCATCAATCTTGATACATCATATCCGGCAACATTTTTCATCACCTGTCCACCAAATGACAAATCTTTGCCCAAACCATTAATACAACGGATGCCTAAAATATAATCTCGTACTGAGCCACTATATGGACGACGAGATCCACTTAAACCTGTAGCAACAACACCACCGATTGTTGTCTTATCGGTAACGTTAGGTGGGTCAAACGTCAGCATTTGGCCGTGATCAGACAAGGTCTTATTAATATCGCTAAGCAATGTCCCTGCTCTCGCCGTAATATAGAGCTCTGTTGGTTCATAGCTAATAACGCCACTATAAGCAGAGACATTGACTAATGTTCCTGTTGTCGCTCTTCCTAAAAAAGCCTTGCTATTACCACCTACTATCTTGAGCGGCTCACTCTGCTCAACGGCATTTAAAACATGTTCTTTAATAGAATCAAATTTCTCTTTCATAGAGCTGCCAGTTTATTGATAACACGTTGTAAAATAAACACATAAATAAAATAGTTAAATTGAGTGCATAAAATAAGGTTATTGCTAAAGATTTCTCTATATAGGCCGAAACACTCTGTAATGGATTTAATTACGCATAAAATCACAATTTTACTACTATCGTTTGGTAGATAGCTATGAAAGTACTACTCGCAGAAGATTCTCTGACAATGATGTTAACCACATCAAAAATCATAAAGAATTCCGGGCATGAAGTTATACCTGCGCGTGATGGCGAAGAAGCTATATCACTATATGGTTCAGAAAAACCCGATTTAGTATTGCTGGATGTCGAAATGCCTAAATTTAATGGATTCGAAGTTGCAGAAAAAATTCGTGCCGATGACACCAGTAAATGGATACCGATAATATTTTTAACGGGCCATGCAGATGATGAGAATCTATCCAAGGGTATTGAGTCTGGTGGTGATGATTATCTCTCTAAGCCAGTAAGTCAGTTAGTGCTCAATGCAAAACTCAATGCGATGCATCGCATATCAGAGATGCAAAACAAACTTATTGATTTGTCTAATGAATTATCTGTGACAAATGATAAGTTACAAAACAGCGTCACAACAGATCCTCTTACCAATGCCAAAAATAGATTGTATCTGGACGAATGCATCAACAATGAATGGTTTCGAGGCATGAGAACTAAATCCGATTTGTCACTATTAATCATTGATATTGATAATTTTAAAACGCTCAATGATACAAATGGGCATCAGGCTGGTGATACATGCCTTATTGATCTGGTTAAGTTATTCGGCTCTCATTTACAACGTTCATCGGATGTGCTCTGTCGGTATGGTGGTGATGAATTTGTTATTGTCCTACCTAATACTTCGAGGGTTGATGCATTTCAGATAGGAGAAAAGATCCGGTTGGGTGTAATAAAATATAATACCGAATCAAAGATGGAAATCCCTGTTTCGATCAGCGTCAGCATTGGCTGTGCGACTTGCATACCTGATGACAGTATAACTTCCGATGAATTTTTAACCTATGCGGATAAAGCACTCTATAAAGCAAAGGCTAATGGCAGAAATTGTGTTGTTAATGCCGACATAAGCACAAATAAAACAATAGCAGCTTAAAAACGTTCCAGTTCAGGAAATTTGTCTTTACCCCCATGCACATGCATCGCACCAAATTCTGCGCATCGATTTAATGTTGGCACGGCTTTGCCAGGGTTCAATAAACCTTTTGTATCAAATGCAGCCTTGACTGCATGAAACTGCTCAAGCTCATCGCCACCAAATTGAATGCACATTTCATTTATCTTCTCTATCCCTACGCCGTGCTCCCCTGTTATCGTCCCGCCCATTGCAATACAGAGCTGGAGTATTTCGCTACCAAACTCTTCAGTACGTTTTAATTCTCCCGGTATGGCAACGTCATAAAGGATTAGGGGGTGTAGGTTCCCGTCCCCAGCATGAAACACATTAATAACATCGAGTTTATATTTTTTTGACAGAGCATTAATGCCTGCTAATACTTCGGCTATATGCTTTCTTGGGATAGTCCCATCCATGCAAAGATAATCTGGTGCAATTCGACCTGCTGCTGGAAATGCAGCCTTTCTTCCTGCCCAAAAAAGTTCTGATTCTGCGTCAGAGCTTGCAACACGCACTTCAATAGCACCGTAATGCTTCAATAATCTTTCAACTTCCATTAAGCCTGTTTTCACTTCTTCTTCAGTACCATCAAGTTCACATAACAAGATCGCTTCTGCATCCACTGGATATCCGGCGTGCACAAAGTCTTCAACCGCTCGAACACCGGCCTTATCCATCATTTCAAATCCCGCAGGAATAATCCCATTGGCAATCACACCAGCGACGGCATTACCGGCTTTCTCAATATCATCGAACGAGGCCAGCAATACTCTACTAAAGGGGGCTTTGGGAATGAGCTTCACAGTGACTTCGACTATCACTCCTAACATCCCTTCTGAACCGGTCAATAAGGCGAGTAGATCGTAACCCGCTGAATCGTATGCATGGCTGCCGATAGTGATTAATTCACCTTCGATTGTAACGACCTTCAATTGCAAAATATTGTGCACTGTCAGCCCGTATTTCAAGCAATGAACCCCGCCTGAATTCTCAGCGACATTTCCCCCAATAGTACAGGCGACTTGGGATGACGGGTCAGGGGCATAATAAAGACCGAACGATTTAACTGCTTCAGAAATAGCCAGATTACGGACCCCAGGCTGAACACGAGCCGATCGTTGGATGGGGTCGATTTCAACTATCTGGTTAAATTTAGCCAGACTCAATAACACCCCTTCTGCATGCGGCATAGCCCCGCCCGAGAGACCGGTGCCTGCACCTCTGGCAACCACGGGAATATCGTTTAAATAGCAATATGACAATATGGCCTGAACTTGTTCTACCGAATTCGGCAAAACAACACATCCCGGCATAACCCGGTGTGCCGACATGGCATCGCACTCGTAGACCCGTTTAGACTCTTCAGATAGCAAGACTGCCTCTGGTGGCAGAATCTCTGTGAAATACTTAAAATTCATAATGAATCATTTTATCCTCATTTACTCAATTAAACAGCCCGCTTGATCTCCTTGTTTTTTCACACTTTCTTGACCACATATAGAACAAGATAATGATATGATAACGTTCTCCTAAATGTTGTGTATAAAAACATATTGCAGCCATAAGAACACGAATCATCATGAGTGAAGAAATCCTAATAAATGTTACCCCGCAAGAAACACGCGTTGCCGTTGTTGATAATGGCGTCTTGCAGGAGGTCCATATCGAGCGAACGCAAAAACGTGGTCTGGTGGGGAATATATTTAAGGGCCGCGTCTCACGAGTCTTACCCGGCATGCAAGCCGCTTTTATAGACATTGGACTTGAGCGCACCGGCTTTCTACATTCTTCAGACATCGTTGCTAACAATGCTGAATATGACCCTGTAAAAAAAGAGGCCGAACAAATACAACCTATTGAGTCGGTTATCAGTGAAGGAGAAGATATCCTTGTTCAAGTTATTAAGGACCCCATTGGTAGTAAGGGCGCGAGACTGACAACCCGTCTTTCAATCCCATCTCGTTATATCGTTTTTATGCCAGATTACCCTTCAATCGGCATCTCTCAGCGAATTGAAAGTGAAGAAGAACGCGAACGCCTCAGGAATGTTATTTTAGATTACCTATCTGGTATCGAAAAACTCTCTGTTGGCAATGAAGATAATGTCATCTTGCATAGTGCCTTACGTGAATCTGAAATTTTAAAAAAAGGTGGATTTATCCTCAGAACGGCTGCGGAACATGTACCTGATGAAGATATCTGTAAAGACATCGAATTTCTCAGGAAAATTTGGGAATCAATCATGGTGCGCGCAAAAAATACGTTTCCACCAAGTATTGTCTACGAAGACTTGCCATTGGTAATGCGCACCATGCGCGATTTAGTCCATTCTGAAGTTGAGAAGGTACGTATCGATTCAAAAGAAACCTACCAACGAGTAATGGAATTTTCCAAGCATTTTATTCCTGAATTCCTTGCTAGGATTGAATATTACACTGGTGACCACCCTATTCTTGATTTGTATTCAGTGGAAGATGAAATACAACGTTCGCTTAGCAGGAAAGTCCCATTAAAGTCTGGCGGCTATTTAATTATCGACCAGACCGAAGCCATGACCACGATAGATGTCAATACTGGTGCCTTTGTTGGTCATCGTAATCAGGAAGAAACCATCTACAAAACCAATCTAGAAGCGGCTCATACTCTTGCCAGACAACTTCGCTTACGGAATCTTGGCGGCATAATAATTATAGATTTTATCGACATGAAGGACCAGGAACATGGTCGACAAGTATTACGTTCACTTGAAAAAAATGTCGAGAAAGATCATTCCAAGACAACCTTAAGCGAACTAACTTCACTTGGATTAGTGCAATTGACCCGAAAAAGAACTAGAGAAAGTTTGGAACATATTCTATGTGAGACATGTCCTACTTGTGATGGCAGAGCATCAATTAAATCGTCTGAAACAATTTGTTATGAAATATTTCGAGAAATTTTACGTGAAGTTCGACAATTCGATGCAAACAAACTATTAGTCGTTGCTTCACAACGTGTTGTTGACATCCTATTAGATGATGAATCTACCAGTGTCGCAGAGCTAGAGGCTTTTATTGGCAGACCCATTAATTTTCAAGTAGAAACTTTTTATACACAAGAGCAATACGACATCGTCCTGCTTTAATTTATTTTTAATGTTAAACAGAATTCTTACAGGTCTATACCATTTCTTCTGGTATGCATTTGCATTCATCATCCTTAACGCCGCAGTTTTGGTCACTGTCGTTCGCCTGGCATTACCGGAAATTGGTAGCTATAACAACGAAATACAATCCTGGGTCAGTAAGCAGATGGAACACCCTGTTGTTATAGAAGGGATTAATGCTGAGTGGCAAGGATGGACGCCCAATCTGTATCTGGAAAATATTGACCTCTATACACAAGATAATAGCAGCCTGATTACAAAGCTAGACTCTGCCCACATCGGTATCGATCTAATAGCCAGCATTAGAGCACGTGAAATTATACCAAACTATCTATCTGTTTCTGGACTAGACCTTAGTATTTCACGACGTCTTGATGGCTCACTATCCATCAGTAGTGATAATGATCCAAATTTTAATACTGATTCAACTAAAAGTTCGGCCTTATCAGGTTGGTTGTTAAAACAAAAACACATCATCCTCGAGAAAGCCTCTGTAGCATGGCATGACGAAAAATCTCCAAGAAAAGAAACTCAGTTTTCAGATGTGAAAATTCAATTAAAGACTGACAACCAACGCGTGCAGATTGAGGCAGATATATCTCTGCCAGAACAATTTGGACAATCTTTGAGCGTGAAGATGGATGTGAACGGTAATATATTGACTCCAGAATGGAGTGGATCAGTATATATTGAAACAGAAAAATTAAATCCGACTGATTTGCTGAATGATTTTCAAATTAAAAGCATCGGTGGTATTGCAAACATCAAGCTATGGACAAGTTGGAAACGATCGAGATTGATTGATTTCAATAGCGAATTAAACTATTCCTCTTTTTTATTAACTGCCGAAAATTATAAGCTGCCAGTAAACAATGTCACCTTAAGTTTATTTGGCGAACGCTCCCAAAACAAAGATTGGTTGCTGAATATAGCAATTGATGAATTACAAACGGCAAATAAAATTTGGCCTGAGTCAAACTACCAATTAATCATTGAGAAAGATGCTAACGATAATAATCAATATGACGCCTATTTTTCTTATCTGAATCTAGAGGAAGTTTTACCTTTTATAATCACCACTAATGTCATTCCTAAAAACATCAAAGACGTATTTGAGCAGCATACATTCAAGGGAGAACTTATAGACTTAAACATCAGCTATCATCCTGTCTCAAAAGAAAACAACCCTTTTCTATTTAAGACTGCGTTCAACAATCTTGAGTTCATGTCTGCTGATGAGAACCATTCAATCTCTGGTCTAAAAGGTTCATTAACTGCCAATAGTAAAAAAATAAATCTTCAACTTAATAGTTCAACTCCTAAAATCAAGGTTGGCACTCTATACGAAGAGCCGCTTTCTTTTTCAGACCTGAACGCAAACTTAGATTTGATTAATGATGAGACAGCTGAGCTAATCATTCACAAACTGAACATTGCATCCATAGACTTATCTATTAACACATCTGGAAAGATCAGGTTTGATAAAAAGTCACCCTATATTGATATGGTAATGCATGTCGATGAAACGAGTATAGAAAACATACCTGCTTACTTACCAAGACAAACCAGCCCCAAATTACGTACCTGGTTTAATAATGCTCTGGCTGGGGGTAAATTTTTATCCGGTGATTTACTCTTCCATGGATACCTCAGCGATTATCCATTTGATAATGCTGAAGGATATTTCAAGGCACTCATTAACATTGAAGATACGACACTTGAATATAATGAGAAATGGCCAGCCATTGATAACTTTACCGCCGAAATCATTTTAAATAATGATGACCTCTCAGTCCTATCTCGCTCAGGCTATATCTTCGATGCGAAAATCAACGATCTTTCAGGCAAAATTAAAAACCTTAGCAAAGGTAATCACCTGCTAAATATCACCGGGTCATTAAACGGTCATACCAGTGATGCCACTCATTTTATTTCTCAAAGCCCACTCAAAGAAAAAAATTCTTTACGTGAATCAATAAACAATGTCGTCGGCAATTTTGATCTTGACCTAAAATTAGACATCCCTTTGGAGAAAGATAATACAAACGTTGAAGGCTTGGTGGTTTTTACTGGTGCTACTATTGAATCTAATATACCTGGATTAGGGCTTGAGGATGTAAATGGCAAAGTTAACTTTACCAATCATAAAGTATGGGGCGGTGATATTGATGCTTTATATCAAGGTCTACCGGTAACACTCACTATCCCCAGAATAGGTCCAGATGAACCCTACTCTGAGATATACGAGATATCTGGCATTGCCGACAAGGCATTTATTGTGAACCAACTTGGCAGTTTCTTTCCATCATCCAATAGCGTAGGGAAAAGCATAAGCACCTATTTTGATGGGGAAAGTAAATGGTCCCTCTCACTTAAAAAATCCATGTCAGACAACAACATTAGTAACAGAGATGTAGAATTAAGTTCCGACTTAAATGGTGTTGAGATAAACCTGCCTTATCCCTTTGGCAAAAGCAAAAAAGAAACACGTCCATTAACTTTGTCGACCAGATTGACTGGCGTATCAATTAATAAAATTAATTTTAATTTTGACAATACTTTCTTCACTGATGTCAGTATCGACAACAGCAACAACTTGATGGTTAAAAATATACTTATCGGTCTAGGCCAACAACATGGTGAGTCGCCACAAACAAGTGATATATCAATACAAGGTAGCCTTGAGAAATTAAACCTGTCGGAATGGATAGACGTCATTGCAATAGACAATATTGCCCAATCACAGAAAAATGCATCACATCAAACTAGTGGAATAACTGGAGAATTCACTATTGGTGAATTACAAATCATCAACAATATTTTTAATGATGTCAAAATAAACTTAAACAACCCCGCTGAAGGCTGGAAGGTTTCTTTTGATGGAAGTGAAATTAAAGGTCATGCTCAATTAATAAAAACGGGTAACAATCAAAATGACAAACTACTTGTTGAACTAGAATCTCTGTCATTGCATGGAAGTGAAACCGAGAATGATTCAAGTCAGTCTGAAATAGATAAAATACCCGAGCTAGAGGTCAGTATTAAAAGTTTCAATTATAAAGACAATCAACTCGGACAACTTGAACTGCAAACCAACAATGTTGAAAATGGTATTAACATCAGTAATCTAAGTATTTCCAAACCCGGTTTTAACATTACAGCAAATGGTGAGTGGATGCGTATAGATGGTATAGATCGTTCCGAGTTTTATGCCAAGTTAGAATCTGAGTCCATTGAAACTATGCTCGCTACATTTAATTATAACTCTGCCAACATTCAAGAGGGTCAAACAACAATTGAAATGAATGCAAACTGGATGGACACGCCAATGAATTTCTCTATGGAAAAGATCATTGGTGAACTCGACATGAAAATTGATAAAGGCCAATTCCTTGATATCAACCCATCTGCTGGTCGACTATTTGGACTACTCAGTATTCAAACCTTGCCAAGAAGACTCGCTCTCGATTTTACCGACCTTTTCAAAAAAGGATTTGCATTCGATAGTATTAGTGGAAGCTTTAATATGGATCAAGGTCATGCGTATACAAACGACCTCGAAATGATTGGTCCGGCTGCAAATATCATTGTCAGTGGACGAACCGGGATCGTCACAGAAGATTATGATCAGATTGCAACCATAACACCCAAAGTCTCTAACAGTTTACCTGTCGCCAGCGCATTATTTGGCCCTATAGGTGTCGGAGTAGGTGCCGTTATTTATCTTACTGGCGAGTTATTCAAGTCTATCCCAGAAAAAATAGATCAGATCTTAAGGTATCAATACAGCATTAAGGGCAGCTGGGATAATCCAGATATAGTAAAAATAAAGAAAGGCAGTAAAAACGGATAACACGATTTGTCAGCTTCTGGCACATCCTTAGAAGTATCAGTACTTATCTAACAACATCTAATTACCAAGGAAGTCATAATGCAGTGGAAACCAAACACGACTGTTGCTGCGATTGCTGAACAAGAGGGTCGATTCCTACTGGTTGAAGAATCAATCAATGGCAAGCTCGTATTCAATCAACCAGCAGGACATCTGGAACATGGCGAAACCTTGATTGAAGCCGTCAAACGTGAAGTCATGGAGGAAACTGCCTGGGAATTTGAACCAGAAGCATTAGTCGGTGTTTATCTTTATCCTAACCCGCATCAGTCAGATATTACTTATTTACGTTTTTGTTTCTATGGTCAATGCATCAAGGAACATAAAGGACAAACACTTGATGAAGGCATCGTTCGCGCTGCATGGTTAACAGAAGATGAAATTGAAAAAGAACATGAGCGCATGCGCAGTCCCCTAGTCACACATTGTATTAAAGATTACCAAAGCGGAAAGCGCTATCCCCTCGAATTAATTCATCATTCTCTTAACAGTGAATAAAAAAACTAACAATAAAATCATCGTTGGCATCTCCGGAGGAGTCGATTCATCGGTAACGGCAATGTTACTGAAAGAACAAGGCTATGAAGTTGAGGCCTTATTCATGAAAAACTGGAATGACACCTCCGAAGATGGCGCTTGTTTATGGGAGACCGATGTAGAAGATGCCATGATGGTTTGCGATAAGCTTGATATCCCCTTAAACACTGTTGATCTCTCTGCAGATTATTGGGACAAGGTCTTTAAAAACTTTCTCAGCGAATACAAAAACGGCCGTACACCCAATCCTGATGTTTTGTGTAATCAAGAGATTAAATTTAAGGCCTTTCTGGAACATGCAACAAACCTCGGTGCAGAAAAAATTGCTACCGGCCATTACGCTCGTATACATCAACAAGAAAACACATATCAATTACTAAAAGGATTAGATCAAAACAAGGATCAAAGTTACTTCTTGTGCCGATTAAACCAAACGCAATTAGAAAAATCGCTGTTCCCGATCGGCGAACTTGATAAGGCCGATGTCAGACAACGTGCCGAACAAGCAGGTTTGATAACGCATGATAAAAAAGATAGCACCGGTATTTGTTTTATCGGTGAACAACCCTTCCGTCAATTTCTAAGTCGCTATATTCCTCCTGATCCAGGCAATATCAAAACCACGGCAGGCAGCACCATTGGTGGGCATGAAGGTGTTTTTTACTACACACTTGGGCAACGGCAAGGCTTGGGTATTGGTGGTGTCAAAGGGGCTAGTGATGCGCCCTGGTATGTCGTACAAAAAAATATTGAAGAAAATGAATTAATCGTTGCTCAAGATCATGACCATCCCCTGCTCCACAGTCACGGTCTAACAGCATCTAGTATCAACTGGATTTCAGGAGAAATACCTGAAATTCCCTATAAATGTCAGGCAAAAAACCGTTATCGGCAAGCAGATCAAAGCTGTACCATCGAAAAAATTGAAAATGACAGGTGTAGCGTCAGTTTTGACTCGTCTCAAAGGGCCATCACACCGGGCCAATTCATTGTATTTTATAAAGAAAGTGTCTGCCTCGGTGGTGGGATAATCGATTCTGTCGATTAAAAACGCACTAAAATAAAGCGTAAATTCGATTAAACATTAACAAGATCTTCATTTATACTAGCCGCCCTTCGATCAGGATGCTCATTTAGCGTCCCATCCAAGAATAACTACAGGAGAATTGTTTTGCTCGAAGCTTATCGCCAACATGTACAAGAGCGGGCCGACCAGGGAGTCGTTCCACAACCTTTGAACCCAGAACAAACTGCGGATTTGGTTGGATTGCTAAAAAATCCACCAGCAGGTGAGGAAGACTTTATCCTCGACCTGATAACCAATCGCATTCCAGCCGGCGTTGACCAAGCTGCCTATGTCAAAGCAGGTTTTCTAGCCGCCATTACCAAAGGCGAAGCAGAATCTCCTTTAATCGGTAAGGTTAAAGCGGTGGAACTTTTGGGAACAATGCTAGGTGGCTACAATATCGTGCCATTAATTGACTGTCTTGATGATGAGGCTCTGGCACCAGCGGCTGTAGAAGCACTGTCACATACCTTGTTAATGTTCGATGCATTACATGATGTGCAAGAAAAGTCCGATGCTGGCAATGAACATGCGAAAAAAATTATTCAATCCTGGGCTGATGCCGAGTGGTTTACTTCTAAGCCAAAATTGGCTGAAAAAATAACGGTCACCGTATTCAAAGTCTCTGGCGAAACCAATACCGATGACCTCTCACCCGCTCCCGATGCATGGTCGCGACCCGATATTCCATTACATGCATTAGCCATGTTAAAGATGGAACGTGAGGGCATAACGCCGGATAAGCCAGGTGAAATCGGCGCCATCAAACAAATCGAAACATTAAAAGCAAAAGGCCATCCACTAGCCTATGTTGGTGATGTTGTGGGGACAGGTTCTTCACGTAAATCAGCGACCAACTCTGTGCTTTGGCACATGGGCGATGACATTCCATTTATTCCTAATAAGCGTGATGGTGGTTATTGCCTTGGCGGTAAGATTGCACCTATCTTTTTCAATACCATGGAAGACGCTGGCGCCCTACCCATTGAATGTGATGTTAGCAAAATGAACATGGGCGATGTCATCGATATCTACCCTTATGAAGGCAAGATAAAAAATGCTGAAACAGGTGAAGAGCTTTGTGACTTTTCATTAAAGACCGATATCATTCTTGACGAAGTACAAGCAGGTGGACGAATTCCATTAATCATTGGCCGTGGCTTAACAACGCGTGCTCGTGAAGCATTGGGATTAAAAACTAGCGATCTATTTCGTGTGCCTGTACCCGCAAATGACACCGGCAAAGGTTATACCTTGGCACAGAAAATGGTGGGTCAAGCTTGTGGTGTTGAGGGTATTCGACCTGGCACTTACTGCGAACCCAAGATGACCACGGTTGGTTCACAAGACACAACGGGCCCAATGACACGAGATGAATTAAAAGATCTGGCCTGTCTCGGTTTTTCCGCCGATTTGATCATGCAGTCTTTCTGTCATACAGCAGCTTATCCAAAACCGATAGATGAGATTACACATCACACGCTACCTGATTTTATCCAGACCCGTGGCGGTGTCGCACTACGACCTGGCGATGGCATCATTCATTCCTGGTTAAACCGTATGTTATTACCTGACACAGTAGGAACAGGTGGCGATTCACATACACGTTTTCCGATTGGTATCTCCTTTCCAGCTGGTTCTGGCCTGGTCGCATTTGCTGCAGCTACCGGTGTGATGCCACTGGATATGCCGGAATCTGTTTTAATACGCTTCAAAGGTGAGATGCAACCCGGTATTACCTTGCGTGATTTGGTCAATGCAATTCCTCTGGCGGCAATTAAGACCGGCGACATGACCGTAGTAAAAGAAGGTAAGAAGAATATATTCTCTGGTCGCATATTAGAGATTGAAGGTTTACCCAATCTTAAATGTGAACAAGCATTCGAATTGTCTGATGCCAGTGCAGAACGCTCAGCCGGTGGTTGTACCATTCGCTTAGGCAAAGAACCCATCATTGAATACCTGGAATCCAATATCACGTTATTGCGTTGGATGATAAGTGAAGATTATGGTGATGCACGCACACTCGAACGTCGCGCAAAGGCCATGGAAGAATGGATTGCAAATCCAGTCTTGATGGAACCTGATGCGGATGCAGAATACGCTAAGATCTTTGAAATAGATTTGAATGAAATCAAAGAACCTATATTAGCCTGTCCAAATGACCCCGATGATGTAAAAACACTATCAGAGGTCGCTGGCACCAAGATCGATGAAGTCTTCATTGGTTCTTGTATGACAAACATTGGACATTTCCGTGCAGCTGGCAAGATGTTAGATAAAATCGGCGGCGCAATTCCTACGCAACTTTGGATATCGCCTCCAACCAAGATGGATCAACATCAACTAACTAAAGAAGGTTATTACACAATATTTGAAAAAACGGGTGCTAATCTGGAAATGCCAGGTTGTTCGTTGTGCATGGGGAATCAGGCACGTGTTAAAGAAAAATCTACTGTAGTTTCTACTTCAACACGCAACTTCCCAAATCGATTGGGTGATGGGGCAAATGTCTATTTGGCATCTGCTGAAATAGCAGCGGTATCTTCCATACTAGGTCATATCCCGACTATGGAAGAATACATGGAATTTGCAGCAGATCTCGACCCAATGGCGGCAGATGTCTATCGTTACCTCAACTTTGATGAGATCGAATCGTTTCAAAAGAGCGCTTCACAAGCACAATCAAAACTTGAGTCGATTCCGGTCGCTGTAGTGAGTTAAGCCCTTTTAGCATCAGCAAAAAAGGCGACTTTTAGTCGCCTTTTTTGTGCCTGTAATTAAGCTGCGTAGACAAAAACACATTATAATATAGCTATATTAGTTAAATTGATTAGACCTGAGACAATATTAAATGACCACAATAAAACAAAATGACTTAATCGAAAGCGTCGCTGATGCCTTGCAGTATATTTCTTATTACCACCCCTTGGATTTTATTCAGGCCGTGAATGCTGCCTATGAGAAAGAAGAGTCCAAAGCCGCCAAAGATGCCATGGCACAAATACTAATCAACTCAAGAATGTGTGCCGAAGGCCATCGTCCCATTTGTCAGGACACCGGTATCGTCACCATTTTTATTAAAGTCGGCATGGATGTGCAATGGGATGCCGAACTCTCCGTAGAAGATATGATTAACGAAGGTGTTAGAAAGGCCTATAACCATCCTGATAACAAATTACGTGCCTCCATCATGTCTGACCCAGCTGGCGCACGAAAAAATACCGGGGACAATACACCTGCTGTTATTCATATGGAGATCGTCAAAGGCGATAAGGTCGACATACAAGTTGCAGCCAAAGGCGGCGGTTCTGAAGCTAAATCAAAATTTGTTATGTTGAACCCGTCTGATGATATTGTTGATTGGGTTGTTAAAACCGTACCCACTATGGGTGCAGGTTGGTGTCCACCTGGCATGTTAGGCATCGGCATTGGTGGTACTGCTGAAAAAGCCATGGTTATGGCAAAAGAATCTTTAATGGAGCCCGTTGATATACAGGAACTAAAAGCACGCGGCGCAAAAACAACCACTGAGAAATTACGTTTAGAAATTTACGAACGTGTTAATGATTTAGGCATTGGCGCACAAGGCCTCGGTGGTTTGACAACCGTGCTCGATGTAAAGATAAAAGATTATCCAACACATGCTGCAAACAAACCTGTCGCAATGATTCCAAATTGCGCGGCAACACGTCATGCGCACTTTGTTTTAGATGGATCAGGTCCTGCATTACAAACACCGCCTAATCTTGATGATTGGCCTAAAGTGACTTGGGATGTCGGCCCTTCTGCACGACGCGTTAATCTAGATGAAGTGACTTCAGAAGACATAAAAGAATGGCAACCGGGAGAAACCATACTACTCTCTGGAAAAATGTTAACGGGTCGCGATGCGGCACATAAACGCATAAAAGATATTCTTGATAGTGGTGAACCATTGCCTGACGGTGTTGATTTTACAAACCGCTTTATCTATTACGTTGGTCCAGTAGACGCTGTACGAGAAGAAGTAGTAGGTCCAGCTGGTCCTACTACGGCAACACGCATGGATAAATTCACCGAAATGATGCTGGATAAAACTGGATTAATCGGCATGGTTGGCAAGGCTGAACGTGGTCCGATGGGTATTGAAGCTATCAAAAAACATAAAGCGGTTTATCTAATGGCTGTAGGCGGCGCTGCGTATCTTGTCTCAAAAGCGATCATCGATTCTAAAGTCATCGCTTTTCCAGAATTGGGCATGGAAGCCATTCATGAATTTGAAGTAAAAGACATGCCGGTTACTGTGGCAGTCGATGTAAACGGTAACTCAGTACATAAAACTGGACCACAAGAATGGCAAAAGATTATCCTACAGAGGAAATCAGCCTAACTTAAGAATGGGAAAAGGCATTTACTGCTTTTACAGATAAAATTCCTCTGCTTCTAAATGACCTAGAGGCAAAGTTTCGTAAGTTACAGAGATAGTCGATGGCAGCTAACAAGTGCCAGCACAACCGCAGCTATGCTACTCGGACTTTCACAAGCTTCGCTTGTTCCAGCCTGTGTGGTCAGACTGTATTTGTCAAACAGCTCTAAGATTAAAAGAAATAACTTTTAATCCAGATTATTTTTTAGTTCTTTTTTCCCAAACTGATTTACTTGGCGTATTAGTGACCTTGCTTCTATTTGGTACAGCCTTTTCTTGTTTTACCAATTCCTCTGTCTCTTCACT
>JBLHKL010000029.1:0-20372 GCA_047618295.1 Gammaproteobacteria bacterium | reverse complement strand
AAAAAGACTCTAAGGGCAAACTGAGACCGGACTGGATTGAAATCGATATTAAACTGGCGGCAGAGGCGTATGTTGCAAGAGAAAAAGAAAGAGAAAATCCACAATTACAAGGAAGCCAAGCTTTGAAGGTAGAAGCAGCTAAACTTGCTAAACAGAGGCGTGAAATGCGTGCTGAGATGGCGCGAATGCGAAAGGATATGAGCAAGCAAAACAATGGTGCTTCTACGACTAGAAGTATAGAAGATAGAATTACTACTTTGGATGAGTTACTTGCAAAAGAACTCATCTCTAAAGAAGAGTACGCTGTCAAAAGAAAAGAAATTTTGAATGATATTTAATGTAGCTTAATAGAAATAATGGACTAAAATTTGATAAAGGAGATATCGATGTGAGTGCAAATATGGGCAAAGACGAACTTGAACTTAAAAAAATTCAAATGGAAATTGAAGAAATTCGAGCAAAAATTGATAAAATGATAAAAGAAACAACTTTATATCCTTTTGTTGTCGGTGCAAGTATTACTCTTGCTTTTGTTGCAATTGCCAAGTTGTTTTTATAGCCATCGACATGGGTGCAAATATAAATGAGTTGAACCACGACAGAATACAAGCTGAAATCGCTAACATTTTTAGCGAGATTGAAAAAATGCGTGCTGAAACATTAAAAATCAATAATGAAAATCGTTGGTATCCGTTAATCGTTGGTTCAACTGCTACACTAGCCATTGTTGCTATTGTTAAAATATTTTTATGACAGCATGTTCAGCATCATCACGCCAATTGAAAACTGTTTAAGTTTGAAAGAACTTTATCCTGAATTAGAATCATTTTCTGACGATATCCTGATAGATGGAGAGCATTCGGTCTATTTTGAGCAGGCTGGAAATGAATCGGGTATACCCGTAATATTTCTGCATGGTGGCCCTGGTTCAGGTTGTAACGAGAATCATCGTCGTTATTTTAATCCCGACAAATATAGAATAATTTTATTCGACCAACGTGGCAGTAACCGATCGACTCCCAATGGTGGTGTTGAAAATAATTCAACACAAGATATTCTCAATGATATTGAATCCATACGAAAAACGTTAAACATTGATAAGTGGGTTCTGTTCGGCGGTTCATGGGGTGCTACGTTGGCACTACTTTATGCCGAACAATATCCGCAGCATGTCACAGGCATTATTTTACGAGGTACCTTTTTAGCAAGACAGTGTGATTTTGATTGGTTTGCAAAATCAGGTGTCAATAAAATATTTCCGGATTATTGGCAGGAATTCATCTCCATTTTTGATGATAAGGAGCGAGATGAGCTATTAACCTCATTGTATCGACGTGTATTTTCAGAGAATAATGAAACTCAATCTATTGCTGCTAAAGCCTGGGCTTTATGGGGCGGGAGAATTGTGACGCATAGTTTTGTTAAAGAATATGTGCTTGATAGCGATGATGAAACTAAACTGATCAATGAAGCTAGGATAGAGATGCATTATGCTAAAAATAAATATTTTATTAGCGAAAACCAAATCATTGATAATCTTTTAAAGATACCTAATGTTCCAACAACCATAATTCACGGTCGCAAGGATTTAACGTGTTTACCTGAATCATCATGGCTTGTGCATCAGGCACTGCCTGATTCAAAACTTGTCATTGTTACTGATGCCGGGCATTTGGCAGGAGAAACTGCGATGATAGATGCACTCATTACGGCAACAGATCAGATGGTGGATGCCATTAAATGAAAATAATTAAGCGTGATGGCCCGTTAATTATGGGCATACTGAATGTCACACCAGATAGTTTTTCTGATGGTGGGCAGTTCGATAATATTGAAGCAGCCGTTAATCAGGGTAAACAAATGATTGATGAAGGTGCCGATATTATCGATGTTGGTGGAGAATCTACTCGCCCCGGTTCTGAGCGCGTAAGTGTTGAAGAGCAGCTCGAAAGGGTCGTTCATATAATACAGGCTATTAGTGAGACAAAACCTGAACATGTCGAGATAAGCATCGACACGACGCGTTCAAAGGTGGCTGAGGCTGCTCTTGATGCTGGTGCATCAATCGTTAATGATGTTTCAGGTGGCAATGACGACCCTGAGATTATTGATCTTTGTGCAGATAAGAGCTGTCCCTACATTATTATGCATATGTTAGGTTCACCTGAAACAATGCAGTCTGATCCCGTTTATAACGATGTTGTTTCAGATATAAAATTATTTTTGGAAACGAGAGTAGAAGATTGTATAAAAGCAGGCGTTGATAAAAATAATATTGTTATCGACCCAGGTATTGGTTTTGGTAAGACGCGTGAACATAATTTAACTCTGCTGAAAAACTTGAAATCGTTTGTCGATACTGAATACCCCGTTTTACTGGGGACCAGTCGAAAACGATTTATGGGCAGCCTATGCGTGGTAAATACAGCCAATGAGTTGATAGGCGCCACAGCTGCAACCACAGCATTAGGTGTTCAAGCCGGTGTTAAGCTATTCCGTGTGCATGATGTAAAACCGAACAGGCAAGCAGCGGATGTTGCCTGGGCGATTTTAAATAGTTGAAATAAGCTAAACCTAATTTGTTTCTGTTTCTTCTGCGACAAATTTTTTAGAGTTTTTCATATTTCTAAATACAAGTGGTTTTTCTGCCACGTTATGCTCTGACTCTTGCTCTGCTAATTTACCTATACGCTCAACATCATCGAGTAGCGCCTGATGATTTGGCGACTTGTCACAAACTGGGTCGGTATTCGCTGCATCACCGGTCATCATGAATGCCTGACACCGACAACCACCGAAGTCTTTTTCTTTTTCATCGCAAGAACGACAGGGTTCTTTCATCCATTCAAAACCGCGGAAATGATTAAAACCGGGTGAGTCTTTCCAAGCTTCTTCGACACTGACATCTTTTACATTGGGAAAATCTATTGGTAATTGTCCTGCCTCATGACAGGGAAGCGCAGTACCATCTGGCGCAATAGTCAGAAAGATAGCACCCCATCCATTCATACAAGGTTTAGGACGGTTTTCAAAATAATCAGGAATAACATAGATGATTCTAGATTTGCCTTTCATTCTTTCCTGATATTCTTTAGCGACGATCTCAGCTCTAGCTAATTGTTCGCGTGTAGGCAGGAGTTGATCGACATTGATGCGTGACCAGCCATAGTACTGTGTACTGGCTAGTTCAACGTAATCTGCCTCTAGCTCAACAGTCATCTCGAGAATATCTCGAATCTGATCGATATTTTTACGATGAATAACAATATTTAGAACCATCGGGTATTCATAGGCTTTAACAATGCGCGCCATTTCCTTTTTATGTTGAAAGGTCTTGGTGCCGCCGAGGAAGTTATTTAATTCTTCATCACTAGCCTGAAAGCTAATTTGAATATGGTCCAATCCGGCGTCTTTGAAGCGTTTTATGCGCGCTTCATCCATACCAACACCGGAAGTAATTAAATTAGTGTAATAACCCATACCTCTTGCTTCTTGAATAAGTTCTTCAAGATCAGGTCGAACTAAGGGTTCGCCACCTGAAAAACCAAGCTGTGTTGCGCCCATTTTCCTAGCTTGTTGCATAACACGAACCCAATCTTCAGTAGAGAGTTCGTTTTGATACTTCGCTATCTCAAGTGGGTTTGAACAATATGGGCATTGTAGAGGGCACCGATAGGTTAACTCTGCGAGCAGCCATAAGGGTGGTTTCACATCACTTTTTGTTTCTAATCCAGCCGGTGTCATAGGCGACCTCCAGGAATTTTATGACATCATCTTCTAGGTTGTTTTCTGAAAATGTGGTTTCTAAATCTTTAATTATGTTATCAATGGCTTGTTCACCATTGATGCGCTTCATGATCTCTCCGGCACTTCCACTAAGCTTAACCATGCCTTCCGGGTAGAGGACAACATAACAATCCTGTACTTCTTCCCATTGTAAACGGAATGTGGGTGCGACTTCCGGGATATCAGCTTTATTTATATTCATATCAATAGTCTTAACAATTATGAAAAGGTGGTTTTTTTTCTATGTAGGCCATCCACATGCAATCGAGCATAGTCCATAGAATATCCAGTTTTAATTGTAAAATTTCCAAGGCACGTTCTTGCTCTTCACGAGTCTTGAAATAATCTAGAGTGATTTGTAAACCATGATCAACATCACGGCGTGCTTCACTAAGGCGTTTTCGAAAATAGATGTAACCTTTTTTATCAATCCAGGGATATATTTCTGGCCAGTTATCCAATCTCTTTTGATGAATCTTCGGTGCGAATAATTCGGTCAGTGAAGAACAAGCGGCCTCTTGCCAAGTAGCACGTCGAGCAAAGTTTAAATAGGCATCAATCGCAAATCGGACACCGGGCAGCACATGTTGATAAGAAGTTGTTTCTTCGCGACTCAAACCGACGGCTTCAGCCAGTTGTAACCAGGCTTCGATGCCACCTTCTTCGCCTTCAATGCCATCATGGTCAATAATTCTCTGCACCCATTGGCGACGCACATCACGCTCTGGGCAGTTAGCCATGATGGCAGCATCTTTAATGGGAATCGTCGTTTGATAATAAAAACGATTAGCAACCCAGCCCTGAACGGCTTCTTTATCAAGACCACCTTCATTCATCAAATGATGAAATTCGTGGTTAATATGATAATACTGTTCCTTTCCACGAAGCTTTGCCTCAAATTCTTCGCGGGTCCAGGGCGTTCTTTCTTCTGTCATTTATTCTTTCTCCAAACCTTATATATGAATATCCATTCCATCGAATGAAACTTCTATCCCTACGTCATCTAATTGTTTTCGTTCGGGTGAATCTTCGTCTAATATTGGATTGGTATTATTGATGTGGATCAATATCTTGCGAGGTTTTTTAAGGCTACTTAGAGTCTCCATGATGCCGCCTTTGCTGGATTGGTCAAGATGTCCCATTTCACTTGCTAATTTGTCGCTGATACCATGACGTGACATTTCGTCATTAGTCCAGACTGTTCCATCAATCAACACAACATCGGCATTTTTCATGTATTCATAGACATGATCTTCTATTACACCCAAACCAGGCGCATAAAAAAGGTTCTTTCCTGTAGACGTGTCTTCAACCTTATAACCTACGTTATCACCAGGAACCGTGTTATGTCTGTGTGGAGAATAGGGCGGTGCTTCACTTTTAAGTGGAACCGCAGTGAAAATAAGGTTATCTGCTTTTGGAATAGTGAACGGTGTCTGTTCGGTACTGACTTCATGCCAATTAACACCACGGAAGTGACCTAAGATGTTAAATATTGGATAACCGGTGGTCATATCCTCATAAACGCTTTCTGTGCAATATACATCCCATGGTTTGTCGTGCTCACGCAATATTATTAATCCAGTTGAATGGTCAATCTGGCCATCACATAGAATAATGGAACAGATCCCAGTATCACGTACCTTGCGAGCAGGTTGCAGTGGAGGAAAGGACTCAATCTGTGCTCGAATATCCGGAGAGGCGTTAAAAAGCACCCAATCTTCGCCATTACCGCTAATGGTTATAGATGATTGAGTACGAGCAGAACTTTTAATTTCGCCAGAGCGTAATCGTTTGCAGTTGTCACAGTTGCAGTTCCATTGCGGAAAGCCGCCACCAGCGCCAGTGCCTAGTAAATGTATATGCATAATCTTTAAATCGTCTTAGTTGTTTTGATGTGGCGGGATAATAAGCGAGATGGTGAAATAGCGCGAGTTTCACTTACATTCATATTGAATGGAGCTGAGATATTGAATTATCAATATCCCATAACTGCTTATAAACCGATTTTCAGGTATAAATTTTACGGCTAGGCTTATTTGTTATTGATATACATTGTAACTTCGAAGCCAAAGCGGATATCGTTATATTCAGGTGTGGACCATTTCATAGTAGTTCTCCTAAAGAGTAAAAAGATTTAATACTTTAAGTAGAGCTATATTCGTGCCAGTCTAGAATAAGCATTAAAATGAAATTTAAATACTAATTAAAACAACAAGATAAATTAATAATTTAAAGTTAATAATAGGAAATTACAGTTTATCTTTTAGACATGAGTGGATGTTATTATTCGTTTTATATGGTTCATATTAGCCATATTTTTAAATAAAAATAGTACTCTCAAATCAAGTCACAGCTGCTTATAATGCTTCGCAATGCATGAATCTAACCAAGAGCACATCCTGTTTCTCACTGGAAAACTCGCACAAAAGCGCCTACAACGAATTCTCGAGGAAATGGCTCCTACTGAATTCACTTACGAGATTAGAAATATAGGTGTCAGTGTTGCAGCTTTGATGACGGCACAAATGCTCACGCGGCGCCTGGCCGATTTGCAAGGAGTGGACCGTATTATTGTACCGGGTCTATGCCGTGGCGATTTGTCAGTTACTTCAAAGGCACTGGAAGTTGAGTGTGTACGAGGCCCAATCGACTTAAAAGACCTTCCGGTCTTTTTTGGACGCGATTGTAAGCCAGTTGATCTCAGTCAGTATGATGTTGATATATTCGCTGAGATTGTTGACGCACCGATGGTATCTATAGAAAACATACTGGAAAGAGCTGAAAAATACCGACGAGATGGTGCAAACGTCATTGATGTGGGTTGTTTACCAGATACACCTTTTCCACATTTGGAAGAAACAGTACAAAAATTACATGATGCCGGTTTTAAAGTGAGTGTCGATTCGCTTGAAGAGGATGATTTATTGCGGGGTGGCGGAGCAGGGGCAGACTATTTGCTCAGCCTAAAAGAAAGTACGCTCTGGATAGCTGATGAGGTAGAGTCAGTCCCAATATTGATACCAGAAACACATGGGGACATGCCTTCCTTATACCGTGCTATTGAAAAGTTTTCAGAGAAAGACAGGCCTTTTTATGCAGATGCGATATTAGATCCCATTCATTTTGGCTTTACTGAATCCATCATTCGTTATCATGAATTACGTCAAAATTGTCCTGATATTAAAATCATGATGGGGGTTGGTAACCTGACAGAGTTAACTGAAGCAGATACTACAGGCATAAATGCGATGCTGTTTGGACTAATTTCTGAAATGCAGTTGGATGCTGTATTAGCGACGGAGGTCAGTCCTCACTGTCGTTCCGCTGTTCGAGAGGCAGATAAAGCGCGTCGTATGATGTACGCTGCAAGAAGAGATAGTAGCTTGCCTAAAGGCTTGGATAGTTCATTATTAGGCATGCATGCGCGCAAGCCCTTTCCGTATAACGAAGAGGAAATTAATGAGATTTCCCAGGATGTGAAAGACCCTAGCTATCGAATTCAGGTGAGTGAAGCAGGTATACATGTTTATAATCGTGACGGCATTAATACAGATGCAAATCCTTTTGAGTTATTTCCTAAACTGGATTTATTACAGGATGATGCACCACACTCATTTTACATGGGGGTAGAGTTAGGCAAGGCTCAAGTTGCCTGGCAATTAGGCAAGAATTACATGCAGGATGAAGAACTTGATTGGGGCGCTTCTGTCGATAAGAAAACAGAACAACAAAGAGATGATGATTCGCGTGCTGCTCACTCAATGAAAGAGTTGCGTAAAGAGGCAACAGAATATAAAAATGAAGGTAGTACATTAAAAGCCAGCCGCAAGAAAAAGAAAGAAAAAAAATGATTCAGGAAATTATAGTTACAACTACAAATGAAGATGGCTCTACCCATATCGCGCCAATGGGGATTAGAGAAGATTCCGGTCTAATTGTTATAGCGCCATTTAAACCTTCGGCAACCTTGGAAAACATTCAGCGTAATAAATCAGCTGTCATCAATCGGGTCGATGATGTTCGTGTTTTCGCAGGATGCCTGACAGGTCGAAAAGATTGGCCGTTGGTCCCCACTGAGAAAATAAAGGAACATCGCTTAGAGGTGGCGTTGAGCCATTTAGAATTGGGTCTAGAAAGGATTGAAGATGATGAGTTAAGACCTCGATTTTATTGTAAGCAGATTATTGAAATCAATCATAAGCCGTTTAAAGGTTTTAATCGTGCTCAGTCTGCGGTACTGGAAGCGGCAATATTAGTTAGTCGATTACATATGTTGACGAATGAAAAAATAGAACAGGAAATAGAATACTTAACAATCGCTATTGAAAAGACTGCTGGAGAAAATGAGAAAGTCGCATGGGCATGGTTAATGGAAAGAATTGAATCCTATAGACAAGAATCGACTAAGGAAAATACAGCATGACCGGCATGCTGGCCAGTGTAACTTCTGTAGAAGAAGCGCAGCTCGTCCTTAAAGAAGGTGTCGATATTATTGATTTAAAAAACCCTGAACAGGGTGCCTTAGGTGCGCTTGAGACTCATGTCGTTTCAAGTATTGTCGAATCTATATCCGGGACAATACTTACCAGTGCAACTGTTGGTGATATTGAACCGAATAATCCCTCGTTATACGAACGGATAGTTAGCATGGCAAACACGGGGGTTGATTACGTCAAAGTAGGTTTGTTTGATGATCATGCAAATGCGTGTTTTATTGAAGTTTTAAATCAAGCGGCTAATCAAAATATAAAAATCATAGTTGTTCTATTTGCGGAAAATTATACGGGCTTAGCTTCACTAGAAGACTTAATGAAAAGTGATATTAGTGGCGTCATGTTGGACACGAAAAATAAAACAGATAAAAATCTACTTTCTTTACTAAACTGTCAGGAACTAGATGAATTTGTTCGATTAGCAAAATCACATGGTTTAGTAACAGGGCTTGCGGGATCTTTAAGGTATGTAGACATCGCTTCGTTATTAGATATTAAGCCAGATTATTTAGGTTTTCGTGGTGCACTTTGTTCTGAAAACAACAGAGTGAAATCTATAGAGACTAAAAACATTACCAAGATAAGAAAAGCAATTACACAACAAAAAAGCATCAATTATGCTGATGTAGAATATAGAGATGAGGTGTTAAGCAATGGCACAATGGCGTAAAGAAGGAAAAGACGAAACATATTCGGAAGAAGAAATAGAAGCACGTTTGAAAGACGAGTTACCTGAATGGTATTTTGAAGGTGGTTGGATACGACGAAAATATAAAACCAGTGGCTGGAAAGCAACTTTGATGGTTGTGAACACAGTTGGCCATTTAGCAGAGGCCGCCTGGCATCATCCGGACTTAACGGTTTCTTATGCCTTTGTTACGGTGAAGCTCATGAATCATGCTGCAAAAGGCGTGACAGATAAAGATTTTGAATTAGCAAAGAAAATCGAAGAAGTCGTTCAGTGGCAACCCGCTGAAGAAGAAGCCAGCGCGCTTGATGGGACGCCGGATGATCCAAGGTTTAAATACATCAAATACGACTGAAGCCCAATAATTAGGGCATCAGACGAAAAGTTAAAGTGATTTTTTCTTACGCTATCTCGCCGCGCTCAAAATTGTATTCTGTAATAGCACCTACGTTATTGATCATAAATGTACAGTTGCTGTTAAACGATACTGCTGACTTAGTGAATTTTATAGCCTTCGCACCGCCTGTTAAGTCTACTTCGTCCTCTGGCACACCGAAATGCGCAACCGCTTTTTCTATGTGTCTGCCGACGAAGTGATCTAATATATTAATAAATTCGACTTCAGTACGCGGGTATTTAAGAATACCGTGACTTCTGTTTGTACTGCTATCGGTTTTATACGTACCCATTTTTAAAATACTCCATATCTATTTCGAACATAAAAGTGCTAGGTGTTTTTCCTAGCTATAATTTCTGTGTAGTATAAACAAGGTGTCAAGTGTTGTCTCGTTTTAAAAAAACTAACAATAACAATGGTTTGCGTTTTTTCTGACATGTTATTTTCTCACAAAGTATTGTATAGCCAGAAAATATCAACCTTTAACGTTTCCAGTGACCCGATTTCCCCCCCTTTTTTTCTGACAATTGGACGTTAGAGATAGTCATGCCACGGTCAACTGCTTTACACATATCATAAATGGTCAATAGGGTGACTTGAACGGCGGTTAGCGCTTCCATTTCTACCCCGGTTTTGCCTTCTGTTTCAGCACGACATTCGCAAAGGATTGAAGAGTCTTCTTCATTAATAGTTAAATCGATATTGATGTGAGTAAGTGAAAGTGGGTGACAGAGTGGTATGAGTTCGGAAGTCTTTTTTGCCCCCATAATACCCGCTGTTCTTGCTATACCGAGGACATCTCCTTTTTTATGACCACCTTCTTTGATCAATGATAATGTTTCTTTTTCCATTGAAATGAGACCAGTAGCAATCGCAATGCGGTGTGTGACTGATTTTTCTCCAATATCAACCATGTGAGCTGCTCCATGATCGTTAAAATGCGTTAATTTCGACATATCACTATTATCTCTTTGATATAATCCTTTAATACTACTCAAATAAAGACTTTAATCAATCATATGCAAGTATCTGTTAAATATTTTGCCAGCCTCCGTGAAGTGATAGGCGAGGCGAATTCTGTCATTGATATTGAAGAAGGCTCATCTGTTGAATCACTGTGGCAGTCGATCATTAAAAGAAAGAATATAGAGTTTGATAACGTCATGATGGCAGTCAATATGGAATATGTGAAATCAGAACATCAACTTAAGACAGGGGATGAGGTGGCTTTTTTCCCCCCGGTTACTGGAGGCTGATCTATGTTAATAGAGATTCGAAAAAAGCCGTTTAATGCCTATGCGGAAATGCAATATTATCTAGATAGTCTGGATATCGCTGGAAAGTACGGCGCGACGTCAAATTTTGTCGGTTCAATGCGTGATTTTAACGAAGATAAAAAAGTTACGCATATGACGCTGGAGCATTATCCGGGGATGACAGAAAAACATCTCGAAACGATAGCCAAAGATTCAATTGAAAAATGGAAGCTGCTTGATGTATTAATATTGCATCGAATAGGAAAGATAAAGGTAGGTGAGGATATTGTTTTAGTTGCGACATGGTCTGCGCACCGCAAAGATGCCTTTGAGAGCTGTCGTGCAATAATGGAACAATTAAAATCCGGCGCGCCATTCTGGAAAAAAGAAGAAACAAACTCAGGCGCGAAATGGGTTGAAAAAAATACACCAGGTTATTAATTCTATATGACGTTAAATAAACACCCTGATTTTCTAATCATCGGGGCTGGCATTGTTGGGCTTACAATTGCCTTGGAAATCAAAAAGCAATTCCCAGACGCAACAGTTTCTATTCTTGAAAAAGAAAACCAACCGGGCATGCATTCGAGTGGTCGAAATAGTGGCGTGTTGCATGCCGGTTTCTACTACACAGCCGATTCATTAAAAGCCAGGCTATGTCGTGATGGTAATTTTTCTTGGCGACAATATTGCGAAGAAAATAATTTAACGGTAAATCAATGTGGAAAATTAGTCATTGCACGTAATGCCGAGGAACTAAACGGGCTTGATGAATTAGCGCGCCGAGCTGAAGTTAATAATGTTGAATTAAAAATGATCTCAGCCGCAGAGGCAGCTGAAATTGAACCTCAAGCATATACTTATGAAAGAGCACTCTGGTCGCCTACGACAGCGACGGTAAACCCTAAAGAAGTGGTCGATTCAATTCAGAATAAAATTAAGAGTAAAGGAATAGCCATACTCAATAATACAGCATATTTAAAACGATCTGATGGTGAGGTTAATACTTCAAATGGAAATTTTTCACCGGGATATCTAATTAATGCGGCGGGTTTGTATGCAGACAAGATCGCCTTAGATTACGGATTCTCTCAAAACTATAAAATATTGCCATTTAAAGGTTTGTATCTTTATGCAAAGGATGATGGTTTGAAGTTGAAAACGAATGTCTATCCGGTGCCTGATTTACGCAACCCATTTTTAGGCGTTCATTTTACGGTAACAGCAGAAAACAAAACAAAGATTGGGCCAACAGCAATCCCTGCTTTTTGGAGAGAAAACTATACGGGATGGGATAAATTCAATTTGGAAGAACTAGTCGATATTGTAGGCATCGATGCTAGTTTGTTTTTAGCAAATAATTTTGGTTTTAGAAAATTGGCATTTAAGGAAATGCAAAAATATTCAAAAAAGAAACTCGTGCAATTAGCAGGGACGCTATTAAACAGTATTAATCAGAATGATTTTAAGAAATGGGGTGAACCTGGTATTCGTGCGCAGTTAATTAATGTTAAAACGAAAGAACTGGAAATGGATTTTAAGTATGAAGGTGATGATAAATCTTTTCATGTCCTTAATGCAGTATCTCCCGCATTTACCTGCGCCTTGCCATTCAGTGAATTACTGGTATCAGAGATTAAAAAGAAACTTAATGGTTAATTTGTCTGCCTTCATCTAATAAAGGTGGCGGTAAATCTCTATGGTCAAAAAGTGTTTCTCCTTCTTCAACAAAACCTAGAATTGAATCCCAATCGAGGACATCTTGCTTGACCAGAGAAGGGGGGTAGATCTCATGAATACCAACACCCTGTTTGGCGGCATTAACATAATTTTGTGTATCTCTTAATCTTCCAATGAAAGGGAAATCAACTTTCTGTAAAAATTTGTCTAACTGATTTAAAATTTTTGTATTCTTTTTAACGCGATTTGCAATAACCGCAACTTTTACATCAAGCGATCTGATTTTTACGCTAAGTAATAAGTTGGCAATAAGCTGAGTCGTTGCATGAATATCAGCATCTGAAGGAATAACGGGTATCAAGATGTAATCGGTATTGATAACAAAATCATTCAATTCCATACCGTGAACCCCGGCGGGTGTGTCAATTACCAAACGATCGGTACCCGCAGGTACACGCATTTGGTAGCTACGCGTCATACCGGGATTCTGTTGTGTCGCGTTAATGCCATGAATAGCTGGTAATGAATCAGGTCTTTGTTTCAACCAACGAATAGCAGTGCCTTGCGGATCATAATCTATCAAAGTAGTGCGTAAATTATTTGTAGAAAAAATACTGGCAAGATTAGTCGACAATATGGATTTACCACTTCCACCTTTGGAATTCAGTATCGTGATACGTTTGACGCTATATCCAGCATTGTTAATAACTTGCATAAGCTCTTCAAAATCGTATTATTGTTAATAATTATATTAAGTTTCAGCTTAAACTTATTGTTTTACAAGGTTTATTTTATAATTAATAATAAATTACATGAAGTAGATCTTTGTTTATGGTGAAAAAGATCCAATTTTTGGACTCCGACTTCTGGGATGAAGTCATCTTCAAATTCGATGCTACTCCATGGTCGAGTTCAGTATAAGCTCTCCATTGACTAAATATCGTCTCTAAGACTGTGACGCACAGAATGCCACTTTGAATCGAAGGCGTGAATCTATATTAGTTTCAATAAGTTCAAGAGCCGGTTTCTGAGCAGGTGTTGGAGCAATGCTTTTAAATAGTTTTAACCGAATTGAGTAAAATGCATAGTCTTCCTCGGTATCATTAATGAAGGCGAGACTGTTAAATCAAACGACTTGTGTTTGAACGATATTTAATAGAGCAGGAAAACTTGTGTAGTGAAAATACATATATCAAGCGTTAAACAACCCCATGAAATAGTTGAACGTCAACCAGATCATCTGGTTTTACGCCATTGTTTTCCAATGGCAATACAATAAAACAATTCGCATCCGCCATTGATCGAAGTATTCCGGAACCTTGAGCACCTGTCTTACGAACAGTCATGCGTCCAGTTTTGTCTTGTTCTAGTATGCCACGTTGATATTCAACCCTGCCAGGACGTTTCTTTAATTTAGATATACAAGGCACCTTCATCATCACTGGCATGGTTGATCTTTCACCTACCATTTTTTTCAATGCAGGTTGTACAAATTGATAAAAGGTAACCATGACTGATACCGGGTTTCCGGGCAAGCCAAAGAAATAAGTCGAATCTAATTTTCCGAAGGTGAGCGGTCGGCCTGGTTTCATTGCTACCTTCCAGAAATCTACCTCACCATGTTTTAACAAGGTTTCTTTTACGTAATCGGCTTCTCCAACCGAAACACCACCCGATGTAATTAAAACGTCAGAATTACCGGTCGCTTCCAAGAAGGCTTTATCCATTAGCTCACGGTCATCCTTAACCACTCCCATGTCGATTATGTCTACACCTAATCGTGTCAGCATTCCATAAAGAGTGTAACGATTACTGTCATAGATGGCGCCATTATCCAGTTTCTCACCAACTGAACGTAATTCATCGCCAGTTGAAAAGAATGCGACTCGGAGTTTTCGAAAAACATGAACTTCAGCAAGACCTAATGATGCCAATAGTCCTATATCTGCGGGTGTAAGTTTCATTCCTTTTTCAAGAACAAGATCCCCGATCGCAAGGTCTTCTCCTGCCTCACGAACGTTGCTCCCAGGTTTTGTATCAATGCCAATGCTGACTTGGTCTCCAGATGCCTCAACTATTTCTTGCATGACAACAGTATCAGAACCATCAGGCAAAATTGCTCCGGTCATAATACGGACACATTCTCCCTTTTTAAGTTTTATATCAGAGGGTTTGCCAGCAAAGCTTGAACCAATTAGTTTTAAAGTATTTGTTCCCTCGGAGGGGAGGTCTGCGGCATTAATAGCATAACCATCCATTGCGGAATTACGCCCTGAGGGCACGTTAATCTCAGAAGTAATATTTGTAGCTAGGACACGGCCTAGCGTCTCTCGTATGGGAATAGATTCAGTTTCAGTAATAGCAGAAATGTTGTCGAATATTCTTCTCAGAGCTTCATCAGGCAAGATAGAGTTTGGATCATAATCGTCCATGCAACTGTAATCTTTATTGATGTCAATTTCAGTCATGTTGAATCCCGTTAGTTATTAATTGCAGTATTATGTTTTGAAAAAAAGGTTTCAATTATGAATTGCACAATTGCTGCATGATTATTTAGATCAAGAACAGTCAGGCTTAATTCTTCAGTGATTTCAACATCCGTTGCAATAGCAATGATACTCTCATCTGATTTGCAGATTAAAGGGTTAGCAAGGCTCGGGCGGTATAATTCTATTTTTGGAATTGACTCAGGTTTGAAGCCCTCAACTAAAATGAGGTCTAGCTTAGTCTGATCTAAATGGGAAATATATTCCTGTAAGCGCATTGTTTGATCGGTTTCTTTTTGCTCGACCATCAAGGCCCAGCGTTCTTTTGATCCGATTAACATCTGGCTTGCACCTGCTTTTCTTATTTTATAACTGTCTTTGCCAGCTTGATCGATCTCAAAGGTATGGTGAGCATGTTTAATAACACCGACTTCTAAGCCATGTTGTTTTAATAAAGGTATTAAGTTTACTAATAAGGTCGTTTTGCCCGTTCCACTATATGCTGCAAAACCTAAAATAGGGACGTCGGATTTTATTTCCATATTCAACGGTCTCTTAATTTTGACAATGCGCTCTCCACATCTTCTAGTGTGTTGATATTATCAAATGTTTCGGGCTTGTCTGAAAAATCTGCTATGGCAAAATCATGTTGTTTAAACCAGCGATCAATTTTTCTTTCACCTGCAGCTAGATAATCTGTTAGCGATTCCAGTAGTGTCTTTTTAAGCATGCAGAATACAGGTTGAATGCGTTCGCCATCATGGGCAACACTAATTTCAGTTGATTTATTCTCCAGCGCATCGGCTAATCGCTGCACCAAATCAAGTGGTATGAAAGGGGAGTCGCAAGGAGCAGTAACCATGTAGTCAGTGTTTATTGTTTTTAGCGCACTTGCCATTCCAGCTAGTGGACCACAATAACCGGATAATTCGTCCGCAACTAATTCAAGACCGTATTGAGCATAACGATCGTGATTTCGATTTGCATTAATAAGCAGTTTGGCAGTTTGAGGTTTAAAAACATCGATAATTATCTCAACCATGGGTATTCCATCAAGCATCACAAGCCCCTTATCTTGACCACCCATACGCCGAGCCTGTCCGCCTGCGAGAATAACGCCTGTAACATCTGATTTAATATTCATTATTCTTGCTCAATTGAAATGTCTGATAGCAGTGATGCTGCGGAATTATTAAAATAGTCTTACTTTACTATATTAGCGACTTCTCGTTTTGGAGGAAGCTCGACATCAAACTCAATATTTTCTGCTCCATTATAAATCAGAAAATGTTTACTCTTGGCTCTGGATAGTAAAGTGATATTCATGTCACGCGCGAGATTCAAACCCATCTTGGTGATGCCTGAGCGAGACAATAATACCGGGATTTCCATTTGTGCCACCTTTATAACCATTTCAGAGGTTAATCTGCCAGTGGTATAAAAGATTTTGTCGTTGCCCGAAATACCCTCTATCCACATCTTGCCAGCAATAGCATCAACGGCATTATGACGGCCAACATCTTCAATGAATATTAGCGGTTCGGTATCATGACAAAGTGCACAGCCGTGTACGGCTCCGGCATTTTTATAGACATCGTTGTAGGCATTTAGATTTTTTAATAGCTCATAAAGTCGAGACTGTTTGATTTTAATACCTTGAATATCAAGCCCATCTAAATGCTCCATGATATCGCCGAAAACAGTGCCCTGACCACAACCTGTCGTGACGATCCTTGGGCCTAGTTTATCTTTCCAATCGTCACGATTTTCAAATGTCGTAATAGCAACGGCTTTTACATCCCAATCAACTTGTATGGACTTGATTTCAGTCAGCTTTTTAATTAAGCCTTGATTCTTTAAGTAGCCTAAAGCGAGCATTTCTGGTTGAGTGCCTAAGGTCATTAATGTGACAATTTCATAACTGTCGATATAGATCGTTAGCGCACGTTCTTCCGCAACATGGAGTTCACGTGTATTCTGATATTCATCTATGGCGAGTACAGCCTGAGTGGGGGAGAGTCCGGCTTCTGTCATTTCCGGACAATAATTACTGGACATGGCTAACCTCCAGTAACATTCATATGTCGGAATATGATTGGTTTTTCAGTTAAATTGAAATCGTGCCCTTTAGGCTTAATTAACATGGAATCTCTAATTGCTTGTTTGAGTTTCTCCATGTCGCCAGGATAGGCGCGTAGTGTTTTGCGTAGGTCAACAGAATCTTCTTGTCCAAGACAAAGTAGCAATCGGCCCTCACAAGTTAATCGCACCCGGTTACATAGCTCACAAAAATTATGGCTATGTGGTGAAATAAAACCAACACGGGTACCCGTCTCAGCTAATTTATAATACTTTGATGGGCCACCCGTAGTCTCGGTTGTCGGTACTAGTGTGAATACTTTTTCCAGATCATTTTTAATTTCATCGCTGGAATAAAAAACCTCAGCTCGGTCATGGTCACCGATAACACCCAATGGCATTTCTTCAATAAAACTAATATCCATACCATGATCACTGGCATATCGAACCAAATCGATAACCTCATCATGGTTACGGTTTTTTAAGATGACGGTATTTAATTTTATTTTTTCAAAGCCAACAGCAATTGCGGCATCAATTCCGGCAATGACTTTATCTAATTCGCCGACGCGCGTAATGTTTTTAAATTTTTCTGCATCAAGAGAATCGAGGCTTATGTTTATGCGTTTAACACCGGCATCTTTTAATGGTTGCGCCAATTTTGTGAGTTGTGAACCATTTGTAGTTAACACCAATTCATCCAGGCCGGGTAATTGGCCTATATCTTCAAATAGCTGAATGACGTTGCGACGAATAAGTGGTTCACCACCGGTGATTCGAATTCTTTTGACGCCGAGTTCAGTAAATGCTTGCGCTATTTTTGATATTTCTTCCAACGTTAAAAGTTGTGCCCGAGGCACAAATTGCATTTCATCATCCATACAATAGACGCAACGAAAATCACAGCGGTCAGTCACTGAGATACGTACATAATCGACAACTCGGTTAAATTTATCGATTAATACTTCTTGTTGATTATTGGTTTTAATGTCCATCTCTTCAGATATAGTAATTATTGTATTTTAACGATTGTACTTCATGAAAAGGAAATAGGGGCAATTATAGCGTACTCGTATGTTGAAACATATTTAATTAACAGCGATTTACTTTGGGGAAACTACATAAATCAAGATACTGTGGGATTATGCAACATAGCATCGATCACCAGCTTTTATAGGGGTGGGTGACTAGGCAAATATTGTAATAACGAGGGTCTTCTGTGACCTCTTTGCCTACCCAACTGGGTAGGGCAAAGGTCTCATCAACTGTGGTCAATTCTAACTCAGCGATGACTAATCCTTCATTTTCTCCGGCAAAGACGTCAACTTCCCATACGAGCCCTTGATGGTTAACGTGATAGCGTGTTTTGTTGATATAAGGACGATCACAAAGTGCCGTGAGCATTTCATTTGCATCATCTAGGGGTATAGCATATTCGTATTCACTGCGCTGAGCACCAAGGGTTTTACTCTTTATATTGATGTTGGCAGTATCACCATTGACACGGATGCGGACCGAGCTTTTCTCATTACTGCCCATATAGCCTTGCACGATCTGAATACCATCATCGGCGTCATGATGCCATTCATCACTAGAGATAAGATATTTACGTTCTATTTCGACTGCCATAGTAAAGACTCTGTTATTCGAATTTTAAATGTTTGTTAGCCAGATAAATAATGCCTAATACAGGTAGCCCCAGTAAAGATGCAAATAAGAAGAAGTTTGTATAACCGACATTTTCTACGATTGAACCTGAATAACCACCAATAATTTTGGGGAATAATGTCATTAACGAACTAAATATTGCGTATTGCATAGCGGTAAAAGAAATATTTGTCAGTTTGGAAAGAAAAGCGACAAAAGCTGCGCTGGCGATTCCGGCAGACAAATTGTCGGCGGAGATAACAAGATAAAGTAACTGAATATCGTATCCTTTAACAGCGAGAAGCATGAATAATAAGTTTGTTAAAACCGTTAGGAGTGCACCTAGAAACAAGACTCTCATAACACCAAAACGGATGGACAAAATACCGCCTAAAAAGCCACCTGCGATAGTCATAAACAAGCCAAATGTTTTAACTACAGAGGCAATCTCTTTTTTACTGTAACCGAGGTCTTGAAAGAAGATATTTGAAATCACACCTAGAACAATGTCAGATATTCGATAAAGACCAATCAAAACTAGTAATAAGATTGCGAGTTTAATGCCGTAACGCTGAAAAAAATCTAGAACAGGAGCCACATAACTTTCAATTACGATTTTCTTTTCAACAAAGTTAAATTTTATGAGTGCAAATACTATTGATAAAAATATTAGTACTCCAAGAAAAAGCCTAAAAAACTCAACGCAAAAATTAGACAGTGTTTTATTATTTATTATTTCTGCGAGGCTGATTTTCCAGGGTGCAGAAAATTGAGAACTAAGATGAAATGATATTACAAAGCCCACAACTGCAAGAATAAACACCAAAAAAAACTTAATGTATGTGACGTTAGAATATTTATATTCAGTTATTTGATTTCTCTCGGGTTCTTTTATACAAAACGTCGTAATAATACCGATTAGCATGGCTGCAGCCATGCAGCTATAAGTAACTTGCCATGCTCGATAATCATATGATCCCATTTCTGAACCTAAGGAACTGGCAATATATAAACTGCCTGCACCGGAGACCAACATGCCTATTCGATAACCGGCAATATAGGTTGCAGACATCAAGGCTTGTAATTCAGATGAAGCAGATTCAATTCTATAGGCATCAATAACAATGTCTTGCGTTGCAGCAGAAAAACCTAGCATGACACAGGCTAGAGCCATTATTTTTAGATGTGAGGTACTATTAGACGGATCAATAAATGCCATTAATAATATAGAAATAATGATCGCGATTTGAGATATCAACATCCAGGCTCTTCTTCTTCCCAGCCAATGTGTCAATAAAGGAAGAGGCAGTTTGTCTGCTATGGGAGCCCAAACAAATTTGAAGGAATATCCTAATGCCGCCCAACTGAAGAAGGTTACGGCTGATCGTTCTATGCCTGCTTCTCTTAACCAAAGACCTAAAGAAGAAAATATAAGCAATAATGGAATGCCAGCAGAAAAGCCAAAGAAAAGCATGGTGACCACTCTTGGGTGCAAGAAGGCCTGAAAACTGTTTTTCCAATTTCCCATGACAGATTGATTAAAGCGTTTTAATGATAATCAGAAGAATTAGATTATATCATTGATGGGAAGCTTTAAATTGAATTTTGTTTATATACTTTTTATTAACTTACACAAGTAAAGACAAGTGATTAGATGTTGTCAAATCTAATTCATTTTCCAAGCTGAAAACCAGAGCTTCTATTTCTGTTGTTCCTTTTAGATCTCTGGCCATCGTTAAAACCTTGTGTATAGGCATTTTGATAGCGGTTATTATTGTTGTGGCGTGAACTAGAGTGATTGTTCTGATTTTTGTTACGATAGTAATTAGCACGATCATAGGCATGCTTATTACCATG
>JBLHKL010000028.1:0-20416 GCA_047618295.1 Gammaproteobacteria bacterium | reverse complement strand
CTATCCGGAAAGTTCCAAACAAGCCTTCGACAATTCCAAAGCCTGGTCCATCGAACATTTCGACTGGTTGTTCATGTTGACCGCAAATTTCATGGTGGTCTTTTGTCTTGCGCTGATTATCCTTCCGGTAGGTGGGATTCGCATCGGAGGAGAGAAGGCCAAACCTGACTTCTCGATATTATCCTGGTTTTCTATGCTGTTTGCTGCGGGCATGGGCATCGGACTGATGTTCTGGAGTGTCGCAGAACCCGTTGCCTATTACACCGAATGGTATGGCTCGCCATTTAATGTTGCCGGCCATACGCCGAAAGCCGCATCATTGGCCATGGGCGCTACGATGTTTCACTGGGGGCTACATCCATGGGCTATTTATGCGGTGGTTGGGCTATCTCTCGCCTACATGACCTATAATCGCAACTTGCCATTGACGATACGCTCCACTTTTTATCCACTGCTTGGCGAATCGACCTGGGGATTACCCGGACATCTCATCGATGTTTTTGCGATACTCGCGACTATCTTTGGACTCGCCACTTCGTTGGGATTTGGTGCGCAGCAGGCAGCTAGTGGTCTGAATTTCTTATTTGACATACCCAACACCATTACCACTCAGGTCGTGATTATTTTTTCCGTCACGGGAGTCGCTGTACTATCCGTGATGCGTGGCTTGGAAGGCGGCGTTAAGGTGTTGAGTAATTTCAACATGGGGCTTGCCGTATTGTTGCTATTTTTTGTCATAGTGTTGGGCTCAACCAGCATGCTCATCAATGGCATGGGTAATACGCTACTAGCTTACATTGAAAACATCATTCCATTGAGCAACTGGATTGGCCGTGAGGATCATGATTTTTATCACGGCTGGACCGTTTTCTACTGGGCATGGTGGATATCTTGGTCACCCTTTGTCGGTATGTTTATCGCGCGTATATCAAAAGGGCGTACCGTTCGACAGTTTATAGTCTCGGTATTGCTAGTTCCGTCCGCTATCACTCTTGTTTGGATGAGTGTGTTCGGCGGGATCGGTCTCGAGCAGGCGCAGGAAAATATCGGCCAGTTGGGAAATGGTATTACGGACAGTTCACTGGCTTTGTTCCAGATGCTGGAAAACCTACCGCTGTCGCAGATGACTTCGTTTGTTGCCATTATCCTGGTGCTGGTGTTCTTTATTACTTCTTCTGATTCTGGTTCACTCGTTATTGATAGCATCACGGCAGGTGGAAAGCTGAATGCACCGGTAACGCAACGCATATTCTGGGCGACGATGGAAGGCGTTATCGCAGCCGTACTTTTGTACGGTGGGGGAAAAGATGCGCTCGGCGCACTGCAGGCCGCAGCAATAACCGTAGGCTTACCCTTTACAATCGTACTACTAGTCATGTGCATGAGCCTGTATATGGGATTGCATGCTGAATGGAAGCAGATGAAATTCAGATGAGTTAATGAATATTTATAATGCTTTAACTGACAAAGCATCCCTTAAACCCTAGTTAGGTGTAGTAGAGATATGACTGAGTTCATTAGTTCTATAGGCTTGCTGCTGGTTCTTCTCAATCCCTTTTTGGTCAGTGTTTACCTTGTTGACGTATTCGAGAAACTGAACAGGAAGCAATTCACTCAGGTCCTGATCCGTGCGGGACTGATTGCCAGCATTGTCTTCTGCTGCTTTGCCATGCTTGGCGATGCCGTATTCTCCCGAATCGTGCATGCAGAATTTGCTTCTTTCCAGATATTCGGAGGTATAGTATTTCTTATAATCGGGCTTCAGTTCGTTTTCCTCGGTCCAAAGGCCATCGAGATTCTGAGAGGGGAGTCTCAACACCTCGCTGGTGCGATTGCTATGCCTGTGCTGATTGGACCGGGCACAATCAGTGCAAGTATCATCATTGGCAAAAGACATGATCTGGTCAGTGCCTGCGTCATCGTTCTCATTGCAGTAATCACGTCCATTCTGTTAATGCTTGTACTCAAAGCTTTGTATGACTTCGTTCACACACGCAGAGAACCCTTAGTACAAAGGTATATTGAGATAGCCGGACGCATTACGGCGATGATTGTTGGTACCATTGCTGTTGACATGATCATGCAGGGCATTCGGACATGGGCAGGCAAGTTCTGAGGTTTAGAAGCACTGAACAATAGAACCGAGAATGATTGCAGGAGTCAAATTTTTCTCGAAAGTTTGATATTGTTTTGAAAAGAAGTTGCCTTTAAAAAGGTTAGTGTGCCCTTCTGCAACATCTCATTCAGGACGTTAAGCTGTAATTGAAAAGCTGTTGCTTCTGGCCGATCTCAGATATTAATTATTTTAGGGTTTTTATTTCCTTGTGACTTGCCGAGACATTACTCTATTTGAATGGTTGAGAAACAGGAATGTTGCGAAAGCGTATTAGGACACGACTGCATGGAGAAGGTGAGACCGTGAGGTCGAGAAGCTGGTCTGGGCCATGCAGGAGATAGAACGAATCAGGAGACAGAGTCGAGGAGTCCGAATACGCGTGCCATTGAAATAGATTGATACCGAGGATATCAGTAGGGCAAGACATTGGGGTGCCCTGAAGTGCAGGACGCACAAATGTCGCGGGTGCATGGATGCACAAGAGCGACGCTCTTTGGTCACTTATCTCTTGGCATGATAGAGAAAGTAACTCGTCGTAAAAGGGGAAACTAATGTTTAATTAAGTTAGAGGCTAAAAATTATAAAGCAAACTTAAGTGACGTTGCCTACGCAACAAGAAAAATAGTCGCTAGACCCAAGAAAGTCATAAATCCAACAACATCCGTTACCGTTGTTAAGATCACGCCGCCGGCTATTGCTGGATCTATACCAAAGCGTTTTAGGACTAATGGTATCGATGCGCCTGCAAGAGCGGCGATGACAAGGTTGATAATCATTGATACGCCGATGACTATTCCAAGGAGTATATTGTCAAACCAAAGAATAACTATTGTGGCGACAACACATGACCATAAGACGCCGTTTATAGTGCCGACGGTGAGTTCTTTTATGAGCAGTGGTTTGATATTGGTTTTAACAATTTGCCCAAGGGCGATACCACGAATAGCAATAGTCAATGTTTGGCTGCCAGCAATCCCACCCATGCCGGCGACGACGGGCATAAGAACGGCAAGCGCTACAAGTTCTTGGATGGTGTCTTCAAAGCGACCGATAACCCAGGCAGCTAGGAATGCGGTAAGTAGATTTATACCTAACCATATTGCACGACGTTTAGTGGTGACGAACACGGGTGAAAACATATCGTCTTCACCCAAGCCCGCCATGCTTCTTACGGCTTGCTCAGCGGCTTCCTGGATAACGTCGACGACGTCATCGATGGTGATACGTCCGAGTAAATGACCCTCATCATCTATAACAGCAGCAGAGACCAAGTCACGTTGTTCGAAAAGTTTTGCGACTTCTGATGTAGGTGTGTTAGCAGAGAGATAGGCCTCTTCTTCCATCCATGCACCTACAGTCGTTTCCGGGCCTCTAACCAATAATTCAGTCAGTGGCAGTACGCCCAGGTAATTATTATCGCGATCAACGACCATAAGATTATCTGTCTTAGCAGGTATTTCCCCTAGTAAGCGTAGATAACGTGCAACCGCATCTAATGAAACATCGGCACGTACGGACACAACATCGATATTCATCAAGCCGCCAGCAGTGTCTTCCGGGTAGGTAAGGATAGAATGCAGGCGTTGCAGGTTCTGTTCGTCCATTGAACGCAGTACGGTATCTGCGACATCCTCTGGAAGGTCTTGCAATATATCTACAACATCGTCGGCATCGAGGTTTCTGGTGGCATTAGCCAGTTTGTCGGGATGCATTTGTTCGAGGAACTCTGTTCGTACTGCATCCTGCATATGCGAGAGCACATCGCCTTCAAGCTCCGGGTCGATTAATTGCCAGGCATTGTCGCGATCACGACTCGGCATGCTTTCGATAACATCTGCAATTTCGGAAGAATGTAGTGTTGCGACTATATCGCGCGCGACTTCAATATCTCCATTTCCCAGCGCCACATGTATTGAGTCGACAGGAGATAGTTCCAGATCTTGTTTAGTAGTATCGTCCATAAGCTTTACTTAAAGTTTGTGAACGAGAGTCTATCAGTGCTTGCAGTTCAATGCTAAAAAGACTGTGTGTAAGCAGGAGAAAAATATTTATATCTGGTCGGTATTTAAACGTTGAAGCAATAAATTTACTTCTGTTCCAGATGAGGTGTTGTGTACTTTTTTAATTAAGCTGGCCAGTCCGTCGATATTGGTGTTATTTATTATTTTTTTTATTTCTAATAGTGATGCGGTGTGCACACTGAACTCTCGAAGCCCCAAGCCTAGCAATAATTGTGTATATTCTTTTTCCCCAGCCATTTCACCGCACATTGAGACAGGGATGTTGGCTTTTTCCCCGGCCTTAATAGTAGTTTCTATTAACTTTAATACAGCGGGATGTAATGGGTCATATAAATAATTAACTTCGTCGTTAACCCGATCAATTGCCATTGTGTATTGGATTAAGTCGTTTGTGCCGATTGAAAGAAAATCAAGTTTTTTGGCAAAGATATCAGCACATATGGCAGCAGCAGGGACTTCAACCATGCCTCCTATCTCAATATCAGAATCATAATCTATGGATTCATTATCTAGGTCGCTCTTTATGTCCTCAACTATTTGCAAGACTTGTTGGACTTCTTGAATATTAGTCAGCATCGGTATCATGATTTTTACCGGACCGTGGGCGGAAGCCCTTAAAATTGCTCGTAATTGCGGGCGGAATAATTCTGGCTCTTTTAAGCATAATCGTATCGCGCGTAAACCCAGCGCCGGATTTGATCCGACCTGGCCTGATTGGCTGCCAGCGCCATCGACTTGCTTGTCGGCGCCTAGATCCAGTGTTCGTATCGTTAAAGGTAGACCGCGCAGGGCCTTAAGGACGTTTAAATATGTTTCAAAGTGTTCTTCTTCGTCTGGCGGCGTTTCTCGGTTCATATAGAGAAATTCGGTGCGGTAGAGACCAACGCCTTTTGCGCCAACATCTCTTACGGTTTCAAAATCTTTGGGTAATTCGATATTAGCGGTAAGGGTTATTGGTATACCGTCTTCTGATTCTGTCGGAGCGTTCTTAAGTTTTCCGAGTGATGAGTAGTAGCGTTTTACTTCGCGTTGTCTTTTTTCGTAATAGCTTTTAGTAGATTTGTCTGGGTCTACCAGTAGCATACCTGTACTACCATCAATAATGACCAGATCATCATTTTTAATAAAGCGACGAGCACTGTGTAAGCCGACGACAGCAGGGATGCCCAGGCTTCTTGCCAGGATTGCCGTGTGTGATGTTGGGCCACCGAATTCTGTCGCAAAGGCAGCGATGCCATAGTGTTGCATCAAAACAGTATCGGCCGGCGTTAGATCGTCGGCCATAATAATTCTGTTTTTTAAATGGTCATCAGGGACTTCATGTAATAAAGGTTTTTGTTTTAATAAAACACGTAGAATTCTATTTACAACATGGTCAACATCATCGCGGCGTGTGCTGAGATAGGCGTCGGCCATTTCATCAAAGACATTGACCAAGGCATCGCGTTGTAATTTTAATGCCCATTCAGCATTGCATAAACGTTCTTTAATAATTCGTTTGGGTTCTTCTGATAGGGTTATATCTTCCAGCATTAACAAGTGGGTATCTATGAATGCGGAGATATCAACGGATGTTGAAACAGGGATATGATCGCGAATGGCGCGTAGTTGCTGACGTGCATCGGCTATCGCATTATTAAAGCGTGAGAGTTCATCTTCAACCTGTGAGTTGCGAATGCTGTATTCACGGACATCGAGCTGATCATGTTGAACAATATGAATCTGCCCTATGGCAATCCCTCGAGATACACTGACCCCTTGAATCGATATCGTCATTCGTCTTCGCCAAACTTATTATTTATCAAGGCTTCTATAGCAGCCATGGCCTCATCTTCATCTGGACCTATGGTTTTGATTTCAACCTCAGCCCCTTTTCCTGCCGCCAGCATCATGATTCCCATAATGCTTTTGCCGCTGACTTCCCGGTGAGCAGAATGAACATTGATCTCAGCGTGAAAACCCGAAGCGACTTGAACAAACTTAGCTGCTGCGCGTGCATGCAAGCCCAACTTATTTATTATGGTAATTGTTTTATTATTCATTCGTTTCCATTTGTCTGATTAATAGTGATGCCATCAATACCGCCGCTGTAGGCTTTCTCTGTTAAATCTGCAAGATTTAAATCGGGATAATTAAAGAGTCGTATCAGCATGGATAGATTTAAACCGGTGACAATATTTATATTTGCGTGTTCATGCAGACTGTTTGCAATGTTACTGGGTGTCGAACCATACAGATCCGTTAAAACTAGCACACCATCGCCACTATCGAGTTCCTTTACTAATAATATTGCTGACTCGTATAAATCATCAACATCACTATCTCGGTTAGCCGATAGCAGTTTAACGTCAAGCGGGCTTTCTTTAATCATAAAGTTAGCGGTGCCAAACAAAGCTGCTCCGATTCCATTATGTGAAATTATTAATATGCCTACACTCATATTAAAGGTCCCGGTGTCTCATGATCACCTGTTTCCCTTGTTGCGTAAATTTTTTCGCTAGTCGTTCGGCAATAAATACAGATCGATGATGTCCACCTGTACAGCCGCAGGCAATACTTAAATAGCTGCGGTTATCCGTTTCAAATTGCGGTATCCAACGTTCCAGAAAGCTTTCAAGATCATTTAACATTTGTATAACACTGTCTTGTTTTGACAAAAATTCAATAATGGGTTGATCTTTACCGGAGTATTGCCTTAAGTGTTTTTTCCAATAGGGGTTTGGTAAGCACCTTAAATCAAACACGAAGTCTGAATCTTTAGGGATCCCATTTTTATAACCAAAAGAAATAATTTGTAGCGAGAGAATGGCTTTCTCTCTACGAGCAATACGCTCACGAACAATATCGCGCAATTCATTTAATTGCATAAAACTCGTATCAACACGTAGGTCCGATGCTTGAGCAATCTCGAGAGTAATTTCCCGTTCTTGATGAATTGCATCAAGTAGAGAAACCTGATCGGAAGACAAAGGGTGTTTACGTCGAGTTTCGCTAAATCGTTTTGTTAAGACCTCATCACTTGCATCGATATAAATTAATTCCGTCGATATCTTCTTTTCTAAAAGAGATTTGATTCTTTCTGGAAGAAAGTCGAGCTCGCTTTTTTTATTACGTGCATCTATTCCAATCGCTATTAGCTTGGGAAGGTCACTATCATCTTTTGAAAACTGGGTAATTAGTTCACTGAGCAAACTGATGGGTAAGTTATCGATGGTGTAATAGGAAAGATCTTCAAGCGTATTTAAGACAACCGTCTTGCCTGCCCCGGATAAACCGCTAACAATGATAAGTCGACGATCTATTTCATTCATTTATTTCTTGCCTGAAGCTATATGACTGGTTTGTCTTTTAGTAAATATCTCTGATGCATTATAACCACTGACGCGCAAGATGTGGTTACGTGCAGCACACTCCATCAGTATGGCGAGGTTACGGCCTGGCGCAACAGGTAAAGTGATTTCAGGTATTTCCATGTCCAGAATATTTCGTGTGTTATAGCTCCCTTCGAGACGATCAAGCTCCAATAAGTTTTTATTATCCATAGGTTGTAGTTGGACGATCAACTTAAGGTATTTATTCTTTTTGATAGCACTGTCACCAAACAGCTCACGCACATTGATAATGCCAAGACCTCTGACTTCAAGAAAATCCTGTAATGTTTCAGGGCAAGTGCCATCGATAATGTCGGGTGTGATTCTGGAAAACAGAGGTGCGTCGTCGGCAATTAACCTATGACCTCGTGATATTAATTCCAGTGCCAGTTCGCTTTTTCCAATTCCGCTAGGCCCAGTTATTAGTACACCTATAGCCATGACTTCCATGTACACCCCATGCAGGGTCAGCATGTCTGCGAATAGATTACTTAGAAAATAACGCAGTACATCGGACAGCCTGCTGCCGTTTTTTGGCGTGGAAAATAATGGGACGCTGTGTTCATTGCTCTTACGTTTGAGGAGAGTTGGTACTTTACAACCATCGGCAATAATGACACAAGCAGGTTGGCTACTGAAGATTTGGGCGACTGCATCTTGCATTGAAATATCTCTCAAGCCTTCGAGATATTTGATTTCCATATTGCCAATAATTTGTATCTGATGCGGGTGTATCAGGTTTAAATGTCCAACTAACGAGAGACTACGAGGAGCCTCTTCTTCGGATGCATATGATTTTTTACTAGTTTTCTTTTTAGATGATTTTTTTGTCGGCGGGAGTTGTTCGTCGCGGATGATGGCATGTTTGGCGCCTTGCTGTCCGGCTACCCACTCAAGCTCTAGTTTCTCATGATGTATAGTATAGAGATCTTCGATGCTTAGTTCGTTTGTGAGTCCTGGCATACTGTCAGCCTGTTAATATTGAAAATATTTCCGCCGAAGAACGAGATTGTCTAAGCTTGCTTATTATTTCTTTATTACTGAACATCTCTGCTAATGTTGCCAAGGTTTGTAGATGTTCGTCGGTTGAGTCCTCAGGAACGATCAGCGCAAATATTAAGTCTACAGGCGCTTTATCCACAGCATCATAGTCAATGCCATCATCAAGCTGTAAAAATGCTGCGATTGTTTTTTTACTGTTCTTCAGGCGGCCATGAGGAATAGCAATGCCATTGCCTAGCCCGGTGCTACCCAGTCTTTCTCTAGCACATAAACAATCAAAAACTTCTGTTTGTGATGTAGCGTTATCAGAAGCTGCGATTGTTTTTGCCAAGGTATCCAAGGCATCTTTTTTACTATGACAATCCATATCTAGGGAGACGCATTCGGGAGATAAAATATCTGAAATATTCATGCTGGCACAATAATTACTAATAGATTAAAGGGGCTGAAGCCTATTCGATTTCTTGATCTTTTAAGCCGCCTTCGCTACGGTGATGATCAGTTAATTTTTCTTTGTGTTTTTTTAGCTGTCTGTCGAGTTTATCGGTCAACCCATCTATAGCCGCATACATGTCTTCCTGTACATTCTCGGCAAACAGGTTGCCACGATTGACATGAACAGTTGCTTCCGCTTTTTGTCGTTCTTTTTCAACACTTAAAATGACATGGATATTGGTGATATGTTCGAAGTGTCGTTCCAATCGTTCAAATTTAGTATCTACGTATGATTTTAATGAGTCGGTAATGTCAATGTGATGACCGGTAACACTAATTTGCATAATTTACTCCTGGCAATAATTATTATTATCTAAGAAAGTCTTTTACGTTCGTTTGATGGCGGTATGGCCATCGCTTCTCTATATTTTGCAACCGTTCTTCTTGCAACATTAATTCCCTGATCTTCTAGTACTGCTGCAATTTTACTATCACTAAGTGGTTTATTAGGTGTTTCAGCACTTATCAACTTTTTAATCAATGCACGTATGGCTGTGGATGAGCAGACGCCACCATAATTAGTGCCAACATGACTGGAGAAAAAATATTTGAGTTCAAAAATTCCGCGCGGTGTATGCATATATTTGCGTGTTGTAACACGCGATATAGTAGATTCATGCATGCCAAGTGTTTCAGCAACATCATGTAACACCAGAGGTTTCATCGCTTCTTCACCATGCTCAAGAAATCCCCGTTGTCGCTCAACAATGCAGGTTGCTACTCGTAATAATGTTTCGCTGCGGCTGCGTATACTTTTTATAAACCAGCGCGCTTCTTGTAAATGAGACTTAAGTGAAGTGTTATCATCACTATTGTCTGCTCGACGAATCATATTGGCGTAGGTTGAATTTATTCGAAGGCTGGGAATACCGTCCGTGTTTAGATCAACTTTCCATATGCCTTTTACTTTTTTGACATAAACATCAGGCACGACGTATTCGGTATGAGCGTCACTGACTTCAGTGCCGGGACGAGGATTCATGGATTGAATAAGGGCGATAACCTCTGTTAGTTCTTCCTGATCCAGTTTCATTTTTCGCATGATCTGGTTGTAATCGTGCGCTGCAAGCAGATCCAGATAATTGTTGATCAGTGTTTTGGCTTCTTCCAGTCGAAATGTATCTACGTCACATTGTTTTAATTGTAAGCAAAGGCATTCTTTAAGGTCTCTTGATCCGACGCCGGCTGGTCCCATGGCCTGAATCATTCTTAATACGGCCTCAACTTCTTCAATACCAACATCTTCCAGATCATCAGCAACTGACTCCAGTATATCTTCCAGCGTACCCGCTAAATATCCATCATCATCAAGTGAATCGATAATGGTCAAGGCGATTACTTTGTCGCTATCCGTTATTTGTGCCAGATTTAGTTGCCAATCGAGGTGTTCACGTAAGGTGTTTTTACTGGAGTCCTGATTTTCAAAACCATCATAGTTGCCTTTGTCATTATTCGCTTTGGCATAATTAGGCGTATTGTCATAGACGTCATCCCAACCACTGTCTACTGGAAGCTCGTCTGGCATTGTCTCTTTATTTAAGTCCGTAACATTATCTGTAGAATCTTTCTTTGATTCTGTCGTTCTAGTTGCTTCTTCTTCAGAAGTCTTTTGTTCTGATTCACCTTCGTCCATTTCCAGCATCATATTGGATTCGAGGGCATCTTGAACTTCAGCTTGAAGCTCGACACTGGATAGTTGTAACAAACGTATCGCTTGTTGCAACTGGGGTGTCATCGTCAGGCTTTGACCGATTCTTAGTTGTAATGATGGCTTCATATTAATTAAGTGTAACTTAAAATCTATGGGTTTGAGTTATTACTGCTAGACAATAGATTTAAAGTGAAAATTGTTCTCCTAAATAGACATCCCTGACTTGTTCATTATTTAATATTTGTTCTGGTGATCCTTCGGCAAGAATCTTGCCATCGTTGACGATATACGCTCGGTCACAGGTTCCGAGTGTTTCTCGTACGTTATGATCGGTAATTAGTATGCCTATGCCATGTTCGCAGAGCCGATGGATCAAACGCTGTATGTCATTGATTGATATAGGGTCAATTCCTGCGAAAGGCTCGTCTAACAACAAAAAACGAGGTTCTGAGGCAAGTGCTCTGGCTATCTCAAGGCGTCGTCGTTCTCCGCCTGATAGACTCATTCCCAAGTTATCCCGCAGATGGGCTATATGAAATTCTTGCAATAATAGCTCAAGCCTTTGCTTGGCCTTGCGCCGGTCATTTGGCATACGCGTTTCGAGTATTGCCATAATATTATCTTCAACCGTCAATTTTCTGAACACGGACGCTTCTTGTGGCAAGTAGCCGAGGCCGAGATGAGACCTTTGGTCTATGCTGAGTCTGCTTATCTCTTTATTATCAAGGTGTATGGTGCCGCTATCTGATGGCACCAGGCCCACAATCATATAAAAGCTGGTTGTTTTGCCAGCACCATTTGGCCCAAGCAGGCCAACAGTCTCGCCGCTTTGGACAGAAAGACTCACATCGGACACGACCTTTCTTGATCGATATGATTTAGATAGATGACGTACAGATAAAATACTCATAGCGATAAGCTTAGGAAGATATTAGCCAAAAAATTCTTTTATTATTTTTAAGAGTACTTATTTGCAGTGTGCATCAAGGTTTATTGAATGCATGTGTTCCTGTCTCATAACTATTATTACTCTTCTTTTTTATCTTTCTTCTTTTTAATTGTTATTTTTACACGACCATCCGCTTTTTTCTTGTCGTCGTCACCCTTGCTCTTGGTCGTTTTTGTAGAGCCCTTTGCTTTTACCTGGCTTAATATCGTGTCATATTCGATACGAGTACCACTAAAACGCAGCCCTTCCTGAGTAACCAGCGCTTCATCGATCAAGATGACATAATCCTTTAAGGCATAATACTCCATTTGTAATGACTCGGCTTCATCAAATATTTTACTATCATCAGGTAATTGACGATAGGTTGCTGGGCGACCTTCCATGATGACAAGTTCCGTTTCTCCATTAGCATCATTGTAGACGGTCATAGTGTGTCCGGTCATATGAATACTGCCTTGATCGACAATGACATTGCCTCGATAGATAGTAATACCTTTTATATCATCCATCTCTGCCGAGTCGGCTTCAATTTCAATATCTTGTTGCTTGTCCGTGGATAGTGCAAATGCACAATTCATCATCGTGGCAATAACAATAGCTAGAACTAGCTTACTGAGCAGCTTGTCTTGGTTCAATCGTTGTTTGTACATTACTAAGAAACTCCATTCGTTGTTCTTGAAGATAAGCGCGCATTCCAATTGAATTTGTTACGGAACGTTTAGTGATTAAGGTAGCAGCATTGTCGGTCTCTGCATATTTTTGATCAACCAGTACACGCGCATCTTCGGCTATCAATTCAACTTTGAGATCACCAAACTCATCATTTTGGTGTAGATAGACATTACCGCTTAATAAAATAACGTCATTATCTGATGTTACCCAACCATTATCCGCTGTAACTATAATTGGTGGTCTGTCTATACGGAATATTTCAAGTTCGGGTTTATGTAACTCACTCGTATTGTCATCAGGATAGTGAGCCATATAGACCGCGTTAAGTCTATTTTTTGGCGTGCCGTCCTGATTCATCGTCAGGGTGGTGAAATTCTCCATATAATAGTCAGGGTAATGCGCCAGTTTATTTAATTTTGTAGCATCGTCTTCTGTTAGTTCTTCCAAGCCCCAGTAGCTGAACCCTGCGACAACTATCAGAGTAATTATCAGTTTCCATCTATCACTGAACATTAACTTAATTTAACCGAAGTCATAACAAATTACGCTGTGAGGTATTTTTTAATTCGGTCATCATATTTATTCTGGGCGCGCATTATTAATTCACAAACTTCTCTTGCGGCACCTAGACCGCCTCGATTTTCTGTTACCCATGCCGCAATATTTTTAACTTCAACGTGTGCGTCAGCGACAGCAATAGGCAGTCCGACATGTATCATGGCCGGCAAGTCGATTACGTCATCGCCCACATAGGCAACTTGTTCTTGCTCAAGACCGAGCTCTTCAATAAGTTTTAGCAACCTTGCCCCCTTATCTTTTTCACCTTGGAAAACATATTTGATGCCTAGAGACTCCATTCGTTCCGCAACGATATTAGAAGAGCGTGCGGTGATAACCGCGATCTTGCAACCGGTCTCCAATAACATTACCAGCCCATGACCGTCGCGCACATGAAATGATTTATATTCATTGCCGCTCTCGCCGAGAATAAGTTTGCCATCGGTTAATACACCATCAACATCAAATACAGCTAGCTTGATGTTAGCGGCCTTTTCCATAATCATTTTTTTATCCATCTTCTTTAAACTACCCGTGCGCGTAACAAATCATGCATATTCAATATGCCGATTAACTTTTCTTGTTCGTCTACAACAACCAGTGCATTGATGCTATGTTTTTCCATAAGTGCCAGTGCAGAAGCAGCAAGCGAATTGGCTATTATGTTTTTACCATTCTTAGTCATGACGTCTTTTACCAGACAAGTATTGATATCGATGTTTGAATCTAGCGTTCGACGCAAGTCTCCATCAGTAAAGATACCTAATATATTGTCATTACCATCCACAATAGTTGTAACACCCAGGCCTTTTTGTGTCATTTCAATTAATGCATCGCTTAGCAAAGCCGACTCTGAGACTTTTGGTATTTCATCATCGGTATGCATGATATCGCTGACGTGTAATAACAGACGTCGCCCTAATGTGCCGCCCGGGTGTGATAGGGCAAAATCATTTTCATTAAAACCACGCGCCTCAAGTAAAGCTATTGAAATTGCGTCACCCATGGCAAGTGTCGCTGTTGTGCTAGATGTTGGTGCTAGGCCAAGCGGGCAGGCCTCTTTACTGACACTTACATCGATATTAACTGTAGCAGTGTTTGCTAGTGTTGAACCCGGCCTCCCGGTTAACGCAATCATGGGGGTATTTAATCGTTTAATGACGGGTAATAGAGCGACGACTTCATCGGTTTCTCCTGAATTAGACAACACCATAACGACATCTTTATTGGTTATCATGCCGAGGTCGCCATGACTGGCTTCTCCAGGGTGCACAAAGAAGGCCGGTGTTCCTGTGCTTGCTAATGTTGCTGCTATCTTGTTGCCAATATGCCCCGATTTGCCCATGCCAATGACAACAACGCGCCCTTCACATTGGAGCAAAATATTACACGCAGCAACAAACTTGTCATCGATACGATCTATCAATTCTGTAAGTGCTTTTTGCTCGGTCTCAATAACTGCTTTTCCGAGCGCTATAAATTTATCAGGGCTTATATCATTCATGATCTAGGTTGTCATAATGCTTTGTGAAAACAGGACATATTGGTAGCCCATAAAGCAGGCCAATAGTATTGCTCCTTCTGTCCTGACCAGTTTACCCTTGCTTGATATGAATAGCATAGCGCCCAATAATAAAGATAAGCCAATCATCGCCGGATAATCTCTAGTCAATACTTCACTGGCAAAATAATCAGGATTGATTAATGCTGGAATACCTAAAACGGCGAGGATATTAAACATATTTGAGCCAATGATGTTGCCAATGGCAATATCGGCTTCCTTTTTTAGAATACTGGCAATAGATGCAGCAAGTTCTGGCAAGCTGGTGCCAATCGCGACAATTGTTAAGCCAATAACAAGATCAGACACTCCGTAAGATTCAGCAATAAATACCGCGCCACGAACCAACAAATCAGCTCCCGCGACGAGCAATATCAACCCTATTAATAGTTTTATGGTGGCTGTCTTTGTTGGATCGGCGTTGTTTAATTCTTGTTCAAATTCGCTTATGAGCGGGTCATTAGCCGATGATTTTTTTGCTATCCAGACAATCCATCCTATGGACCCAACCAGCCAGACAAGCAAGATAATCGCGTCAATACGACTTAAATGGCCATCTAGCATCAACACCAGTGCGATGATGAGTGCAACACACATCAATCCATACTCTCTTTTTATTGTGCGTGAAGCGACAGTAATGGGCAGTAATAATATGCTTACACCTAATACTAGACCGATGTTGGTGATATTTGATCCCAGGGCATTACCAATAGCAATGGCGGTCTTGTCTTGTAAGGCGGACACAGTACCAACGAGTATTTCTGGAGCCGAGGTAGCAAAACCGACGATGGTCAAACCAATAATTAATGGCGGCATGCCGAGCTGGCGCGCAATACTCGATGCGCCATTGACGAACATGTCAGCGCCATAAACAAGCAACGCAAGTCCAATCAAGACAAATACAGATGAAACCAGCATAGGCTAGTTATTCCCCACAATTAAGTTAACAAGATGATGCCAGATTAAATCGGCGCTGAAAAATAACGCAAGCAAGTTTTTACCTTATTCTTAAAAAAACATAGACTGTCTACGATTAATTATTGAATTACTTTATATGTCTGAACGTTTCGAATCTTTACAGGACTGGTTAAAAGAGACCCTTGATACCAGTGACTTTATTCTAAAGCCCGCATCAGAAGATGCCAGTTTTCGTTATTACTATCGTCTGACTTTAGATAATAAGACATTTATTGTTATGGACGCGCCTCCAGATCAAGAGGATTGCAAACCATTTATCAGGGTAAGCAAACTATTGCATGCGGGTAACGTCAACGTACCCATCATACATAATATGGATTTGGAGCAGGGCTTTTTATTGCTCAGCGACTTCGGCGATGATCACTATTTAAACAAACTCAGTAATTTGACCGCGAACAATCTATATTCCGATGCTATTCAGACTATTCTCTCGATGCAGCTCGGTAGTGATGTAAAAGAACTCGGCAAGTATGACGAAGCCCTGTTACGACGCGAGATGAGTCTGTTCACGGATTGGCTGCTAGATAAACAGCTGGGGATTAGGTTAGATACTGATCAAACCAACGCGATAGATGCCTTGTTTGATCTATTAGTAACAAATGCATTAGAGCAGCCACAGGTCTTTGTGCACAGAGACTTTCACTCCAGGAATCTAATGTTGACTGAAGAAAATAATCCGGGCGTGATAGATTTTCAGGACGCTGTTGTTGGCCCTATCACTTATGATCTGGTGTCTTTATTGAAAGACTGCTATATCAAATGGACTGCAAAGGAGATTAATGGCTGGGCTACCTTCTATTTAAACGAGCTGGGAATGCATGATAGTAAGTTAGATATCGATCGCGAGCAGTTTCAGCGTTGGTTTGACCTAATGGGCGTACAACGACATCTCAAGGCCAGTGGTATTTTTGCGCGTTTGTCCCACCGAGATGATAAGCACGGTTTTTTAAAGGACATTCCCAGAACCTTGTCTTATATAGTGGATCTCAAATCTACCTATAAAGAATTGTTACCTTTGTGTCAGCTCATAGAAACCTCAATATTGCCGGAGCTGGAAAAATGATCGCTATGATCCTAGCCGCAGGCAGAGGTGAACGCATGCGTCCATTGACCGATACTCTACCAAAGCCGTTATTAGAGGTTGCAGGTAAACCGCTCATCGTGCACCAGATTGAGGCCCTTAGTTTAGCGGGTATAGGGACGATAGTTATAAATACTGGTCGCTTGGGAGATCAAATTCAGTATCACCTGGGAACAGGTGAAAGCTTTGGTGTTTCAATACTCTATTCTGCAGAAGGTGATGAACCGCTTGAGACCGCAGGCGGTATTGTTAAGGCCTTGCCATTATTAGGCACCAAACCATTCATCGTGGCTAACGCCGATATATACAGTGATTTCGATTATCAAACCTTACCTGAACAGCTGGGTTCGGATGCGCATTTGGTGTTGGTCGATAATCCTCCACACAATCTAAATGGCGACTTTGCTCTTGAGAATAGTCAGCTGCAAAATGAGGGCCTTCAGCGACTAACATATAGTGGCATAGGACTTTATTCCCCGAGATTTTTTAAAGATCGTGCTCACGGTAAATTGCCATTAGCACCTTTGTTACGTCAATCGGCACAGGAAAATAGACTAACTGGCCAATACTTTAAAGGTTTTTGGAGTGATATCGGCACCCCAGAACGCTTAGAAGAAGTTAATAAAAACAAGGCATGAAAGGAAAGTAAATACTAACAAACTATTATCAATAGTTAGCACAAAAGCTTACCGATTTAATTGTTTCAATAAAACCCACAATGAATGTTGCGGCGCAGCATTATCTATGGTAATTTTCTTCGATTCTGCAAGATTGATTCCTACATCTTGTAGCTCTAAATATTTTTACCACTATATATAGAATAATCGCCCGGAACAGGGTATTATTCGCGCGAATTTTCAGCTGCTTAAGTCAGTTTGATGAGGTCGAGTATGAATTTAATGAAAATTAATCACTCGTTTACTACAAACTCTTTTTCAAGAGTCATTGTCATTGTCATTACGTTTTTATATCCCAACATAATTTTTGCCAGTGAGCTGGGTGATGAAATAGCCTATCAAAATTTTTGTGATGCCCCAGTTGCGCAAATTGAAAATTCTGATGCGATTAACGTTTTACCCGATGCTCATGATCTGGCTGCCATTAAGGAACGTAAAATATTTCGGGTTCTGCTGCATCAAAAAACTAACGAATGCGTCATTAGTCAAACAGAACGACAGTTAATAGAAGAATTTGCGAATCTTAATGACCTAGACCTAAGCTGGATCTATGTAGACAACCGTTGGGAATTATTGCCGGAACTCATAAAAGATAAAGGCGATATTATTGTTGCACAAGATCAAAACTTATCTGCAAGTATTCAGAATGAAATAAACTTTACCCATGTTTGGGCAAATGCTACGTTTAAGATAGTTGAACGTGCCGACAATAGTCGTATAAGTCGGAGCGAGGATCTTGCAGGTCGGCAAGTCGCAGCATATAAAAATTCACCTGTGTGGAATAAGTTACTTGAGTTATCAAAGACACAGGTTGGTATGGTGTTGCAGGAAATACCGCCTAGCGTCTCTTATGATGAGATGATGCAGCGTGTAAAAACAGCACAGTACGATTTAGTGGTGGCTAATAGCCTCTTTCTTGAGAAATACTTGCCTTCGAATTCAGAGTTACAAGCAAACTTCGATTTGTCTGAGCAAAGAAGAATGGCCTGGGCTGTAAGTAGTGATGCTAAGGATTTACATAAAACTTTAAATCAGTATTTAAATCAGCAACATCTAACGCATAACATCGCATCTGTTTATTTTGAAGACTTCCCTTCTATCAAAGACAGAGGCGTATTGCGTATTATTACTTATGCAAACCCATCTCATTACTATCTACATAATGGCAAATTATATGGGTTTGAATATGAACTATTAAAACAATTTGCTTCACGTTATAGGTTGCGTTTGGATGTTGTTTTAGCAAGCTCTCAGGAAGAGATGTTTGAGCTACTTAAAACGGGCAAGGGAGATATAATCGCCGCATCATTACCCAGCAGCATAATTAATGAAAATAAATTGGTTCATTACACTGCACCGTATGATTATGCCAGCCCGGTATTAATTGGACGTGATAACGAAGAACCGATTATTGATCTGCGTGAACTTGCTGGTAGAAGAATTACTCTGGCAGAAGACAGCCCATACTGGGATTTTATGCAAAACCTTAAAGATCAGGGTTTGGAATTCGAGCTAGTAAAGGCAGATGATAGCGTCAACCTTGAAGGTACTATGTTAATGGTCGCGCTCGGCATGTATGACTTGACGGTTGTCGGCAATCACCAGATTACAGCAGAGAAATCAGCAAGCGTGGGAATTAAATCTCAGTTTATTTTATCTGAACCACAAGCACATCGATGGGCAGTAAGAGCAGACGATCAACAATTTTTTGAATCTTTGAATAATTTTATTGAAAATGAATTTCGTAGTGAAAAGTATAATGTTTTACACGCAAAGTATTTTGAACAGCCGCAACTAAAAAAGACCGGGAAGAATAGGTTAACCCAGGTTACATCTTTATCTCCTTACGATGACATGACACAGCATTATTCAGCTGAGTATGGTTTCGATTGGCGTTTAATAACAGCATTGATGTTCCAGGAAAGCCAGTTCAATCCAGAAGCAAATTCATATGCCGGTGCACAAGGATTGATGCAGATGATACCAGCGACAGCTGAGCTGATGGGTGTTAGCGATATAAATAATCCAGAGAGTAGTATCGATGGTGGTGTTCGATATTTAAATTATTTAAGAACCAAGTTTGAAGACGCTATACTTCTGCAAGATAGGATGTGGTTTACACTTGCGTCTTATAATGCCGGTTATGGCAGGGTAAAACGGGCGCGTCAACTTGCAGAGAAAATGGGGTTAGATAAAGATCAATGGTTTGATAATGTTGAGATAGCGATGATGGGCTTGGGGGAATCATATAGCAAAAATGGAGAACAGATACCATATTGCGAATGTGGACAAACAGTCGTTTACGTTAGAGAAATTCGCACACGATATTTCAATTACATCCGATTAATAGAGACACAAAAACTGACAGCCCTATCGCCAACATACAGAGCTAATAAACCTACAAGGTTTAACTAGTCCACTCTTACTCTTTCAAACAAGCTGCCTTTTAGTTTGAAGAATTGTTTACCATTTTAAAGTTAAATTTTATGTGTTGGTGGGATGGAATAGGTCCCAACAGCATGCGCAACAGGTTCTTCATTCCCTTCTGAGTAGAGTGATACTTCACCAACGGCTAGTGATCGACCAAGCTTTATTATTTTACATACGCCAATAATGTCATCATCTGGCGAAGGTTTTCTGAGGAAGTTAATGGTGAGGCTTGTAGTTACTGCAAGGGGAACGATGCCAAGCTCTCCAAGGATAGCGACGTAAAGTGCAACATCAGCTACGGTCATTAGCACTGGTCCAGAAACGGTGCCGCCAGGGCGCAGTTCATCAATGCCTATTTTGTGTCTAATAGTTGCAGTTTTTTTTCCTATCTCCTCAACAATACACTTATTCTGAGGAAATTCTTTAACGAGAAACTCGATGATTTTTTCTTTTTTAATCATGTGAAAATTTACCGACTTAAACTAAGCGTGTTCCACTAATCCTTTTATTTCATTTTCATATAGTTCGAATGCCGTTTGTCCCTCAAATCTAATCGATGTCATTTGTTCGAAAGGCACATCAGGCGCGGATACTGATACGGGAATGTATTTAATTTTTGTACTTTCTAAGAGTACTTCCCTAGCAGGAAATACGTCGATGAATTTTTCTGTTTGTGGACTTATCGCAGCAAAATAGTCCGAACGTGCCACGTTAATGTTTTGTAAATGTGAACAATACCCCTCAGAAATAACATCCTCTATTTCAGCTTCAACTATATTATTTGCTTCAGCGCAAATAAGAGGTGCCATGTAGCTTGTTTCAGTTGCAGAAAAAGAGTGTAACGATAAGGTTAC
>JBLHKL010000027.1:0-21064 GCA_047618295.1 Gammaproteobacteria bacterium | reverse complement strand
CACCTTCTTCGAAGAGAGCTCTATTTGGAGACATTTCTGACCACATAGCAACGGCCATATTCCAATGCTCGTTAGCCTCGCCAAATTTATCATGTACTATTTTGGCTTCTTCCTCATAACTTTTCTTGTTGCCTGAGGTATAAAACACTTCCAGCAATTTAGTGTGATACTCCGCATTATCAGGAGTGTCATTTATCGCATTACGTACAAATTCTTCTGCTTGATCGAATTGTTCAAATGCAAGATAAGTATTAACTTCTTGCATGGGGTCTTCATCAGGTTCTTCATCTTCGATTGGTGCAGCTTCTTCGACTACTGGTGCAGCTTCTTCTATATCCAAGTCTACTGACGCTTCAGGCATTGCCGTTTCAGCTTCTGAATCAGGCGGTAATATAGTCACCGCTTCTGAATCTGGCGCTTCATCACCTATAGCACCCAAATCACCTGAATCAAAATCAGGAAACGCTTCTTCCGTCATTGCGTCTAACTCTACTGTTTCAGCCGGCTCTTTTCTGAACTTCATTATTACAATGATCAGGATTAACAGAACAAGAACACCAGCCACGGCCATTCCTATCATTGGATTGCCAAGTAAAAAATCTTTTGCTTTGCCTAGGTATTGATTGACCATACCCATGATGCCATCAGAACTAGATGCAGGTTCAGTTTCGATTACATCTACGACTTCATCTTCATCTACTGTTTCAAGTTCTTCTTCATCATCGACTAGCATTTCATCTTCCGCAGCTTCCATTGCGGTATCTTCTTCTACAGCCTCGTCTTCGACGTCTTCAAGAAACTCTTCCTCATCTTCTAAAACAGCCTCCTCTTCAACTTCGGACACCATTTCTTCGTCAACTGCTTCAGCTTCTTCCTCAGCCATGCCAGGTTGTTCATCCGCCTGTCCTTGAAGAGCAGCTAGCTCATCATCTTTAAGCGACAACAAACGTTTAAGATCATCGAGTAAAGCTTCAGAATCCTGCAGACGATCCTTTAAATCCATGTTTTCATGAGTTAATGCCTGAATGGATTCTTGAGCCAATATCAAGTCTTCACCCTGTCCAGCATCCACACTGGAGACTTGTTGCGTTGCTTCACCAGTCTCTTCTGCTGCCACTAGTTTTAATTCAGGATCAGTCTCGACAGCAACTTCAACAGGTTCCGTTGTATCGTCTGAAGTTGTCGCTGGTGACTCAGGAACCGAGCTTACCTCAGGACGTTCATTAACCGCGCTGGACAAGTTATCTTTAATGCCATCCCAAGCAGCATGTTGTGATTGTGCCTCTACTAAAGCCTGAGCATTAGAAAGTGCATTAATTTCACTTTCAGTCGGCATGCGTAGTATCTGTCCACGCTTTAAGCCATTTATGTTTTGATTAAAAAACGCTTCCGGGTTTGAACGTAATAAGGCGGACATCATTTGATTCACACTGATCGATGAATCTGGACGCATTGCTGATGCGATGGACCATAATGTATCCGCTTGTGCTGTCGGGCCATAATCACCACCCGAATAATTTATATTTGGCGAAGCAGTTGTTGGGCTACTTGGTTGCTCAAAATCATTCGCGTAAACAACCTTATGATCCGGGTCATTAATAGTAACAGCATCAACTGTTGGCTCAGCAGTATAACTAGTAGACTGATCCTGAGTGAATTCACTAGCACGTGCATTAGGATCGTAAAGAGGTGGATCAAGTAATACCGTATATTCACGGAATAATCGTCCATTAGACCAACTGACTTCTACCAGAAAATTTAAAAACGGTTCACGAATCGGCTCTTGACTAAATACACGAATGTAATCAGGTCCATCGTCAGGTGATCGGCGTAAAGCAAACTTGAGCTTACCTAAAATAAATGGGCGATCAATTTTTGCTCTAGCAAAAGCTTCGCTGTCAGCCAAACCAATAGTAAGTGAATCAAGCTCATCTGCTGTAGGAGAAAGCAATTGAACTCTTGCATCAAATGGCTCATTTAATGCTGAATTTAAATCAAGATTACCCAAGCCTAGTGCATTAACTAAAGTAGGAGCTAAAGCTAATAAGATGACGATATAAAGTTTACGTTTCATTTTTACTTCAATTTCCTTGAAATCAATTACCCGGCGGATCAATTAAAAAAGAGTAGCCTCTAACCACTTGTCCATCAGACCAACCAATGTCTAATGTAAATTCGACAATGGGCTCACGAACTACTTCACTACTGGTTATCTTGAGTATATTTACCCCACCACTTTTCAAAACTTCGTATTTCAACTGGTAATGGGAAGTATAGTTTTCAACTGATTGTGTTAACTCAACCTTGAGATCATCTATATCGGCTGTATCGTCCGTTTTCAACTCGATTCTGATATCAAGTGTTTGATTTAAATGAGATTTTAACTCAGCCTCAGACAGTGCTAGTGAATAGCCTGAAACAGTATAGAAGCCCAAAAAAGAGAACATCAAGAGCTTAAATAATATTTTGTATACACCCATCAGTTTATACGCTATGTCATTGTTTTATATATTAAATATATTCCCAAATACTGTAATTTTTTACATATTCTTAAATGTAATTTAGTACTATTTATTATCGTTTTTTAGCAATTTAGAACTTGCGAATGTCCTTTACATATAACCGATAACTATAGTTTATAAGTAGTGTTTTACCAGAATTTCAGCGATTTGAACACTATTTAATGCAGCACCTTTGCGGACGTTGTCAGAAACCACCCACATGTCCAATCCGCGAGGATGTGAAATGTCTTCTCGAAGACGTCCAACATAGACAGAATCCTCTCCAGCAGCCTCGGTTACAGCGGTTGGATAGCCCCCATCGGCATGCTCATCAATCACTGTCACTCCGGGCATTTCTTCAAGCAGTCTTCTGGCCGTAGTAACATCGATCTTTTCTTTGGTCTCAATGTGCACAGCTTCTGAATGACCATAAAAAACAGGTACTCTTACAGCGGTCGGATTTACTTGGATCGAATCATCCTCAAAAATCTTCCGTGTTTCCCAAACCATCTTCATCTCTTCCTTGGTATAACCATTATCCTGAAATGAATCTATGTGTGGTAAGACATTGAACGCAATTTGTTTTGGATAAACATTACATTCAACCTCTTTCATGTTCAGTAGATCAGCGGTTTGTTTTGCGAGTTCTTCAATTGCTTCTTTGCCTGTGCCCGACACCGCTTGATAGGTGCAGACATTGATTCTGTCTATCCCAACCGCATCATAGATTGGCTTTAATGCCACCATCATTTGTATGGTAGAACAATTTGGATTAGCAATTATCCCTCTGTTTTTGTAATCAGCAACGGCGTGTGAATTTACTTCCGGCACGACCAATGGAATATCGTCGTCATAACGAAATTGGGATGTATTATCAACCACAACACAACCTGCTTGAGCGGCACGTGGCGCATGGATAGCAGACACAGATGCGCCAGGTGAAAAAAGACCTATTTGTACCTTACTAAAATCAAATGTTTCAAGGTCTTCAACGACTATATGCTTACCTTTGAATTGAATTCGTTTGCCCGCAGAGCGACTACTCGCCAAGGCATAAACTTTCCCAACAGGAAAATCACGTTGTTCCAATATAGACAATATGGTTTCGCCAACAGCGCCGGTGGCACCGACAACAGCAACATTGTATTTTTTATCTGTCATAACACTTCATTTTTTAAATAGCTTAATTAACTTTTAATTCGCAATTGATGACAGCGCTTTAACTACCGCATCACCCATTTCATTTGTACCCACACAATTCATCCCTTTAGAATGAATATCTTTCGTTCTGAACCCATCTGACAATACCTGACTCACTGCTTGTTCGATTTGATCCGCTGTCTGAACTTCAGAAAGCGAATAGCGTAATAACATTGATAAAGATAATATCGTCGCTAATGGGTTGGCTATATCCTGTCCCGCAATATCAGGCGCCGAACCATGACTCGGCTCATACATCCCACTACCATCACTGGCCAAGGATGCAGACGGTAACATGCCAATCGAGCCGGTTAACATTGCCGCCAAGTCAGACAATATATCGCCAAACATATTGGTAGTAACGATCACATCAAATTGCTTTGGTGCACGAACCAATTGCATTGCCGCGTTATCGACGTACATATGTTGTAATTCAATATCAGGATAATCTTTGGCAACATCGCTAACGACTTCTCGCCATAATTCGGTTGCTTCTAATACATTTGCCTTATCGACCGAACAAACACGACCTTGACGTTTACTCGCGACATCAAATGCAGTCCGCGCAATTCTCTCAATCTCACTCTCACTATAGACAAGTGTATTAAAGCCTTGCCGCTGTCCATCATCGAGCGTTCTTATGCCACGCGGTTCGCCAAAATAGATGCCTCCGGTAAGTTCTCTGACAAACATAATATCGAGATCACTAACGACTTCTTCCTTCAAGGTTGAAGCCGCCGCTAATTGTGGAAACAGTACCGCTGGACGTAAATTAGCAAATAATTCAAGGCTAGACCGAATCGCCAATAAACCGCGTTCCGGGCGTAAAGAGCGCTCAATAGACTCCCATTTTGGGCCACCAACGGCACCTAATAATATAGCTGCAGCAGTCTTTGCCTTGTTCAGAGTTTCGTCCGGGAATGGAGAACCAGCAGCATCCACAGCACAACCACCAAGCAAACCATGTTCCAGCTCCAAATCGAAACCGCGTTCATTAATCAAAAAGGCCAACACTTTTTCAGCCTGGGACACGATCTCTGGACCGATACCGTCACCGGGTAATATTAAGATTTTTTTAGTCACGTTCTAATAAATTCCAAGTAATAAAAAGCACGCTATTTTTAACGGGCGCAAAGCATACATCAAGTAAGAGGCTGTCTGGTAATAATATTTCGAAGTGAAAATGAACATATTTGAGGGGAATTTTGCAATCGATTGAGGAGAATAGTCATTCTATTTAACGAAATCGAGTGTGAAATTGCACTACATAGGGGCATTTGCAACCGGAATCATTATTACCAGACAACCTCTAAGTCGGGGACGACTTATAGGCACTTATATCGCCATTTTTTTCCTTTAAAACACTAATTAACCCAGCAAATATAATTAATGCACCTCCAATGTATTCAAGATTGCTGACAATCTCGTTTGTTAAGAATGCAGCGGACACCGCACCGGCAACAATCTCCAGCAAAAATATTACCGAGGAACGCTGGATGGGTAAAAAAGTAACACCATATTGCGCCGTCCATGTCAGCACATACATCATTGGAAAACCTATCAAGAAGGCAAGCATGCCTGATTGGATAGTCATATCGGGTAATTGAGGTTGTGCTATCAACAAGCCACAAAGCGTCAGACCTAAGACACCTAACCATGCAGCCCCCATTTTCATGCCGATAGGAACCTCTCCAATCTTTCTGACCACAACATTCGTCACCGCAAACGCCATACCTGCGGTAATAGCGTAGAAATCAGCCAGGCTCATTGTATTGAGGTCAAACAATTCAGGATTCCACAACATCAATACCGCACCCAACATTGCTAAAACTAATGCCACCAGGCCTGTCTTCGTTAAACGTTCGCGCAAAATAAAAAAGGCTAACAAGATCGCCCATATCGGTGACAAATAGAACAGCAGTAAAACCCGAACAACCTCGCCTTCTAACATGGCCAGGATAAAGGCAAGGTTGGCCCAGCCAGCGAAGACCCCAACAAGTAGATAATCCGTTTTATGTTGTAAGAATTCAGCTCGCCAACGCCAGCAAGCGGGAGCAAGAAACACCAAGGCAGAACAATAGATAATTAACGTCGACCATAATCCCGAAACCCCCATTTCTTCCAATAATCTGAGTGGGTACCAAAGCAAGCCCCATAGGACAGCAGCGACCATGCAAGATAATGCTGGAAAGTGCTGTGATGTTGGTTGGGATGAGGAGTTTGATCGCATATACTTAGCCGCCTTTTTCGCCATTATTAACTAATCACTACCTTTAATGAATTCAGGACTAGAAAATTTACATGCTTACCCGTTTGAGCGACTAACAAAGTTACTCCAGGGTACGACCATTAACCCGGATAAATCGGCAATCAGTCTTGCGATTGGTGAGCCAAAGCATCCTACACCAGATTTTATTCTGGATGCATTAAGATCGAATCTGGGAGATGTCGCCATCTATCCGACAACCCGTGGTTCGCTTGAATTGCGTGAAACGATTGCACATTGGTTATGCCAACGATTCAAGCTACCGCAAACATCAGTAAGCTCAGAGAAGAATGTCCTGCCGGTAAATGGTACGCGAGAAGCCTTGTTTGCTATCGCACAAACACTAATCAATAAAGATTCTGATACACCCGTAATCGTATTACCAAATCCTTTTTATCAAATCTATGAAGGCGCCGCATTACTCGCAGGAGCTGAACCTTATTATCTAAACTGCACTGAAGATAACAACTTCATCCCGGATCTAACATCAGTACCCGAAGACATCTGGCAACGCTGCCAACTCATCTATTTATGTTCCCCCGGAAATCCCACTGGTGCAGTGGTTGATTTAGATTCAGTCAAAGAATTAATGGCCTTGGCCGAAAAATACGACTTCGTTATCGCTTCTGATGAGTGTTATTCCGAAATTTATCAAGATGAGGCACATCCTCCAATCGGTCTGCTTGAGTATGCTAATCAATTAGGTAACTCGGAATTCAAGCACTGCCTGGTTTTTCACAGTCTCTCCAAACGCTCAAATGTACCGGGTTTACGATCTGGCTTTGTTGCTGGCGATAGTACGCTAATTGAGAGTTTCCTTAGATATCGAACCTATCATGGTAGTGCCATGCCCTTACACACTCAGAAAGCCAGTATTGCCGCCTGGGGTGATGAATCACACGTCAAACACAATAGAGCGCAATATAGAGAAAAATTCACTCTAGTCTGTGAAATACTAAATCCAGTATTAGAAGTCACACCGCCGCCGGCCAGTTTTTATCTGTGGCCTAAACTGCCCTTCTCTGACACAGACTTTGCAAGAAATTTATATACAAGCGAGAATGTCAAAGTATTACCTGGCTCTTATTTGTCCCGCGATATAGACAGTAATAATCCCGGCAGAAACCGCGCTCGCATTGCATTGGTACCAGCAGTAGAAGAATGCATCGAAGCCGCAAACCGAATTAAACAATTTATACAGAATTCATTTTAAAATCAGGAAAAAAATATGAGTGATTTAGAAAAGCTAATTAATGACGCATTTGATAACCGAGCTGAACTCGAACCCGATGCAGCCAATAAAGAAATCAAAGATGCTGTTGAAGACATCATCTGGAAACTCGACAGTGGTCAACTTCGTATAGCAGAAAAGGTCGATGGCGATTGGGTGGTCAATCAATGGTTGAAAAAAGCCGTACTGCTTTCTTTCATACTTGAAAATAATGTCGTTATGCAAGGTGGCCTGACTAATTACTACGACAAAGTCCCTAATAAGTTCTACGGGTATAACAAGACCAACTTTATCGAAACAGGCGCACGCGTTGTTCCAAACGCAACGGTAAGGCGTGGTAGTTATATCGGGCAAAACGTCGTGTTGATGCCAAGCTTTGTCAACATCGGTGCCTACGTCGATAGCGGTACGATGGTCGATACTTGGGCCACAGTTGGTTCATGCGCGCAGATTGGTAAAAACGTTCATCTCTCTGGTGGCGTCGGTATCGGTGGTGTTCTAGAACCTTTACAAGCAAACCCCACTATCATTGAAGACAATTGTTTTATCGGCGCGCGTTCAGAAGTGGTTGAGGGAGTCATCGTTGGTCAAGGCTCTGTTATTTCCATGGGCGTTTACCTTGGTCAAAGCACACGTATCTTTGATCGTGCAACCGGCGAAGTCACCTATGGTTATATCCCACCCGGCTCAGTAGTCGTTTCAGGCAACCTGCCATCGAATGATGGTAAATACAGTTTGTATTGCGCCGTTATCGTGAAGACAGTTGATGAGAAGACATTAAGCAAAGTTGGTATAAACGAAATATTACGCGACGTCTAATGGCCACTTCTAAAAATACACTTTTTTCGCGATTGATATGCCGTTCTTTATTAAATTATTCATGGTAAGCGGCGTCAGCTCCGTGCTCAAATCCTCATGTATGCATCATATACATTCCGGTTTTGCGCGCGGTACTTCCTTGCTCTCACAAAAAAATCACAATTTTTAGAAGCACCCAACGAAAATGGCATCCGTAACACTCTATGGCATAAAGAACTGCGACACGGTTAAAAAGGCACGGAAATGGTTAGACGCCAATTCCGTGCCTTATACCTTCCATGACTTCCGCATCGATGGCACCGATAAAACTCTCGTTAATAATTTTCTGAAACAGATCGATCTTGAAACGCTGATCAATAAACGCGGCACAACCTGGCGTAAACTATCAGACGAAGAAAAAGATTTTAAGAATAAAACTCAAGCCGTTGAATTAATATTAGAGAACCCAACGATCATTAAACGACCTGTGTTAGATGTGAATAAAAAATATTTCGTTGGGTTTAAAGATGAAAATTATAAATCAATTAAATTTTAAACTGATTTAGCCACAGAGTATACAGAGAAAAACAAAATTATTTAAACGACTGCTTACAAATACATAGCAGCCATTAAAGTTAAAGTGATAACCTGTAACTACCGACCCAAAGCAGAAGTTTTAACTCTATCTAAATTAGTAATTATTATATAGAGTTGTTCACATATAATAGAAACAAGGAAAATAACAGAATGGTTAAATTAACTAGAAAAACAAGAACATAACTTTATTGCAAAAATAGCTCACAAAATTAGTCGGGTTTCCTGTTAGTAATGATTATAAGGACCCTTTCCTTATAATCAGATTGTTATGCGTATTACATCGATGTCAGACAGGGCGTCATTAGTTGAAAATTCATAAAGGTCAAATCATGGAAAAAATATTTAATATTATATTCTCTGGAGCTAATCTGTTCGCGGCTTTAATTCTTTTAGCCCTATCCCTAATAATTATGGGATGGTCTGTTTATGAGGTCATTTTCAGCATTAAGGAGGAAGCTGGGTTTATTTCATTAATGCTTCAGTCTGTAGGTGCAATAATAATATCTGCAGCCATTATTGATGTTGCAAAGTATATGATGGAAGAAGAAGTATTTAAGAATAAAGAGCTTCGCGATCCTGTAGAAGCAAGAAGAACAATTACAAAAATAATGGTGATCATTGCTATTGCAGTCAGCATTGAAGGGTTGGTTTATATATTTAATGCAGGAACAAAAGATCTTACCCTTTTGCTGTATCCGGCTTTACTCATTGTGGTATCAGCGATTTTAATTGTGGCACTCGGTGTATATCAAAAGTTAAGTGCAACTATAGAAAAAGTAGAGGAAGAAAACGATAACAATACAAATCAACATTGACACATTTTTCGTTCGCGCTGCTCACTACAAATGTGCAAGTTATTTGCGACGTTATGCATCACAATCTAAATACCATTTATCGAGGAGATAAAGATGTCAAATGAAGGTTATCACGAACCAATAAGTGAGCTCTCGAATGAAACCAGAGATATGCACAGAGCTATCACATCACTTATGGAAGAGCTTGAAGCGGTGGACTGGTACAATCAAAGAGTTGATGCTTGTAAAAATGAGGAGTTGAAAGCAATCCTTGCTCACAACCGTGATGAAGAAAAAGAACATGCAGCGATGGTGCTGGAATGGATTAGAAGACAAGATCCCCGTTTTGATAAAGAATTAAAAGATTACTTATTTACAGACAAGCCAATTGCTCACAAATAAATGCATAACAAGTTGCTCAAGTTCGCTCCACCAGCAAAAAGTGCTGGCTCCACGGGACAGCCTACACTGCGTTTCGGCTGCCCCTTAGCAAAGCGTTACTTCCTCTTCTGGCCGATAGTTCTAGTTTAAAGGATTCAACCGGGCACCCACTTTCGTTGGATAGCAGAAATCAAGAATAATTAACTTGGGTGTCAGCTTTGAATCAAATGCAACATTAAAACATTTTTACTCTCTGTGGCAAGCTTCTTTTTTAAGCATCTAACTACTCAATCCTTCTAGCATCTCCACAGACGGCGCAAAGAAATAAGCGCCACTTTTTGTTGTGGTGTAATTCATTAAGTGATCATGTAAGCCATCGCCACTGGTGCCGAACATATTAGCCAGCATCTTTTCCAGAATAGTGTTGTCTTTGCTATAGGCAAGAAAAAACAAACCTGCCTCGCCTGAAGCCTGACCATAAGGCAGGCTATGTCGAACGATTTCAAGTTCTTCACCGTCTTCTTCTATAACCACCCTGCTGACATGTGAAGTCTCCGGCATTACATCATCATCAAGCTCTACGCTGTCTGCTTTAGTACGTCCGATAATTTTTTCCTGATCGTCATCAGCTACCGTTTGCCATTTAGGTAAGTTGTGTACATAACGTTGTGCCAGGAGATAGCTACCACCATTAAACTCAGACTCGTCGTCTATTAATGCTACTTCGGCACGTTCTTCACCTTCGGGGTTTTCGGTACCATCAATAAAGTCCGTGAGGTCACGGTCATCTAGATAATAAAACCCCTCGACTTAATCGAGGACCTGAATATTTTTTTTATTGGTTTGATAAATTCTGTCGCCAAGACATAAATCATATCTTTTCTATCAGCATGGATATGCAGAAAGACACCACCACCGGTAGCGGGGGCAGTAACATCGCCTTTACCTAGCTCAGCAAACGTCTTTAACCGTTGTGGTTTACTCTTCGTATAAATATCATCCCAATAATCAGATCCAAAGGCCAAACTGGCATACAGTTTATCAACCTTATGTTCTTTTTTTATTGTCTCTATTAACGCAGGAAGCGATGCACATTGCTTAACAAAGTCTTTCGTATTCTCAGTCACATTGATGACCATGTATAAGGCATGTTGCGGGAATCCAGTGAGACAGGACGCATTGTATTCACTAGATCCCCGCCTGCGCGGGGATGACAAACGAGAAAAAATATTGTCTTTGAAGCTTAGTAAGTGCCATTCGTGTCAGATTTATTTTTCGAACAGACAAACACTATAACAATATTTTTCTTGCTGCTTAAGGCTATCAGTAAGTTATTAAGAATATTTGTATAGTACAATCCTGTCTTGATTAAAACAGCACCTTTTTTATTACATCAGCAATAACAATTTCCGTCATAGGATGACCCCCTGAATGAAGCGCGCGCAAGCGATTTTAAAATCCACTTTTGGTTACGAACAGTTCCGCCATCATCAAGAAGACATTATTCAGGAAATACTGAATGGCAATGATGCACTCGTATTAATGCCAACCGGTGGCGGTAAGTCCTTATGTTACCAACTCCCGGCACTGGTGCTTGATGGTACGGCGATTGTGATATCACCGCTGATTGCCTTAATGCAGGATCAAGTTGATGCCTTAAAACAACTTGGGGTCAGCGCCGCCTTTCTCAATTCTAGTATGAGTCATGATGAAGCACAATCAGTCGAACAACAATTAGCCAATAACGAGCTAGATATTGTCTACGTGGCACCAGAGAGGCTACTGACTAATCACATGCAATTTCTGCTGGATCGATGTCAGGTTTCTTTATTCGCTATCGACGAAGCGCACTGTGTGTCGCAATGGGGTCATGATTTTCGACCAGAATATCAACGTCTGAAAATATTACATGAACGCTACCCTTCTATTCCGCGTATTGCACTGACGGCAACAGCCGACCAACGCACACGTGAAGAGATTATTTCACAGCTGCAATTGGAAGAGGCCAAGGTTTACGTTAATAGTTTTGACCGACCAAATATTACCTATGCTATCTCGGAGGGGAATAATCCTAAAAATCGATTATGGCGTTTTCTTGAAGAAAATCATAAAGACGATGCCGGGATAGTTTATTGCTTGTCGCGTAAGAGTGTCGAAGCTATAGCTGAGTGGTTGAGCGATCAAGGACGGATAGCATTACCTTATCACGCAGGCTTGTCTCAAGAGATACGACAAAAAAACCAACACCGTTTCTTGCGCGAGGATAGTGTCATTATTGTTGCAACAATTGCTTTTGGCATGGGAATAGATAAACCCGATGTTCGCTTTGTCGCACATCTAAACCTACCCAAAAGTGTGGAGGCTTATTACCAGGAAACAGGCCGTGGTGGTCGCGATGGCGAACCTGCCAATGCCTGGATGGCCTATGGTTTAAAAGATGTGATTACCTTGCGGCAATTTATGTTGAACTCTAATGCCGATGAAATTCATAAACGCGTTGAACACCACAAGCTCGAATCAATGCTCGGGCTTTGTGAACTGATCACTTGCCGACGCCATGCCTTGCTCGAATATTTTGATGAATCATCAACTGAAAATTGCGGTGCATGCGACAATTGTCTTAGCCCACCGGAGAAATGGGATGCGACTGAATCAGCGCAAAAAGCGCTATCCGCAATATATCGAACAGAACAACGCTTTGGTGTGAATTATATCGTTGATATTTTGATGGGGAAAAAAGATGAACGTATCCAACGAAATGGACACGACCAACTCAGTACCTTTGCTATAGGTAAAGATTTATCAACCACAGAATGGCGCAGTGTGTTCAGGCAACTAATTGCTCTGGGATATATCGACATCGACATGGAACGTCATGGCGCATTACGCCTTACCGAAAAATGTCGTCCAGTATTACGTGGCGAGCATAAACTTGATTTAAGAAAACAATCTCAAGAAGAAAAAATCACAAAGGAAGCAAAACAAAAATCTGTTGTCCGTCCACAAGATCAAACCTTATGGGATGCCTTACGAGCCTTACGTACGACATTAGCAGATAAAGCTGGCGTGCCCCCCTATGTCATATTCCATGACACGACCTTACAAGAAATGGTGAAGAAAAGACCGTCCTCATCTGACGGTATGCTACGTATATCAGGGATCGGAGAACAAAAGCTACAACGTTACGGCAAACAGTTTCTTAGCGAGATTGCAAAACACCCTCTAGCTGCGTTACTCGATAACAACCTAAGTAAAACAATTAACGAAACATTGATGCTCTATCAGCAAGAGTTCAGTATTGAAAAAATCGCAGAACAACGTGATAAAAACATCAGCACCATTTACACACATCTGGCTGATGCTATTGAAGTCGGCTTGCTAGAAGTACGTGACGTACTTGATCTTGATGATGGTCAATTCGACGAGATTGTTTATACCATTGAAACGATGGAAGACGATGATAAGAACCGACTCAAACCACTCTATGAAGCCTTAAATGAAGAATACGACTATGGTGTTTTAAGATGCGTGCAGGCATCTATTTGATTTTAGATACCACCAACTACGGCTTGTTTTTCATGGTCAGTCGGTTTGGGTATTAACGTTAAAAAGCGATGATTTTATCTATTAAAGTCTTAGTTTTACCTTTAATAAAAACCTTGCAATAAACTCAATAAAAAATTAATTTATTTATACTTCTATCAATTGCTTATGACTATGCAGGCATCTTGATTTAACAGGCATTATGTTCTATCTTATATAGTGAATAACGTGAATTTAGCTGTTTAAATGTACTCTGAAATATAAGTAAAAAAATAAGTGATTAATTAGGAGGTATACAGCATGGCTAATGTAAAAATGATTATTAAATACCCTCATCCACTTGATGTTTACGCTTTTGATCATCTCTACAAGGGGGAGCATATTCCTCTAATAACTGAAAAACTGGATGGCAAGACAAAGATCGTGTCAACGACAGCACTTCCTCATGCCCATCATATTCTTCCATCATATCACCGTACCACTGAAATATATTTTCCTTCTATTGATGCATTGCTAACCAGTACTCAATCAGATGCAGGAAAAGAAGTCTTGGCGCATGCCGCTGAAATTTCGACGGGTGGCGCACCAAGTTTTATCATCGCCGAAGAAGAGGATATGATTGAGTTCTAATTCAATCAGCAAGTTGTAACTTTTAGTTAATCACTTTTATGGTTTAAAGTGATTTTTTTACTACTTCACTAACTGTAGTTGAAAGCTGATCAACCAATGTTTCTACTTGCTGTTGGTTTTCACCTTCTACCATAACTCTTACTAAGGGTTCTGTGCCAGAAGGTCTTAGTACTACTCGTCCCGAATCGCCGAGTGCATTTTCAGCATGCTTGATGGCATCATTAATTTCATTATTGGAAGCAATATCAATTTTCTTTTTAAGTTTTACGTTCTTCATTATTTGTGGAAACTTTTTGATAGTGCCAACCAGCTCTGACAATTTTTTCTCTGTTACTTTCATAGCCTCTAGTACTTGAAGTGCAGCTATGATTCCATCTCCTGTTGTTGTGCGATCAAGATTAATAATATGTCCTGATGTTTCTCCGCCCAAGACCAATTTTTCTTTCAGTAATAACTCCATAACATAACGATCACCAACTGAAGCCCTTAAAAAATCTAACTGCAGATCTTTTATCGCATGTTCCAGGCCCAGGTTACTCATCACGGTACCAACAACGGCACCATTTAGTTTTTCCGTATCTAACTGCGCAATGGCATAAAGAATATCATCTCCATCAATTACCTTTCCCTGTTCGTCAACCATTATTAAACGATCACCATCTCCGTCCAATGCTATGCCGACATCAGCACGTGACTCTTTCACCAGGGCTTGTAATGCTGCGGGGGACGTCGCACCACACTCATCATTAATGTTTAGTCCGTCTGGTGTTGCTGCATGGATAAATACTTCTGCACCTAATTCTTCAAAGACCTTGGGTGCAATGTGATAGGTTGCGCCATTGGCACAATCCACGGCAATTCTCAGTCCATTAAAATCAACATCATTATGTAGCTTTGATTTACAAAACTCGATGTAACGTCTCGGTGCATCTGTTATGCGTCGTGCCTTACCAAGATGACGTGAATGCACGGTTTGCATTGGTAAATTTAATTCATACTCAATTTCATGCTCAACTTGATCGGGTAGTTTAGTACCGTCACCTGAAAAGAATTTAATACCATTATCATAGAATGGATTATGTGATGCGCTAATTACAATGCCTGCCTGGGCGCGTGTATTCTTAGTTAAATAGGCTATACCGGGGGTTGGCATAGGGCCTAGTAAGCGTATATCAACCCCTGCCGCAGATAGACCTGCCTCAAGCGCTGACTCAAACATATAGCCTGATATCCGCGTATCTTTACCTATCAGAACAGGACCATTGCCTTTTTTTGCAAGCACTCGCCCTGCTGCCCAACCGAGTTTCATAATAAAGTCAGGTGTGATGACACCCTCACCGACAATGCCACGAATGCCATCGGTACCGAAATATTTCCTGCTGTTGGTATTAATCGTAGTTCACTTATCGATCAGATTATAGGTAACACTATTGTGCGGATAAAAACGAAACCTGTGAAGTAATAAATACTTCACAGGTTTGTAGTTATATTATGCAGGTTTTGCTGGAGGCTCACCTGAAGGTGCATCATCTTCTTTTGAAGATTTTGCTTTAGGCTTGTTCTTTTTCTTGGCAGAAGAAGAACCATCATCATCACTGTCATCCCAACCTGATGGCGGTCTGGGTGTCTTTCCTTCCATAAGATCATCAATTTGATCAGCGTCTATCGTCTCATACTTTATTAGCGCTTCGGCCATACTATGAAGCTTATCTTCGTTTTCTTTCAGGATTTTCTCTGAGCGCGCATAGTTCTTGTCAATGATGCAACGGATCTCTTCATCGATAGTATGGGATGTTTCATCAGAGATGGCCTTATGTTGTGTCACTGAGTGACCCAGAAAGACTTCACCATCTTCTTCGCTATAGGTCAAAGGGCCCAGTTTTTCTGACAAACCCCATTTAGTTACCATATTACGTGCTAGCAATGTTGCTCGTTCAATATCGTTACTTGCTCCGGTGGTAACCATGTCTGCACCAAAGATCAGTTCTTCTGCAATTCGGCCACCAAATAAAGTCGAGATCTGACATTCTAGTAATTGCTTAGAATAACTAAGACGATCTTCTTCTGGTAAGAACATAGTGACGCCCAATGCGCGTCCACGTGGAATTATTGATACCTTGTAAACTGGATCATGTGATGGCATCAATCGACCAACAATTGCATGACCCGCTTCGTGATATGCGGTGAGTTTTTTCTCTTCCTCACCCATCACCATGGAACGACGTTCTGCACCCATCATAATCTTGTCTTTGGCGCGCTCGAATTCTTCCATCTCAACTAATTTTTTATTGGCACGCGCTGCAAATAGTGCAGCCTCATTAACCAAATTAGCCAAATCAGCACCAGAGAATCCCGGTGTGCCACGCGCAATGACATTAGCTTTTATATCATCACCCAAAGCAACCTTGCGCATATGGACCTTGAGGATTTGTTCACGACCGCGAATATCAGGTAGTGGCACAACAACCTGACGGTCAAAACGCCCCGGTCTTAATAAAGCAGGATCTAATACATCGGGACGGTTTGTTGCGGCAATGACAATCACACCTTCATTGCCTTCAAAACCATCCATCTCTACCAATAATTGGTTTAAAGTTTGCTCACGTTCGTCGTGTCCACCACCTAAACCAGCACCACGATGACGACCTACGGCATCGATCTCATCAATAAAAATAATACATGGCGCTTGTTTCTTAGCCTGTTCAAACATATCACGTACACGAGAAGCGCCGACACCAACAAACATCTCAACAAAATCAGAACCTGATATCGTAAAGAAAGGTACCTTCGCTTCACCAGCGATGGCTTTTGCTAATAAAGTTTTACCGGTACCAGGAGACCCTACCATTAAGACACCAGAGGGTATCTTGCCACCCAGTTTTTGGAATTTTCCAGGATCACGTAAAAATTCGACTAACTCTGCTACTTCATCTTTTGCCTCTTCCACACCAGCAACATCATTGAAGGTGATCTTAATCTGGTCTTCGCCTAATAATCGCGCACGGCTCTTACCAAACGACATTGCTCCACGACCGCCACCGCCACCTTGCATCTGACGCATAAAATAAATCCAGATACCAAGTAACAACAGAATAGGAAACCACGAGATTAGCGCATGTGCCCAAAATGAATTTTTATTAGGCTCAATACCCTTAATTTCGACATTGTTTTCTAATAGTGTGCCTATCAAGGCGTCGTTACTGGTTTCAGGACTATACGTAGTAAATAGTCGATTACCGTCAGACATATGACCAGTAATTGAGCTTCCCTCAATCCCCACGGAGGCAATTTGGCCTGTTTTCACATAAGAGATAAATTGAGAATAGGTAATATCCCCAGACAATGCCGGGTTATCATATTTGTTGAATACCATCATCAAGACCAGGGCGATAATTACCCATAAGACCAGATTTTTTGCCATGTCGTTCAAATCAATAAACCTCAATAATAAATGATTTCATATTTCTACTATAACCTATACGAACGGGCTAAAACATAGAATTCCCGGGACTGATCACGCGATGCATCTGGTTTTCGAGTCATTACCTTGGCAAATCGTTCCTTCAATAATTGCCTATATTCATTCGTTCCAGCGCCCTCAAACAATTTGATGACTAAATCGCCACCTGGCTTAAGTACTTGATGGCAAAAATCATAGACTAATTCCGCCAAAGCAAGGCTTCGCGCCTGATCAGTTATCCTGATACCTGTTAAGTTGGGGGCCATATCTGAAATTACAAGATCGGCGCCCTGTTTGCCTATATGTCCTATACACTCGTTTTCAACTGCTTCGTCGGTAAAATCACCTAGAATAAATAACACCCGTTCAATCGGGTCCATGGGTAATATATCGACCGAGATTACTCGACCATTAGCTTTAACTTGTTCGCTGGCGTATTGCGACCAACTTCCTGGTGCTGAGCCCAAATCAACAACACAGGCATTTGGTTTGATTAGTTTATCTTTTTGGTCAATTTCCTGAAGTTTGTATATAGCGCGTGAACGGTAGTGCGAATCACGCGCCTGCTTTACATATTGATCTTTATTTTGTGCGTGTAGCCATTGTTTATTAGATTTTTTGGCCATCAGAACACAGTTAATTACTCACAAAATTCACTGTACGAATACATTAAAAATAGTGATTTTTTCGTGAGAGCAAGGAAACGCCGCGCGGAAAACCGGAATGTATAAATAATACATGAGGATTTGAGCACGGGGTTGACGCCGCTATCGCGGAAAAAGTGCATTTTTTATATGTACTTCACTTCGAGGACTTCGTACTCAATTACCCCACTCGGTGCATTTACATCAACTGCGTCATCTTGCTGTTTTCCAATTAATGCTCTTGCAATAGGTGACGTTATCGAAATCAATCCCTCATTTATATCGGCTTCTTGTTCACCAACTATCTGGTAAGTGACCTCTGCATCAGTATCGATATTCAATAGTTTGACAGTCGCACCAAAGACAATACGACCTTCGGCATCAACCGTAGTGACATCAATTATCTGTGCATCGGCCAAGGCCGTCTCAATGGTATTGACACGACCTTCAGCAAAACTTTGTTGTTCGCGTGCGGCATGGTATTCAGCATTCTCACTTAGATCACCATGCGCGCGAGCCTCAGCAATCGCTTTGGTGATTCGTTGACGGTCTACTGTTTTGAGTTTGTGCAGTTCTTCTTTTAATTTTTCCGCGCCTCTTACAGTCATAGGTGTTTGACTCATACGATTACTCCTTTATGTAAATCTTGTAGACTATTTACACCAACACTATCTCTTTGTTTCAATGCTTCCATAGTTGCCATTGCACCCGCTATTGTGGTTGTGTAGAAGACCTTGTGTTGAAGTGCCGTTCTTCTAATTGAGTATGAATCTGCAATCGCCTTTTTACCCTCTGTGGTATTAACAATTAAATCAATTGCATCATTTTTCAACATATCAACAATATGAGGCTGCCCTTCTCTTACCTTATTTACCCGTTCACATGTTATTCCCGCTTCGTTCAATACCTTGCAAGTACCACTAGTAGCAAAAAGTTCATAACCCAGTGCAACTAGTTCTCTCGCAACAATAACTGCATTTTCTTTATCAATTTCTTTCACACTGATAAAGGCTTTGCCTGATACAGGAAATGATTCTCCCGCAGCAAACTGACCTTTGGCAAAAGCTTCACCAAAAGTCTTACCAACACCCATGACTTCACCGGTTGATTTCATTTCAGGTCCGAGTAATGGATCAACACCTAAGAATTTAATAAACGGAAAAACTGATTCTTTAACACAATAATATTCAGGCACAGGGATATCAGTTATACCCTGCGAGGCAAGGCTATTACCCACCATACAATTCACCGCAATCTTAGCGATAGGCATTCCGGTTGCTTTTGAAACAAACGGTATTGTTCGTGACGCACGAGGATTAACTTCCAATACATAGATATCTTTACCTTGAATGGCAAATTGCGTGTTCATTAAGCCAATAACATTTAACCCACGCGCCATCGCGCCAACTTGTTCAGCAAGTTGATCCTGTATAGATTCATTTAGACTATGCGGAGGCAGAGAACAGGCTGAATCACCAGAATGCACACCAGCTTGTTCAATATGTTCCATGATTCCAGCAATACAAACATCTTTTCCATCTGAAATCGCATCAACATCAACTTCAATGGCATCGTCTAAAAATCGATCGAGTAATACCGGTGAATCATTAGAAACTTTTACAGCGTTTTCCATATAGTTTCTAAGATCGTCTTCGCCATAAACAATCTCCATTGCTCTACCACCTAAAACATAAGATGGTCTTACTACTAATGGATAACCAATTTCTTTTGCACCATTAACCGCTTGTTCAACATTTCTTGCTGTTCTATTCGGTGGTTGTTTCAAACCAATTTCTTCGAGTAGCTTTTGAAAACGCTCTCTGTCTTCAGCAAGATCGATTGAGTCAGGACTGGTGCCAATAATGGGTACACCGGCTGCTTCCAAATCACGCGCTAATTTTAGTGGTGTTTGGCCACCGTATTGCACAATAACGCCATAAGGCTTTTCAATCTCAACAATATCTAATACGTTTTCAAGTGTTAATGGTTCAAAATAAAGTCGGTCGGAGGTATCGTAATCGGTAGATACTGTTTCAGGATTACAATTAACCATAATAGTTTCATAACCTGCATCGCGCATAGCAAACACCGCTTGCACACAACAATAATCAAACTCAATGCCCTGGCCAATTCGGTTAGGACCGCCACCTAGCACCATGATTTTTTGTCTATCAGTTGGTGCGGCTTCGCATTCAGCATCATAACTTGAATACATATAGGCCGTTGCTGATTCAAATTCCGCGGCACAGGAATCAACACGTTTAAAAACAGGACGAATATTATTATCCATTCTTAATTGGCGTACTTCCGATTGAGATATAGTAGCTAACTCTGCTAATCTTTCATCAGAAAAACCTTTGCGTTTTAATGCTCTTAATCTTTCTTTTGTTAGAGAAGAAACGCCTTCTTTTCTTAGTTTATTTTCTTCTTCAACAAGATCATGTATCTGCACTAAGAACCACGGATCAATAAAACAAATATCAAAAACTTCTTCAATACTTAAACCATGTCGAAATGCATCTGCAACATACCAAAGTCGATCAGCACGTGGTACGCGTAATTCTTTTTCAATTTCTTCTAAAATATTTTCAGAGGATTCATCAACAATTTCATTAAAACCGGTAACACCCGTTTCCATACCACGAATTGCTTTTTGCAATGACTCTTGAAAAGTGCGGCCCATGGCCATGACTTCACCAACTGATTTCATTTGTGTCGTCAGCCGATCATCTGCCTGCGGGAATTTTTCAAAAGTGAAACGAGGTATCTTGGTAACTATGTAATCGATACTGGGTTCAAATGAAGCTGGCGTTGCACCACCGGTAATTTCATTATCAAGTTCATCAAGCGTGTAACCGACAGCTAATTTTGCAGCAACTCGTGCAATCGGAAAACCGGTTGCTTTTGATGCCAAAGCAGATGAACGCGAAACACGTGGATTCATTTCAATTACAATCAACTCACCATTTTTAGGGTTTACAGCAAACTGTACATTCGAACCACCCGTCTCAACGCCAAT
>JBLHKL010000026.1:0-21099 GCA_047618295.1 Gammaproteobacteria bacterium | reverse complement strand
GTTCTAATTACTCCAAAATATATAAATCCGCATTATTTATTAATAATTGGTCAAAATTTCAGTCAGGCTGCATCGGTATCAAGATCAGAAAAATCTAATTTTCCATTGATAACATCTATTTTTATCAAAGATCCAGCACTATATTGGCCGGAAAGTATTCTTTCTGCGATTGGCGTCTCAAGTTTGTCCTGAATGACACGTTTTAGCGGCCGCGCACCATAAACGGGGTCAAATCCTACCAAGCCTAGATTGTTTATAGCTTCTGGGCTCAATTCAAGAGAGATATCCTGATCAAGTAACCTACTACGTAATCGATCGACCTGAATTTCTGCAATTGCCATAATCTGCTTTTGTATCAAGGCGTGGAAAACGACAACTTCATCGATGCGATTGAGAAACTCAGGTCTAAAATAGTTACTGACTTCATTTAGCACCACTTCTTTCATATTGGCGTATTCAGAATCAGCGGACATTTCTTGTATCAGGTTAGAGCCGAGATTAGAGGTCATAACGATAACGGTATTGCGAAAATCAACGGTGCGACCATGTCCATCCGTTAAACGCCCATCATCAAGTACTTGTAACAAGATGTTAAAGACATCGGCATGCGCTTTTTCGATCTCATCCAACAATATCAGACTATATGGGCGACGGCGGACGGCTTCAGTTAAATAGCCGCCTTGCTCATAGCCAACATAACCCGGTGGTGCACCGATTAGTCTCGCTACAGCATGTTTTTCCATATATTCGGACATGTCGATGCGGATCATTGCCTCTTCGCTATCGAATAAAAATTCCGTAAGACTTTTACAAAGCTCGGTTTTTCCAACACCTGTCGGGCCAAGGAATAGAAAACTACCATTGGGTTTATCTGGATCGGAAAGCCCCGCACGCGAGCGACGAATAGCATTGGATACCGCTGTAATGGCTTGTTCTTGACCGATGACACGACCATGTAATATGCCTTCCATGGATAGTAGCTTTTCACGCTCACCTTCCAACATCTTACTAACTGGTATACCGGTCCATTGTGCAACGACTTCTGCAATTTCATTCTCAGTTACTTTGTTCCGAAGTAGCGTCATCTCTTGCATGTCCGCCTGACTTGCCATATCCAGTTGTTTTTCAAGTCCTGGGATAACGCCGTACTGAAGTTCCGACATACGGCTTAAATCACCACCACGTTTGGCAGCTTCAAAGTTGAGTCTTGCCTGTTCCAGTTGTTCTTTAATGTTGTGCGTACCTTGTAAGGCCGCTTTTTCGGATATCCATATTTCTTCCAGATCGGTAAATTCACGTTCAAACTTTTTAATTTCCTCTTCGAGTAGTTCGAGGCGTTTAATTGAGGCTGCATCGGTTTCTTTCTTTAATGCTTCGCGCTCTATCTTCATTTGGATGACGCGACGTTCAAGTCGATCCATAGACTCTGGTTTTGAATCAATCTCAATGCTAATCCGACTCGCAGATTCATCAATCAAATCGATGGCTTTATCGGGTAATTGCCGATCAGTGATGTAGCGATTAGATAAGGTTGCCGCAGCGACAATAGCTGGATCAGTTATTTGCACATTATGGTGTACTTCGTAGCGTTCTTTTAAACCACGTAGAATTGCGATGGTGTCCTCAACAGTAGGTTCATTGACGAGTACTTTTTGGAAACGCCGTTCCAGAGCAGCATCCTTTTCAATATTTTCACGATATTCATTGAGGGTTGTAGCGCCAATACAGTGTAGCTCGCCTCGTGCCAGAGCCGGTTTTAACATATTACCGGCATCCATTGCGCCTTCTGCTTTTCCGGCACCGACCATGGTATGTACTTCATCAATGAATAAAATAATTTGTCCTTCCTGTTTAGACAGATCATTTAAAACGGCTTTTAAGCGTTCTTCAAATTCACCACGAAATTTGGCGCCAGCGATTAGTGCGCCCATATCAAGCGCTAATAATCTTTTATTTTTTAATGATTCGGGGACTTCACCATTAAGGATACGTTGTGCCAGACCTTCAACAATTGCAGTTTTACCAACACCAGGCTCACCAATCAGAATAGGATTATTTTTAGTGCGCCGTTGTAATACTTGGATAGTCCGACGAATCTCTTCATCACGTCCAATAACGGGATCAAGTTTTCCTTTTTCGGCAAGCGCCGTTAGGTCAGTGGTGTATCTTTCCAGTGCTTGCCGGTTGTCTTCGGCATTTGAATCATTGACCTTTTCACCGCCACGTAATTTATCTATGGCGTCATTTAGTTTATTTTTTTCTGCACCACATTCTCGGAAAATATCACCTAGTCTGCCTTTATCCTCTAGTGCGGCTATGGCGAAGAGTTCACTTGCAACATAGTCATCTTTTCTGTCCTGAGCAGTTTTATCCATCACGTTTAATAATCGTTCAAGATCTCTGCTGATATGTACATCACCTGATGAACCACTCACCGTAGGCATCGTGTCGAGCAATTTAACGAGTTCGGCTCCAAGCTTATTTAGATTGACGCCTGAAGTGGAAAGAATGTGCGAAACTGTTCCACCGTCCTGATTTAACAGGCTATGTGCCAAATGTGCGGGTTCTATATATTGGTGATCACGTCCAACGGCGATGCTTTGCGCTTCAGCCAGTGCCATTTGTAACTTCGTTGTTAATTTATCGGGTCGCATTATTTTAGCCTTGAATTAAATCTACTAAATTAAATCTACTAGGTAATAGATAAGGCCATTCAGCGCAGATTCAAGTGTTTCCAAGACGATTAATAAATTAATGCCTGCAAAAATATGATGATTATCTTTGTATTAAAAAACACCGATATCTATATATGAGCGTACTAATTTTTGAATCGCGACAACATATGCTGCGGTCCTAAAATCATTAATATTATCATTTGAGTTATAGGCTTCCTTTAGTTGTTGATAACTATTACGCATCGTATCATCAAGCCCAGACCGAACCAGATCGAGTTCGTTGGCACCATAAGCTAGTTCTTTTTGCATCCAGTCTTCGGTTGGTTTTCCTGTCATCGTTTCCAGTGCTTGCAACAATTGAGCGCCACGCATTTCATCGTGTCGCCTTTCCATTCTACCAAACCGAATATGAGCAAGGTTCCGAACCCATTCAAAATATGAAACTGTTACACCGCCTGCATTGACATAGGCATCAGGTAAAATAGTCACGCCACTTTGACGTAGGATATCATCGGCTTCAAAAGTCACTGGTCCATTTGCTGCTTCAACGATTAGTTTGGTTTTAATATTTTCAGCATTCGATTTAGTGATCTGTGCTTCCATGGCTGCAGGGATTAAGATGTCACACTCTATTTCTAGACCTGATGCACCATCTTCTGAGAAAGTGGCATCAGGGAATCCCTTGATTGTTTTGTGTTCATTTATATGCATCCTAACATCTTCGACACAGAGGCCATTTTCATTTATTAATACGCCATCACGTTCAACGATAGCAATAATTTTACTTTCATCTTCCTCATCCAGGAGTTTCGCTGCGTAGTAACCTACATTTCCCAGCCCTTGAACTACGATGCGTTTACCACCGAGGCCAGGTTTAAGTCCTGCTGCCTGGACATCATCGGCATTGCGAAAAAATTCACGTATCGCATAAACAACACCACGGCCGGTTGCTTCGGTTCTGCCGACGATGCCGCCATGGGCAACTGGTTTACCTGTGACGCATGCAGTGTAATTTATATCTTCAGGATGAAGGTGTTTATAGGTGTCAGCAATCCAGGCCATTTCCCTTTCTCCCGTACCCATATCAGGTGCAGGAACATTTTTAGCAGGACTGAGAAAGCCTTTTCTAACAAGCTCTCGTGCAAATCTTCGAGTGATTTTTTGTAAGTCATCTCGTTTATACTTGGAAGGATCGATTAATAACCCACCTTTTGAACCGCCAAACGGCACATCGACGATGGCACACTTGTAAGTCATTAGTGATGCCAAGGCCTCGACCTCATCTTCATTAACAATTGGGGCGAAACGAATACCGCCCTTCGATGGCAACCTATGGTCACTATGGACAGACCGCCAACCGGTAAATACTTCTATTTTGCCGTTAATCTCTACAGGGAAATTGACTTTTATAGTTGAATTACAGGATTTGAGAGCGGCGGCAATGCCAGAATCTATATCAAGAACGGTCAATGCGCGATCAACCATGAAATTGACACTCTCGCTGAAACTGAGTGATTTATTCTTCTTCTTTTGCACCATTTCTCTTCCCCTGATGATTATTTCGGTTCTTATACATAGAATAAAGCTTAGTCCAATATATCTACTATTCCATCCAGATCATAGATGCTGTACGCCCCGTAATCACTTCACGACGATATGAATAGAATAGCTTGTCCATTTTATAGGTACATAATCCAGATTCATAAATCAGGCCAACTCCCGAATTTTTAAGAATTATTTTTACGATCATGGCTAGTTCACAATGCCAATGGTCTTCGTTTTTTTGTATGAAAGCACTTTTGAGTTTAGTTTCATGGTCTAGGCATTGTTCATATACATCCCTACCTACTTCATAATATTTACCGCTGATGCAAGGCCCTATCCACACAAATACAGTGTCTGGGTTTGAGAATAAATTAGCGGCTTTTTCGATTATGCCATTACAGATCCCTTTCCAACCAGCATGGATGGCTGCGACTTTTGTGCCTGCCGCATTGCAAAACAAAATAGGCACACAGTCTGCTGCCATGATTGTGCATGCATTATTCTTTTTTGTTGTATAACTGCCATCAGCAGATGTGTCTGTGGTGTAATCATCTAACGCAATGATGTTATTGCTGTGTATTTGATCTAACCAAAATGGATCAGAACGTAACTTTAGATGTTGGGATAAAAATTCCCGGTTGTGTAAGACGTTTTTTGTTTCGTCTCCGACATGCAGTCCCAGATTGAGTTCGTTGAAAGGAGGCATACTAATTCCCCCACTTCTGAGTGATGTACCTGCACGTACATGTTTTGGGGTAGGCCAATCTGCCCACAACCAGAAATTATCTGGCTGTTTAGTCATAGTTATTTAAGGCATCGATTAACGATTCTATATCGTCAGGCAATTCTGCAATAAATTTCATTTCTTGCTTGCTCACGGGATGTGACAGTTCAAGTGAAAAAGCATGCAAGGCTTGACGATTAAAATTAAGGATAAAATCACGAAGTGATGAATCTACGCCTTTTCGCGTAGATTTATTATTTCCGTACACCGGGTCTCCAACAATCGGGTGTTTAATATGGGTCATATGTACTCGTATTTGATGTGTTCGTCCGGTTTCAAGTTGCACATGTAAATGCGTGTAATGTTGATATTTCTTGATTATCCTATAGTGCGTAGTCGCTATTTTTCCGTTATTCGTCACAGCCATTTTGATCCGTTGCTTCGGATGGCGCCCCATCTTGTTTTCAATAGAGCCACCGGAGGTAAGTTGACCACAGACTATCGCTTGATACTCACGTTTGATATATCGTTTTTGAAGTTGATCGACTAGGTATGTGTGTGACTCAAGTGTTCGAGCAACGACTAAAACACCCGTTGTGTCTTTATCAAGACGATGAATGATCCCTGCTCGTGGAATAGCATCAAGGTCTTCGTCGAAATTTAACAAGGCATTAACTAAAGTGTGATTTGGATTGCCAGCGCCAGGATGAACGATCAGACCAGCAGGTTTGTTTATAACAATTAACGCCTCGTCTTCATGCAGAATATTTAAATTGATTGCTTCGGCTTGGTGCTTATCAATGTTTTTAATATCAGTATCTATTTCAATTACGTCACCAATGCGTACTTCAGACCGTTGTTTATAGGTTGATTTATTAACACTCACATCACCAGCCCTAATCCATGACTGAATCCGTGAACGTGAGTGCTCAGGAACCAATTGAGAAAGCGCTTGATCCAAGCGTTTTCCCGCGAGTTCTTCCGGTATGATTATTTGTAATTGAAGTTTAGGCATGTGTTTGAAGCTTTGCCCTCATGATGTGTTTGAGCTAACCTATAGTCTATGCGACATTCAATAATATTTTTACTGATTTTTATACTTTCAGCGTGTTCTCATTTCAAAGATAAGGGCGATGATACCGCGGGATGGGACGCCGATCGTCTCTATACTGAGGCAAGAGGCGAGCTAGATTCTGGTTCATATGGCAAGGCTATTGAGTATTATCAAAAATTGGAGACAAAATTCCCGTTTGGAGTTCATGCGCAACAAGCATTACTGGATTTAGCCTTTGCTCATTATAAGAATGAAGAACCTGAAGGAGCAATTGCAGCAAGTGATCGCTTTATTAAATTATATCCGCAAAATATACATGTTGATTATGCTTATTATCTAAAAGGTTTGACACACTTTAACAGGGGTAAAGGTTTCCTTCAGCGTTATATGCCTACTGATGAATCCCAGCGTGATCCGGGCGCAGCTTATAGTGCATTTCAGGAATTTTCAGAGCTCGTCAAGCGGTTTCCCGATAGCCAGTACCTTGAAGATTCATCCAAGCGAATGCGTTATTTACGTAATATCCTTGCAAAAAATGAGGTACATGTTGCAAATTATTATATGCGCCGAGGAGCATTCGTTGCCGCTGCTAACAGGGGGAGGTATGTGATAGAAAACTATCCCAAGACACCTGCTGTTCCTGATGCATTAGTCGTTATGGCCAAGGCTTACCGGGTGCTTGAAATGGATGATCTTTCAAATGATGCTTTACGTGTGCTAGAACTAAATTATCCGAATCATCCTGGACTCTTTGAGGTTACAGAAATTCAGGTTAAGTAGTATGACTCTTCTTTTATCATGGTCTCCAGTTTTTTTTCAATATAGTGCTTTGTTTTAAATCTAGTTTTCATTAGTTTATTCTGATTTAGGTATCGTCCATTATGGTCATAAACGAAAATATAATAATTCGGGAAATGAAAGTTTTGCCGGATATTGATCCCGAGTTTGAAATTCAGCGACGTGTTGAATTTATTAAAAAGACGTTAAAAAATTCAGGATTAAATTATTTGATACTTGGTATAAGTGGAGGTGTTGATTCCTGTACTTGTGGCCGGCTGGCACAAATCGCGGTTGATCAACTTAATGAAGAAGAAAATACTGCTTATTATTTTGTCGCTGTGCGCCTTCCATATGGAGAACAACTTGATGAAGACGATGCGCAAGTTGCGGTTAGTTTTATAAGTCCTACTCTTAGCGTAACTATAAATGTAAAAACGGGTGTTGATTCAATTCATGCTGAAACCTTACGAACAGTATCGGAACAAGTCTTGTTACAAGTGCCGGAAGGTGTAAGTGATTATGCTAAAGGTAACGTTAAGGCAAGAATGCGTATGATTGCTCAGTATGAGATAGCAGGTCTTTTAGGTGGATTAGTGATCGGAACAGATCATTCAGCTGAAAATATAACGGGGTTTTATACCAAACACGGTGATGGTGCTTGTGATTTAGCTCCATTGTTTGGTTTAAACAAACGTCAGGTAAAAACGCTTGGCCGCACGCTAGGAGCACCAAACGCAATTATTGAAAAAGCACCCACCGCTGATCTTGAATGTTTAGCTCCAGGAAAATCAGATGAACAAGCGTTGGGACTAAGCTATGACCAAATCGATGACTTTCTGGAAGGAAGAACGGTGCCTGATGAAATAAAGACAAAAATCATAAGGATATACAACCAGACGCAACACAAAAGACAAGCCATTTTGACTTTATATGTTGAGTAAATTACAACGTGGTTTGTTGTATGACTGTATATTAATGGCTCAATAAAAGTTCAGTGAATATAGTCAAATTATTTGGTGTCATTATTGTTATTGCAATAACTTGTTATCTTAGGCTAGGAGTAATATCTAATACTATAGTTGACGAACCAATACGTGCAGATGCGTATCAATATTATAATTACGCTTACAATTTAAAGTATTTCGGAACTTATTCAGAGTCCAAAATCGGACAAGAGAAAATAGTCCCAGATTCGATACGTGCGCCAGGTTATCCGGTTTTTCTAGTGCCATTAATTGAGTGGCCACCAACAGATGCTATGCTGCTCAAAATTAATTTGTATCAAGCTATTTTGGGAGTATTTACTGTGTTATTTGCATGGCTTATATACAAACGGATGATGTCTTATCGCTATGCTTTAATCGCTGCATTCTTAACCGCAATATCTCCTCATTTAGTATCCTTTACAGTGTATCTTCTTACGGAAACATTGTTCACATTTCTATTGGTTTTATCTGTCTGGCTGGTTTTGATAGCTCATGAAAAAAAACATCTAGCGCTAACCTTTCTAGCTGGCGTACTTATAGCTTTTTGTGCGCTAACAAGACCGACTTTGAATTATTTTATTATTTTAGTGATCATATTTATTGTTTTTCAATGTGGTCATCGCCAAGGGGTAAAGTATGCATTGTCAATGCTTATTGGTTTTATTTTGGTATTTTTTCCATGGACTATAAGGAGCATGATTGTGCAGAATAATGTTCCTAGCAAATCACTTATAATAAATACAATTCATCATGGCATGTATCCTGATTTTATATATCAAGGTATAGAAGAGAGTAAAGGTTTTCCGTATCGTTTTGATCCCGACGGTTCAAAAATATCTGCAAACTTTAAATCATTATTGGCTGAGCTAAGCGAAAGATTTCATAATGAGACTTGGCGACATACAAGCTGGTTTCTGCTTGGCAAACCGATAGCTTTATTTTCATGGGAGATTCTAAATGGATGGGGGGATATTTTCATATACCCTGTTATTAAAACTCCCTATATAGATAATTTTATTTTCAAATTGAGTCGCCAATTTATGTATTGGACACATTGGATATTAATTTCAATGTCCTTGTGTGCCTGTGTCGTAGTATGGTTTCCGAGTTTAGCTAGAACTTGTGACAGTAATAAGCTTTTTGTTGGTCGATTACTTTCAATTCTAATTATGTATTTTTTAGTACTGCATATAATTGCGGCGCCATTCCCACGTTATTCTGTGCCAATACGACCGTTTAACTATGGAATGGCAATGTTTTTTCTATCACTTATTGCAAGTCTTAAGAATAAAAATAAATTATAAAATTTAATTATCAAGTTTCTTTTCAAAATGAATAGAAAAATAATAGTTACATTATAATAAACTTGCTATGGCAGATCCAAGCTCACTTGGAGACCTAACAGTTTTTACATTCGCTTCATCAAGCGCAGCAAATTTATCATCAGCAGTCCCTTTTCCACCTGAAATAATAGCGCCGGCATGCCCCATTCTTTTGCCGGGTGGTGCAGTGACCCCAGCGATGTAACCAACGACTGGTTTGGTCACATTTTCCTTAATGAATTGAGCAGCTTCTTCTTCAGCAGTGCCGCCTATCTCACCTACCATAATGATGCCTTTGGTATTCGGGTCTTCTTCAAATAGCGCGAGACAGTCAATAAAGTTAGTGCCGTTGATAGGATCGCCGCCAATGCCAACACAGGTGGTTTGTCCAAGTCCGTTCATTGTCGTTTGGTGAACTGCTTCATAAGTAAGTGTTCCTGAGCGTGAGACAACCCCGATGCTACCGACTTTGTGAATTTGGCCAGGCATGATGCCAATTTTACATTGGCCTGGCGTTATTACTCCTGGGCAGTTAGGTCCAATGAGCCGAATATCAGGGAATTGATCGATATAAGCCCGTGCTTTCACCATATCGAGAACAGGTATGCCTTCTGTAATACAAACAATAATATTAATCCCCGCTTCAGCCGCTTCGGTTATAGCTTCTGCAGCGAATGGTGGTGGAACCATTATCATACTGGCATTGGCTCCCGTTTGGTGCACTGCATCTGCAACGGTATCAAAGACCGGTTTATTTAAGTGTTTTTCGCCACCTTTCCCTGGGGTAACCCCACCAACAATTTGAGTTCCATATTCAATCGCTTGTTCTGCGTGAAAGGTACCTTGACGGCCGGTGAAGCCTTGAACAATAACTTTGGTGTTCTTGTCGATTAATATTGCCATTATTTAGCTCCTCCAACTGCAGCAACTGCCTTTTGAGCAGCATCAGACAGATCATCTGCTGTGAGTAAATCAAGCCCACTTCCTGCGAGAGCGGCTTTACCTTCGTTAACCTTAGTGCCCTCCAGTCTTACGACAACCGGGACTTTAACGCCCACCTCTTTAACCGCTTGAATAATGCCCTCGGCAATTAGGTCACAGCGTACGATACCGCCAAAGATATTAACCAGTATGGCTTCTACATTCTTATCAGAAACAATCAGTTTAAATGCTTCTGCAACTCTTTCTGCGGTTGCGCCACCGCCGACATCAAGAAAGTTGGCAGGTTTGCCACCATATAATTGGATAATATCCATTGTCGCCATTGCTAGACCGGCACCATTTACCATACAGGCAATATTGCCATCCAGAGTGATATAGTTGAGATCAAACTGCCTTGCGATATTCTCTTTTTCATCTTCTTGACTGGGGTCCCTTAGTTCTTCCAAGTCTGGATGCCTAAATAGAGCATTGTCTTCGACGCCTATCTTGGCGTCGATAGCTTCCAGATTCCCTTCTTTATTAACTATGAGGGGATTGATTTCAACTAGGCTCAGGTCTTTTTCTATAAATAATTTATATAAGGCATGCAGTATGGATGATAATTGTTTTCTTTGTGATGCATCGAATCCAAGGCTAAACCCTATTCGCCGACATTGATGGCCCTGTAAACCAATAACGGGGTCTACTATGACACTGATAATTTTTTCGGGTTGTGTAGCGGCAACTTCTTCAATATCCATGCCACCTTCCGTTGATGCCATGATAGCCACTCTACGGCGGGCACGATCGACGACTAGACCAAGATACAATTCTGACTCGATATCAGATAATGAAGCGACTAAGACTCTATTAACAGGCTGCCCATGTGGTGCTGATTGTTTGGTGATAAGTTGAGATCCAAGCAAAGAATTAACGGCTGACTCAAGTTCTGCCTCACCTTTTGCTATTTTCACACCACCCGCTTTGCCTCTACCTCCGGCATGAACTTGGGCCTTGACTATCCAGCTATCCCCTCCTAATTTTGCTGCGCAAGCTTTGGCTTCCTCTACAGTTTGTGCTGATTCACCTGTAGGGGTGGGTATCCCGTAGTCTTCGAATAGTTTTTTTGCCTGATATTCGTGTAAGTTCATGTTATGTCCTTAACAGTGATAAATTGTGACGTTATTATTGGATGCGTTTTCTCTTTAAAATAGCTAATACATACGTTTAATTGAAATAAACATGTTATTTTCGTCAGATTATAATTGCATTGGTTATTTATTAATAAAGACTTTTACTAATCTTATATTATTAGTAGCCCAGTTTCGACTTAATAATGTAACAATAAACATGCCATATACACTTGTCTTTCATAGAAACTCGTTAAAATTTTAATGGATAACACCACCAGAAAAGTTCCAGGATCGCATTACCAAAAATCAGTAAATTGGCAAGCATTAGCCTATTTTAATTTCTATCGGGTTTTGCTTTCAGGCTTATTTATTTTATTGATTTATATAGGTCAACTACCTCAGCCATTAGGCGTATTAAATGAGAAATTATTTTCCTTAGTTAGCCAAGTCTATTTGATATTAGCGATTATTTTTAGTTTTTTTGTTAACAAACGGTATCCCAGATATAACCTGCAAATTGCACTTCACGTATTAGTGGATATTGGCGCATTGACTCTGTTGATGTACTCAAGCAATGGTCTAAGTAGTGGTTTTGGAATGCTGATTATAATTGCGGTGGCGGGCGGCAGTATTCTTCGCGAAGGGAGAATATCAATATTATTTGCGGCTATTGCAACATTCGCAGTGTTGAGTCATGAATTATATATTCAATTCTTTAGGTATATAGATACTTTCAACTATACGCATGCAGGGATTTTAGGCGCGACATTTTTTATTACCGCCATTATTGGCAATATGCTTTCCGCCAGAGTTCGTCAAACAGAAGCGTTGGCTAAGCAGCAAGCGATTGAGATTAATGAATTGGCAAAACTAAACGAGCATATTGTGCAACGTATGCAGGCAGGCATAATTGTTTTAGATAGTGACAGAAATATTCTCTTAATAAACGAGTCAGCTAAAAGTTTATTAGGGGATGATGGGGAGAATACAAATAAAATATTTCATTTTATAAGTAACCACATAAAAAGCTATATAGATGGATGGTTAAATAATAATGGCAAGCAAAACGTGATTATTAAGTTGAGGGATGGTGAAGTCGAGTTACAAGCGTCATTTATAAAATTAAACCTTGTATCAAATTATCAAATTTTAGTGTTTTTAGAAGATATCGGGCGCTTGCGGCAACACGCACAGCAACTAAAGCTAGCTTCATTGGGTCGTCTTACTGCCAGTATTGCACATGAAGTCAGGAATCCATTAGGCGCCATTAATCATGCCGGACAATTATTACATGAGTCAGAAACATTAACGGATGAAGACCAACGTTTGACAGAAATAATTAATGACCATTCATTGCGTATAAATAACATTATTGAAAATGTATTGAGTGTCAGTCGCAGAGGGCAAACCACGCCAGAGAAATTTGATATCGTGACATGGATGAAAAAGTTTATCGGAGAGTTTGATGCACGGTTTAGTCTAACTGAAAAGAGCGTTATTCTTGATGTAAATAAGAAAAATATTTTTGTAAGAATGGACCCGTCTCAGTTATATCAGGTAATCTGGAATCTTTGCGAGAATGCAATACGGTATAGTCGAGGTAAGCCGATGATTACTCTGGTTTGCGATATAAGCGATGAAACACAACGACCTTATATTGATATAATAGATTATGGCGAAGGTATGTCAGATGCCGTCAAGGCACAGCTCTTTGAACCTTTTTTTACAACAGAAGTTAAAGGTTCTGGGTTAGGCTTATATCTTGCACGTGAACTATGTGAGGCAAACCAGGCTAGTTTGAGTTTATATTCAACCTCAACAGATGGCACAACATTCAGGTTAAGCTTTATGCATCTTAATAAACAGAATGATTTAATTTGAGCATGTCACAGCTTGCCCTAATTATAGATGATGAACCCGATATTCGAGAGTTATTGGAAATCACATTGCAACGGATGCAGATAAATTGTCATTGCGCGGAGGATTTGGCAAAGGCCCGTTTGTTATTAAATAAATACGATTTTGATATTTGTTTAACGGATATGAAATTACCTGATGGTGATGGAGTTGAATTTGTTAATGAAATACAAACAAATTTTCCGCAAATACCAGTAGCTGTTATCACTGCGCATGGAAGTATGGATAGTGCCATTCAAGCATTGAAGTATGGTGCATTTGATTTTTTAATAAAGCCCATCGATTTGAACTCTTTGCGTACTGTCGTGAAAAGTGCTTTAAATATAAAACCAAAGCAGGAGTCTATAAAATCAACCATTATTGGTGATAGTGCGGTAATGCAGGGTTTACGCAATACAATTCAAAAAGTCGCACGTAGTCAGGCTCCCATCTATATCAGTGGTGAATCCGGGACGGGTAAAGAATTGGTTGCGCATATGATCCATGATTATGGGCCGCGTGCAGATAAACCCTTTATACCAATAAACTGTGGCGCAATACCAAGTGATTTAATGGAAAGTGAATTTTTTGGACATAAGAAAGGGAGTTTTACGGGGGCTTTGTCTGATAAGGAAGGTCTATTTCAGGCTGCAAATGGTGGGACCTTATTTCTTGATGAAATAGCCGAACTGCCCCAGCATATGCAAGTAAAACTACTACGCGCGATTCAAGAAAAAGTTATTCGCCCCGTTGGTTCACAAAATGAAATAAAAGTAGATGTCAGAATATTAAGTGCGACGAATTATGATTTGTCTGAGCGCGTGAAACAGAACCTGTTTCGCCAGGATTTGCTCTATAGGATTAATGTTATTGAATTAAAATTGCCGCCCTTAAGAGAAAGAGCCAGTGACATTCCTTTGTTAATCGACCATATACTTGAAAATATGTTCCTGCTTTCAGGAGATACAAAACCGAACTTAAGTGATGATGCAATAACATTATTAAAATCATATCAATTTCCTGGGAATGTTAGAGAACTTGAGAATATTCTTGAGCGGGCAACGACTTTATGCAGTAGCAATATTATTAGTAATGAGTATATTCAATTATCGGAGACTCAAGAAATAACAATTTCGGATAATAAAGTATTAGATGTAATGCTGGATGATATAGAAAAACAAAAAATTATAGAAGCATTGGAAAAAACCCGATGGAATAAAACTGCAGCAGCAAAATTACTTGGTATTAGCTTTCGTGCATTACGTTACCGTTTGGAGAAATTAGGACTAAATTAAATATACTGGGAGCATTAACTAGGCATAATAAAACATTATTTTTCCTTATATTCAATATGAGCATAAGTTTATAATCACTTGGACAGGGGCGTACTATTTTTGGATCATCTCACTCTGATCTACTGGTGCCGAAAGTAATATTATACTTGCTCATTTAGCCGACGCTTAGTTTTGGTAATGGATATACAAGATTTAATTCAGAGTACTTTCTTTGTGATTCGAAATATTTTCTGAAATGCCAAGGTAATACAATCACATAATCTGGCCTGCGAGCAATTATTATTTCTTCATTAACAATAGGTATATTTGTGCCTGGCGTAAAAGCGCCATACTTATCCGAATTAACCTCACCTATAGATTCAATCATCGATGGATCAATATCACAATATTGAAGTATTACATTTCCTTTTGTGGAAGCACCAAGAGCTGAAACAGTTCTGCCATTGCATTTTGCATTTTCAAAAAAATTTAAAAGAGTATTTTTTGACTCCGTTACACGTAGCGCAAAGTCGACATAAATTTGTAAGTCATCTAGGCTTTGACTTATCTCTGAATCTATTACCTTCTGCACAGAGGTTGTTGCAGACATGTTACCTATAGTTTTTTGTGCTATTACAGAAAAACTTCCCCCATTCACATTATTTAATTCAACATCAATAATTTTCATTCCCACATGTTCTGTCATCCACATTATTTGTGAAAGAGAATAGTATTCAAGATGTTCATGGCATACGGTGTCATAAGAGTTGGTAGTTAACATTAAAGGCATGTAGCTTTGTTCAAACACCCAAACCCCATCATCTTCTAATATATCTGCAATTTCTCTCATAAATGCTAATGGATTATCAAGATCATAAAACATAGAAAAAGTTGTAATTACCTTAGCTTTTTGACCATTGCTTATGGCTAAGTAATCAGCAGCGCTAAAAAAGTCCGGAATCAATTGAATATTATCTGTGTAATATTCTTTAAACTTATTTGCCGTAGGATCAATGCCCACGAGATTACAGTCGTCTAGAGCATAATGCTTAAGTGTTGTGGCGTCGTTGCTACCAATATCGACAATAAAGTCTTGTTTTTCGATTATCCCCAGACTTTTAATTTTTTCTACTTTTGATTTTAAATGATCGACCATAGATGGGTTCAGCCCAGAGCGATACCCATAGTTTTCACCATAAATTTCATCCATCGGGTATGTATGACCGAGCTGTAGAAGTCCGCACTGTCCGCTACCCACACACTTAACTAATGTAAGAGGTCCTCGCGTAATTTGTGTGTCGATGCTTTTGGGGAATACTCCGGTAAGAACTTGTTCGCCTAATTCAAGCACAGTTACCAGGTTCCCGTTACCACAAACTCTGCATTTATTGATTGATTTGAACACGCTAAATTCTCATTAAAATATTTATAATAAAGCTAACTGCTTCAAGGATTCATATTCATGCTCAACAAGTTCATGCATTATATTCTTTACTGATTTTTTATTGGACCACCCTAGATCTCTATTAATTTTTTCGGGATTTCCGTGTAGACTCATTGATTCGGCGACACTCTTGTTGGTTTTTTGAGTTTGTACATAATCATGATAATTCAAATTGACAAACTCGAAAGCTGTTTCGCATAAATCACGAACCGAATTAAGTTTACCAGATGCTACAATATAATCTCCCAAGTCGTCAGCGCAGGTCATTTGATACATTGCATCTACATATTCGGGTGCATAACCCAATCTCTTTTTGAATCCAACGAATCCAACGAATCCAACGAATTCAACGAATTCAATGTAAGTTCATAGCTTAAACCAAGTTTCATACTTGTGGCGGCATTTGCAACATAGTTCTCAAATTTCTGTTCTTTTGCGTGGGATAGATTAGAAGTTAAGCCCAATACCTCATAACCCTCTTCCAATAGTTTTTGCACCATGTAGTATCCATCTTGACCTGATACGCCAGTAACAATAGCTTTCATATTTGGTCTATGCCTTTTCGGTGTATGTGTACTAGGTAATATTTATTCAGCGACAATACTTATATTGAGTAATTTTTTAAAACCACGCCATGAAGATGATCGTGATCGCCAATGTGCTTTGTCAAAACGAGCCATAGCTTTAGTCAGACTCAATGACACTTGGTTTGGCTAATGCCACCAAGCTACTTACAAAAACTATGCAGAGTAGCCCAATCGATGCAATTGGAAAAGTAGCTGAATTTAGACGCAACACAACAAGACTCAAGCCAGCCAAACCAAGCAATAGTCCGAGAAGTCCTTCATTACTAAGAGATGCAACTTCGGATAATTTCTTCTGTGTTGCTAATAATACCAGTACTCCTGGTAGTATCAGAATTAGGTTGTAAGATACGCTCAGGCCAGATACTCCAAGCATTGCCGTAAGACTTACACAAGCAAACAGAATCATCCACATTGGTCTAGTCTCAGGCCCAGCTCGAACCAGACGCCACCAGACCAATGCTGCAACGCTGGTTGTCAGAGCGAAGAGTAATAAATTGCCTGCTTCTGCAAAATTAGGCGATATATTGTATATAAGATTTTTAAAACCATGGTTGTACCAAATATTCCAAAACTTATCCGCTCTGTATATTGTAGCCTCTAGCCCTCTAGGAAAATGCTGCAATACAGGTGCAACTAATACTAATACAGGTAAAATCGTGCCACCAATTATAGGCGCGAGACGTCTACCTTCGATCAAGCCCAACAAACATAGTCCTAGAGCGAAAAGTACGGCGTACCCCTTAAACAACGCTGCCGTGACCACCAACAGCAAAGGCAGAAAACGCATCTCACACAGCCATGCCAGAACACCAGCCCAACAAAGCATTGCTGTAAAAATATCGCTTTGACCACGCTCTAACCCAATTGCAACACCCTGATTCATACACAGGACAAACAACATACTAGGAAACAACATAGCTCCGTACATCCGGAATGTGCCTGACCATCGGAATACTTTTGCCACCAAATGACAAGTGACTAAGCTGAGTGTCAATAAACACAAAAGATTAACGTGAAACCATATGCGGCTTGCTGAGCGAAAATTGCCGTCGGTTATTACCACTAGTGGTACGTATGCTGCGAGGTGTGACGGTGGATAGAATTGACGAAACATGACCCCATTGATTGCTTCATCTCTTCCCCACGGGTCAAATAGTTCCTGTTCTTCATGGGTGTAAGGGTCAATACCAGCAAGTAATGCTTTCGCTCCGTTATAAGGGTAGATGAAGTCACCCCCACCCGGATACATATGAAAGAAAAATTTATCTCCAACGGGATCTAGGTTTCGTATGACGCCCGTGTAAAACACTCCTAGTAAGAGAAGAATAATACTGAACCAAGCCCATTCACCTAAGCGTGGATTAGTGTTTTGCATGAGAGTACTAGTGTTGCCTATGGTTGCCATCCGAACCATAAAATCATGTTGGCGAAGCGATGATCCTTTTGCACGTTAAATTCATATTCTGAAAACTTTTCTTGTAGAAGCCTCTTCGAGAAAACCTCTTCGTCTGCCCAAGTTCCGTTACGCTTCAGAATGCGCTTGTTAAAATAGAGAATACTATTCATGACCCAACTGTCCGCGGGCACCATCAGTGCCACATAACGCTTTGCGTAGCGTGCATGTATGTTCAATAGTCGTAGTTGATCTTCGTAGGAAAAATGTTCGAAGAGCCCCACTGAATATACCAAGTCGAAAGACTTTTCTTCAAAGGGTAGGTTAAAAATGTCTCCTTGTTGGTAGGTGGCTCTCGGATAATTGTGTTGTGCGGTGCTGATGCATCCCTGGTCCCGATCAACTCCTACTGCGTTTGCATCCATACGTCGAGAAATTACATTTAGAACAGAACCTGTTCCGCACCCCAGTTCTAACACCGATGAAACAGGACCAGACATTCTCAGAATCTTATTCGCAAACATTTCGCAGACTATAGAACGTTTTAGAACATTCAGCGCGTGTGTTGGTGTGCCAAGACGCTTTGTGTGGTATTCCGCCCAAACCTCTGGGTCGTTACTTTCCTCGCGATGTTTATCGTTCATCATACTTATTTTTCGCAGGGCTACTTAATAGATTCGCTAGAGCTTTAATTATCCGTTGGACTGTTAGTTTTCCCAATGCTCTCAAGCCATTGAAAATTTCAACCTGCGAAATCTTTGACTTCCCCTGATTACGACATGGCATTTCGACACCCACGTGGTCGATTTTCAAACCGCACTGCATACACAACATAAGCATTTCAAACATGAATGAGTAGCCATCTCCTTTCACATCTTGAAAGGGGACTCTGCTTAGTGCATCAATCCTATATGCTCGAAACGCACTTGTTGCATCTACCGGGATACCTAATAGATAGCGCGTACTCAGATAGGCTGAACGGGAGATGAATTGGCGCCAAATTGGCCAAGAATCGATACTGTCGCTATTGACGTATCTTGAACCGACGACCACATCCAATTGTTGCTTATTTAGTGCATCCAGCAATGGTTGTACGTCCTCAGGTCGGTGGGTAAAGTCCACGTCCATCGTCAACAGAATTTTATAGCCTTTATCGATTGCGTAGCGCATGGCATATTGATGAGCTGTACCAAGACCAAGCTTGCCTGCGCGATGTAGCACTTCAATAGTCGGATCCGATTTCGCAAGTTCAGCAGCCAGATTTCCCGTTCCGTCAGGACTATTGTCGTCGACCACAAGAAAAGAACACGCGAGATTTTGAACTTTTAGATTGCTTATTAACTGTGGCAGGTTTCCCGCCTCGTTATATGTCGGAAGCAGAATGATGATATCGTGTAATTTATCCATATGATGTTATAGATAGTTTAAAGAATCTCTTAATACACTGACTATACTCGCAAGTCTGTTGCGCAATTGAAATTTTGCAATAGTGGGTCATGTTATGGGAGAGGGCAAAATGACGAAATTTCCGGATTCATATATAGATGTTTTATTTTAGCGATTATTGTCAACGTCGAGCGGTACAAAATCAAAGACGATGTCTTCGCTTGATTTTCGTAAGTTTTATGGCGTGCAATGCCCACTTTAGTTAGCCTTCTCGATTGTTGATAAATATATAGATAACGAAAGACAGAATAATGGATCATGTTAAGACAGTCTAGCCTACCTTCGCATGTTAATCTTTGTTTCATGCATTCATACAAATTTATACTGACATTAGACTGTCTATAGATTTAGTGTTTTTCTCAGTACTTACCCAATAGGTAAACTTGTCACAACCAAGATAAGAGTAATACTCACATATATAATAAATTTATGTATAGTATTCAGATATTATTATGATTAATTTAGAATTGTTATGTGGTCATTAAAACGTAAAGAAAACATCAAAAGTATTGCCGACAAATATGCTGATATACGGCTTAGTTGGAAGTCAAAAAGTCGATATTTTCATCAGCAGGATCAACGCTATTTATCTTTTTTAATCCCTGAAAATGCAAGAGTGTTAGATCTGGGCTGTGGGGCTGGAGATTTACTTGCCTCTCTTAAACCTGCGTTGGGTGTAGGTATTGATTTTAGCGAGAAGATGGTAAGTCAGGCTAGAGAAAATTATCCGGCACATACATTTCATATTGCAGATATTGAAGATGATAAAGCATTAACTACTATTAATGAAAAATTTGATTTTATCATTATGTCCGACACAATTGGTTCACTGGTTGATTGTCAGCAAACATTATTTCAGCTGCATGATTTATGCACGAGAGAAACCAGAGTTATTATTAGTTATTACTCTTATTTTTGGGAACCCATTTTAAAGTTAGCGGAATTGCTAGGTTTGAAAATGCCTCAAGCTGAGCAAAACTACCTTGCCACTCAAGATATTATAAATTTTCTGAAGTTATCCGATTTTGATGTTGTTGGTTGTGACTGGCGGCAACTAATACCTTCAGAGCTATTTGGATTGGGAACTATTGTAAATAAATATATTGCTACATTACCGGTAATACGTCGTTTTTGTTTAAGAAACTACGTTGTTGCGCGTTCCCTGCAACAAGTTAGCATCGAAAACCAAACATGCTCTATCATCATTCCATGTCGAAATGAAAAAGGTAATATTGAGCATGCAGTACAACGAATCCCACAATTTACGGATGAGATAGAAATTATCTTTGTTGAGGGTCATAGCGCTGATGGGACATATGAAGAAATAGAACGAGTGAAGAATAAGTATCCGGAATCAAAAATCAAACTATTGCGACAATTAGGCAAAGGTAAAGCTGACGCAACTTTTATGGGGTTTGATCATGCACAAGGCGAGGTGTTAATGATCCTGGACGGCGATCTTACTGTTCCTCCCGAACAATTAGGAAAATTCTGGAATGCAATAATTTCCGGTAAAGGCGAATATATAAATGGAACCCGGCTTATTTATCCTATGGAAGATGAAGCTATGCGGTTTTTAAATATGATAGCTAACTGGAGTTTTTCATTGATTTTTACTTGGCTTTTAAATCAGCGGTTCACGGATACTTTATGCGGGACAAAAGTATTATTAAATTCAGACTACAAAAGGTTAAAGAAAGAAAGACACTACTTTAGTGGAGACGACCCCTTTGGTGATTTTGACTTGCTTTTTTGTTGTTCAAAACTCAACTTGAAGATGATTGAGATTCCGATTCAATATAGAAGAAGGGAATATGGAAATACCCAGATTCAAAGATTTAGAAATGGATGGCAATTATTAAAGTTAGTAATACACGGGTATAAAAAACTCAAGGCATTTTAAATGTCGTCATTATTTT
>JBLHKL010000025.1:0-21167 GCA_047618295.1 Gammaproteobacteria bacterium | reverse complement strand
CCAACGATCCCACATCAATGCTTTTTGTGTTTCTGTGTAATAAATCCGCGTTCTTTGTTTCATTGTCAACATCCTCCCCTCTATCGTTAGAGTTTAGGTGTTGCATCGACCGGTTGAAACCGCAGCCGCTAGCGGAAGTTCAGGATATTCAATTCAAATGGTTCAAAAGACCGGCACAATAGCTTCTGTTATGTTGAATTAATTAATAAACAACTTCGTGTTCTTTTTACCGTATCAGTCAATATCAATTTGACGATGGGCTTTAATAAAGATCAATTTAGCTTTATCGTCTTCTGGATGGCCGTGCAGCTTCATGTCATCCCCATCAACCGTCCCAAATAAAACGAACATGGCTCCTTCAGAAATACCAAATATACCAGGGACAAGATCGTTATATTTTTTTACCTGAATGGTCATTGAGATAGTTGAGTCATCATATTCGTATGTCCCAGCATAATAGTATGAGATACCTCCACCATATATCTTGCCATTGATTAATACCAGAGTGCCTCCGCGGTTGATCTGCTCAGCGACCGGAATGTTCTCAATAATCTCCGCCGTTTCGGAAAAAAGTACTGTCCAGAGTCCATCAGCTTTCATAATCAAACACCTCTTACTTATTTAGAAATACGTTTGTGTTATACATCATAAATGTATAAACGAATAATGCTTACTTAATAACATCAACGCCTTTCCAAAACGCCACATGGCCTTTAATATTTTCCGCCTTTGATTTTGGTTCCGGGTAATACCAGCCCGCATCCTTATTGGTTTCACCATTTACTTCTACGTGATAATAACTCGCCTTGCCTTTCCAGAAACAAGTGGAATGTGTATCGCTATCTTTGAAGTATTCTTTGTTAATTGAATCCGGCGGGAAGTAAATATTGCCTTCTACAGTTTCGAAACTATCACTCTCTGCTAATACTGCATCATTCCAGGTTGCCTTCGCCATTTTAATCTCCATTAATTGTCATGATGACATTACGACTATGTGATTGGGCTCTATGTTCCCATAAATAAATTCCTTGCCATGTGCCTAGCTGGCATCTTGAATCTGTAATGGGGATAGTCAGGCTAACATTGGTTATCAAGGTACGAATATGCGCGGGCATATCATCTGTCCCTTCTGTTGTATGACAGAACATGGGATCCCCATCCGGCGCAACACTTTGCATGAAGGTTTCCAGATCAATACGCACATCTGGGTCAGCATTCTCACACAACATGAGCGAAGCGCTCGTGTGCTGAATAAATAGATGACATAGGCCGACATCAATACCGCTATCAGCAACAAACATTTGTACATCACGGGTAAATTCGTGTGCCTGACGTGCTTTAGTATTAAAACTGAGTGTTTTTTGTAATATCGTCATGTTATAAAGACCTAAAATTATCTTTGCTTGATAAATTGAATTCAATGAATAAACCACAACAATTAAACGATACGCATATTAAAAATAACAGCAAGATACTTTGGTTTGGCATGCTGGCAAGTGCGCCGATGTTTATCGTTGCAGTTTATTATATGGACAAGCTGCAAATCCTAGAACCCATCATGCCTGATATTAAAAATATTCTAACTGGCATCTGCGCATTAAGTATCCCGCTATCATTAATACTACTAGGTCGTTTTAAACGACATCAACTTAAAATAAGAGACAACCTTCAGCTTGGTATTGATAATGCGCCAACTGATTTACAAACTTACATTACCTACATGGTCATTGGTATGTCGCTATGCAATTTACCTGCAATACTCGGGATGGTGTTCTATATGCTAGTGGGAGATCTCTACCTTTCGTTATTTTTTATTATTGTTTCTTTTTTTCTTGGCTTGCTCTATAAACCGGACTTAAAATAGCCTCTATTTCTCCAAAATTAGGTGATCTGCAATCAGCGCATAGAACTGTTGTCCATTACTAAAGAACCAACCAAGTTGCTCTTTGCATAAATGGCATTGCGCTATTTGCCATTCATAACCCTTAAACCAGGTAAATTCATAAGCACCCTCACCGACGATTAAACATCCCGGCGCTGATTCATAGCAATTGACCGTAAAAGCATATCCTGCCGGATTTGAAAATGTGTGTGTATGCTGGCCATTGATGGAGACGCCTGCAGCCACATCGGTAACGTGGGTTTTACAAAATGTGCAATAGAGCTTTTTATTCGATTCTGCAGTCTCATCATTTTCGACATCTGTGCTTGTGGATTTTTCAGCTTGTAAATCCGTCTTTTTAAAATAATATTGATCCCAAACGAGCTCCACAGTTTCACCTCTTATATAACATACCGCTCATTATGAGTGATTTAAGGTATAACATGCCGTTCCTTATAAATTGTTCATGGTACAAGCATCCGTATTCCGACCATCACCAAGACAACAGCAAAGACACGTTTTAAAGTGACGACTGGAAGATAGTGTGCCAAACGAGCACCTAAAGGTGCAGAAAAAATTGTCATCGCACTAATGATGAGTGCAGCAGGCCAATATAAATAACCTAGAGAATGCGCCGGAACAGTTTGTTCATCCCAACCGACAATAACCAATGCAATTGTTGCAGCAACGGCTATCGGAAATCCACATGCTGACGATACTGCGACGGCATTTCGCATATTGACATTACACCATAGTAAAAATGGCACTGTCAGAGTACCACCACCAATCCCCATCAAGGTTGAAAGCATGCCAATACCAACACCAGTCCCCACCAGACCGGGTGTTCCTGGAAGTGCTGAATGTGCCTTAGGTTTAAAATCCAGCCATATTTGAATTCCAACCAATATCTCGAACACACCAAAGATCGTTCTCAAGACAGTACTCGAAACATAATCCGCTAACACTGCCCCCAAACAAGCGCCTATTAATAAGCCTGGGGCAAGGCGATTCACCGCCGGCCACAACACGGCTCCTTTTTTGTGATGAACATAGGTGGCAGATGAAGATGTCACAATAATCGTCGCCAATGATGTCGTCACAGCCAATTGCATGAGTATTTCCAAAGGGAACCCTTGTTGGATAAACAGGAAATACAAAACGGGGACAATAATGACACCACCACTTAAACCGACCATGCCACCGATAAGTCCGGCTAAAATTCCGGCTAAAGCGTAAAAAATGATTATTTGTAGTGTGATTTCAGCGAACATGAGTCATTTTATCGTGAATGATTGATAAGGTACGGTTAAGGTATGTTATACCATGAATTATTTGCAAAGAGCGGCATGCTATACCTTAAGCTGTTTATTCGGAACGGCACGTTACCTGCAAAGAAATATGACTGCTTATATTAACTTTCTATGGGCAAAATATTGCGAATTTCTTGTTAAATATGGACAATTCTTAATGTTAATTTTGAATACAATCAATCAATGCAAATAACAGGCAATCTAGAAATGGCTAATAGAATCTCTATGCCTACTTTATTGCAGCAAACGATTCAGGGGTTGCTTGTCGTCATTATCCTGACAATATTAACCACGCCTGTCTTCGCACAATCGATTGAATCTCAACGCAAGGATTATCTGGCTGCAAAAAAAGCATTAGAGACGAAGCAATATAAGACATTCGGTAAGATAGCAAACACATTAAAAGATTATCCACTCTATCCCTATTTGCGCTATGAATACCTACGAAAACATCTATGGAAGTTAAAGGATGGTGAGATAGTCACTTTCCTAAAACGATATAATGATCTGCCTGTAACAGCAGGTTTACGAAAGTCATGGCTAAAGCTTTTGGTTAAAAGAGGTCATTGGCAAACCTTCCTTGACAACTACACGCCGCAATCTGATACCAAAATGCAGTGTTATCAACTACAGGCCAGAATCAAAACAAATAACGACACATTCCTGTTAGAAGATATTCGTACCACTTGGCTCGCGGGGAAGTCACTTCCTCCACAATGCGATCCTGCTTTTGCATTGTTATATAAGAGTGATTTGATGACGAATGAATTGGTCTGGGAACGACTTCGTCTGTCGATGCAGAATAACCAGATTAGTCTAGTTAATTATTTATCTAGTCGTTTGGATCCCGAACATAAGGCGCTCGCGAAACAATGGGTGCAGATACATCAAGACCCTTATAAATACACAAACAAGCCAAAACTTGAAAACACACCTATTGCCAGAGAGATTCTGACACATGGTATTTTACGTTTAGCCAAAAAAGATGTTGCCAAGGCAGTAAAACGACTAGATGTATTAAAAGGACAGTTCTCTTTTACACCTGATGAAGTGGTAGAGATAGAACGCACACTCGCGATCCGCGCAGCGGGCAATAAAAGTAAGCTCGCATTACAACTGCTAGACCAGATTGAAAATCGCCATGTTAATGACAAAGTATTTCATTATCGATTACGCACCGCACTGGCAAATTATGACTGGCCTATCTTAAAAAAATGGACTACCGGGGAGGTTCCCGATCTCGATCTTGAAATGCGCTGGCGATATTGGCACGCACGTGCTTTGGAAGAAACTGGCGAACCTGATAAGGCAAAAGAAATTTACACCGAGCTTGCAAAAGAACGTGATTATTACGGTTTCCTCGCTGCTGATAAAATTAACGTTGCCTACGACATGAATCATCATCCTTTACCGGAAAATTTAGAGGAGTTTAATCGAATCGAGTCACTACCTGCGATTAAAAGAGCGTATGAGTTTTATAAACTAGGTATGAAATACCCCGGCAGACGTGAATGGCATCATGCACTAAACAATATGACAAGCTACCAAATGCAAATGGCTGCAGCTGTCGTAACACAATGGGGTTGGCACAATCGAGCGATCTTTATTATGGGCAGGGCCAAGGCCTACGATAATCTGGAGCTACGTTTTCCAATTCTGTTTGATGAGCTTCTTAATAAGTACGCCAAAAAACGCAATATAGACCCTAGTTGGATGTATGGCTTAGTACGTGCAGAGAGCGCCTTCATTGAAGATGTACGATCACCTGCCGGCGCGCTTGGTTTAATGCAGGTCATGCCTAAGACAGGAAAAGACACCGCAAAACGCATTGGACTGAAAGGTTTTAAGACGAGTAAATTAAAACAGGCGGAAACCAATATCCCGATTGGCAGCGCCTATATGAAACAAATGTTGGACAGATTCAACGGCAATATGATTTTAGCCACTGCTGCCTATAATGCTGGCCCTCATCGTGTTTCAAAATGGTTACCAAAAAAAGGTTGTGAAGAACCTGATATCTGGGTGGAACAAATCCCATTTAACGAAACTCGAAAATATGTTCGTCGTGTTCTGACTTATGCTAATATTTATGACTGGCGCCTGCAAACCGGTATCAAACCATTAAAGGAACGCATGGCACTAGTCACCTCAAACAAAAATAACCTGGCTGCCAATTTAAGTTGTACTGCCATTAAAATATCAGATAACAAACGTGCTAATTAAACGAATTGCAATATTGGGTGGGACCGGCTTTGTCGGTCGGTCGTTGTGCAATCGTTTATCCCAACAAGGTTATGAGTTAAAGGTTTTAAGCCGTAGTCGTGAATATAATCGTGACGATCTCATCGTGCTACCGGGTCTGGAATTGGTGCAAACTAATATTCATGATCCGGAAAAACTCAAATTACATCTTAGCGACTGTGATGCAGTCATTAATTTGGTTGGCATACTAAATGAAAAGGGAAACAGCGGAAGAGGCTTCAAACATGCGCATGTTGAACTGGTAGAGAAACTAATTAGTGCATGTAGTGAGAATGGTATTCAACGACTCCTGCAAATGAGTGCACTAAACGCAGATACAATAAACGGCAAGAGCCATTACTTACGAACCAAAGGTGAAGCCGAAGATTTATTACATTCGAACAATGCGGGAATAAACGTCACCAGTTTCCGCCCGTCAATCATCTTTGGGGAAAACGATAGTTTCTTTAATCGATTTGCGAGCTTATTAAAAATAACACCGTTTTTTTTCCCGCTAGCTTGTCATGCTACAAAGTTTGCACCAGTCTACGTTTTAGATGTTACTGAAATGATGACGCGATCATTAAACGATCCGCAAAGTTATAATAAAAAATTCCAATTATGCGGGCCACAAACTTATAGCCTGAAAGATCTGGTCAATTACACTGCACAGACATTAGGTTTAAAACGCAAAATTATTTCATTAAATGATATCTTATCTCGCATACAGGCAACCGTTTTTGATTTTGTACCAGGCAAACCCTTTTCAACGGACAATTATCTCTCAGCCAAAACAGATAGCGTCTGTGAATGTAATGATCTTACTCGCTATAATATTCAGGCGACTGCAATTGAAAGCATCGTCCCCCAATATTTAAACAACACATCCTATCGTTCTGCCTATATGCAATTTCGTTGTGAATCACGAAGATAACTTGTCGTTAATATTGATCACAGGCAAGATATTCATATGCAAACCTATCTAGTCGGCGGTGCTGTACGCGACAAATTATTAGGCATCCCGATTAAAGATCGGGATTGGGTCGTCGTGGGAACGACACCGGAAGAGATGTTAGAGAAAGGCTTCAAACCTGTTGGCAAGGACTTCCCGGTCTTCCTTCATCCTGAAACAAAAGAAGAATATGCCTTAGCTCGCACAGAACGAAAATCCGGTAAAGGTTATAAAGGCTTCACGTTTCATACATCTCCCGATGTCACACTGGAAGATGACCTGCAACGCAGAGACCTGACTATCAATGCTATCGCCGAAGATGAACACGGTGTTCTCATTGACCCTTATGGTGGCGTAGCAGATTTAAAAGGAAAGATGTTACGTCATGTCTCTCCGGCATTTGTCGAAGACCCTCTACGCGTATTACGTATTGCACGTTTTGCAGCCAGTCTTGGTTTTAAGATTGCACCGGAAACAATGGCATTATTAAAAGACATCTCTGAATCAGATGAATTAGAAGCTCTGGTTCCTGAACGCGTCTGGACCGAACTGGAAAAAGCCTTATCGGGAAAATATCCGGCACGCTTTATACTAGTATTACAATCCTGTAACGCATTAGAAAAACTTTTCCCCGAAATACAGGCCCTGTTTGGCGTACCGCAAACAAAAGAATACCACCCCGAGATCGATACCGGTCTGCACACCATCATGAGTCTGAATCAATCGACACGTTTATCTGATGACTCAATGATCCGCTTTGCCGTTCTGGTTCACGATCTCGGAAAAGCAACAACACCAAAAGATAAACTACCCAGCCATCATGGTCATGAAGAACGCGGCGCAAAGATAATCGACAAACTGTGTAAACGTTATCGCATCCCAAATAAATACCGTGAGCTGGCTATGAATGTTTCAAGATTCCATCTCGATTGCCATCGCATACAAGAAATGAAACCTGAAACAGTATTGAAAAAACTAGAACAGCTCGACGCCTTCAGAAGACCCGAACGCTTTGCACAATTTCTGATTGCCTGCGAAGCCGATGCAAGAGGTCGTGCTGGCTTTGAAGATAGAGAATATCCGCAAGCAGAATATTTTCAGAAAGCACTGAAAGCTGCGAATGAAGTTGATACCCTTACATTACAAAAACAAGGTCTGGAGGGGAAAGCTCTAGGACAAGAAATTAAAAATAAACGCGTAGATAGCATAAAAGAAATATCAATTCATTACGGGGTATAAAATGGAACTGAAAATATTTTTTACCATATTTGCAGCTATCTTTATTGCAGAATTAGGTGATAAAACTCAACTGGCGACACTATTGTTTGCTTCAGATAAAGAAGTTAGCAAACTAACTGTGTTTTTTGCATCTTCAGCCGCGTTGGTGGTTGCATCGGCAATTGGGGTTCTTGCTGGTAGTTTGTTGTCTGAGTACATTAATGAAAAAGTACTTTCATATATTGCGGGGCTCGGCTTTATCATTATTGGGTCATTTACTCTTTATCAAGCTTAAATTATTAATCAATAAAATCAGATAAAAAGAAATATCAAAACAACACCCAATACCAACCGATAAATCACAAACGGCAACATGCCAACTTTATCGAGAAATTTCATAAAGACATGAATTGCCAACAATGCACTGATAGCTGAAAGCAATGCAGTAACAATAAAGTTAACTATATCCACACCAACATTCATTTGAATCAATTTTAATGATTCATATCCGCCAGCAGCTAATATGATTGGTACCGCCATCAAAAATGAAAACCGTGCTGCGCTGGTTCGATCCATCCCTAACATGAGTGCCGCTGTCATGGTAATCCCTGAACGTGATGTGCCCGGGACTAAGGCCAGTGTTTGAGCTAGGCCTATCAAAATCGCATCACGCAGATTGATGGAATCTATTTGCCGAAGTCGTTTTCCTTTCGCGTCTGCATACCAGAGTAATAAACCAAATCCTATAGATGCATAGGCAATGATTAAAGGATCGCGTAGATAAGCTGAAATGAAATCTCTTAATAGAAAGCCCGCTACTAATACTGGGAGACTGGCAATAGCGAGATACCAAAATAATCTACTATCTTGAGTCGTTACTTCTTTGTTTTTTATTGAGTCGATACCGGCAGTCAATATCCGCAAAATATCTTTTCTTAAATACAAGACTACAGCAAAGAGACTGCCGAAGTGTGCAGCAACATCTATCGCTAAACCTTGATCCTGCCAATCGCTTAATAAAGGCACCAGGATCAAATGTGCTGAACTTGAAACAGGCAAGAATTCCGTAATGCCCTGAATCAATGCAAGAATGATGAGTTGTATTAAATCCAATTGTAATTCCAGACTAATTTAATAAATTATGAAACATTAAGATTGATTATATAAATTGAAATATTTTTATGAAGACGGTCGCTCTCATGCATCCGTGCATTCGCGACATAAAACCATCCGTGGTCAAAAGGCGCCGCTCTTTTGATAATCGAAGTTAACATATCAGTTAATGAGACTCGCAAAAAGCGTAGCAACGAAGTATTCATGAAAATAGGCAATTTATATAGGTAAGAATACGGCGCTAGCCATTCGTTGAATTACTGATGTTATTGTTCGATTCTTTTTATTAGCAATTATTTTTGCAATATTGTCTTGTGTTGCGATGAGTTTACCACACAGTCGTTCATAGCTCAGATTCGCGACTTCCTCTGTAGGCAGAGAATTACTATATAAAAACAACTCTCCATTTGAATCAACATTGTGGCTCAGTTTCCAGACAGCAATTTCGATATTGCGAGCGGCGTTATAGAGTTTCTGTGGGTCAACTGAATCGAACATATAGAACTCGGATTGATAATTATAGGACTTCATAATCATCGATGTTAAACCGCCAATAAATGAAAACACACGATCGCCCTTGTAATCATCGGTAAATGCTAGCTTGATAACATCAGCATCATGCTTCCCTTCGAACTCTGAAAAATCCCAGGTATGTTGTAACTCAAACATTCTGACAATATGCTCTTTCGGTAATTTAAGATCCGTCTTTTTAAGTTCGCGTGGATTACGTTTATAAAGCTTGACCATGAGCTTTTTTAATAATCGTTGTGTTTCCCTGATGTGTACATCAAGCACATTATCGATATCTGTTTTTGCAATAGCAGTAGCACTAGTAATATTTTCAACAGGTTTGTTTTCCCTAACGATTTCTTTATTGCAGGAGGAGGATAATAACAGCGCAACGACTATCGCTATACATCGCGGCATGAATGTATTTGATTTATAATCGAACACGCTGGTCCATTACTGCAAATCCTTTCAAATCATTATCAAACTCTTTTGTCAGCGCTATAACCTTGAAACGTTCGCCCATTTCTTCTGGCATGGTTAATATGCGTACTTGCTGTGCTATTTTCGTTTGCGCTTTAATATCAAGCTGGTTCATATCTGCGAGTATTTCTTCAAGACCGCAACCAAAAAGAAAATAGGTCTGATTGGTATAGCCACTGACGTGCAAACCGATTGCGTCAGCACATTTCGCAACAGCGGTAAAGTTGGCAGAGCTGGTTATGTCTTGCAAACCGGGGTAATAAAACGGATCCGCATGTACACGGTGTCGATAATGACACAACAAGCTACCTTCCATTCTCTCTGGGTGATAATACTCTGCGGCCGAGTAACCATAATCAATGAAGAACATTACACCTTTATTCAGTACTTTCTCTAAGCCATTTAACCATTGTTGAAGTTGGGTGTTTATCTCAGAGGTATAATTCTCTGGGAATGATGTTGATAAATCTTCTTCTAATCTTTCCAGACTTTTAAGCAGCTTATCTTCAGCGGCACTGTCCACCCAGATAAATTGATTTTCTCCCAATCCAACCTTCATCTCTTTAAAGCCTGTAGATGTCTTTTTAAATCGATTCACAGGCAATGCATCTAATACCTCATTCGCAAGGATGATCCCTGAGACTCCTTCTTCCGGCAGTCTATCTAACCAAACCACTCTATCGAGAAGATGTGGAATAGTTTCTTTTAACAAATCTTGTTGACGTTGTTTTAGATCGGCACTGACTTCGAGAATTAAGTATTTATCAGGTAAGGAATTCTGTTTTTCTAGTTCTAGCAATATATCTCTGGCCATAGCACCAGTGCCTGCTCCCAACTCTAAAATACTGCCGACACCAAGTTCGTTTAAGACCTGTGCACATTGATTTGCCAAACACTGCGAAAAAATTGGCGATAATTCCGGTGCAGTTACGAAGTCACCTTCTGAACCAAATTTGCGACTGCCAGCACTATAATAGCCCAACCCAGGTTCATATAAAGCAAGTTTCATATATTCATCAAAGCTGATTGCGCCACCTTGCTCATGCATGGCTGCTTTGATGCACCCGATCAGTTTTTCACTTTGAATAAGTGCATCTTGATCTGGAACAGGCAATGTTGATTCCGTCTTTTGTGGTTTCGATTGTGTCATAATTCGTCCATGTTATTCTGTTTCTGAAATGATTCAATACAACATTTAAATGAAATAAAACATTGTGATAAATAAAACTGCATTGATAACTGGTGCTGCTAAACGCATAGGTGCGGCAATAGCGGAACAACTTCATTCATCCGGTATGAATGTCATCATTCACTATAATAGTTCGGCTAAAGAAGCCCATGAACTGGTGAAAAGACTTAATGGGATGCGTCGCGACTCGGCCATCATGATTCAGGCCAACCTTGAGCATAAAGAATATTACTCAGCTTTGATCGATGCTGCCCTTGAATTCAAAGGTGGCCTAGATGTCTTGATTAATAACGCTTCTGCCTACTACCCAACATCACTAGGTTCCTTAGATGATCAACAATGGAATGAATTGATCAACACCAATCTTAAAGCCCCGCTTTTTCTGTCACAGCTAGCGGCAAAATCACTACGTTCAAATAAAGGCTGTATCATTAATATCACAGACATACATGCAAACCGGCCATTAAGAAGTCACTCTGTCTATAGTATATCTAAAGCCGGACTTGTCATGCTCACGCAATCGTTGGCAAAGGAAATGGCGCCGGCTATTCGCGTCAATGCAATATCACCGGGGGTGATCATGTGGCCTGATGATATAGAAGAAGATAAAAAGAACGAGATATTGAACGAAACCATGATGAAGAGAACAGGCAATGTGGAAGACATAACAAAAGCCGTTTTGTTTTTAATCAAAGATGCAGACTACATAACAGGGCAAATACTTAATATTGATGGTGGCAGAACACTGTATTCATAAAATTTAGAGTCATCCTTATCGAAATTTTGGAAACTCCCCATCGATAAACCACTGATTGGTCTCTTCTTTAACCCACCACCGCTGGTTGAGTTTAAGTTTCCTAATCGTTCCTTCATCTTTAAAATAGTAGCTTATCTCTGTTTTTACGATTGCTTCAGTGTTCTCCGGGTTGAGAGTTTTTTGTATGACTTTTACTCCGGTCACACTGAGTTCTTTTAATGAATCTAAATCAGCAGGGGGTTGAGTACCATTTGGAGAGACATGATACGCATATGCTTCCGGATATTGTGCCCAGCGCATCGCCACATCATAGCTGGTGACCGCCGCTTCAATATTATTCACCCTCTTTGTTGTTGTATATCGTTTACAACCACTTAGAGAAACAATGAGAATCACAAGAACTAGTTTGGTGAATAAGCTGGCATTCATTATTGTCGGGACTCCGATTTGTATAGGTTTCATTATTACAGTCTCTGAAAAATATTTCATCCACGCTGCTTTGTTTTACAGTTTTATTTCGTTTAAACCAGCATAAATAATCTCTGCATAATCTTGATTGGCAGCCAGTGACAGATGAATTTGATCCTCTGAGACAAAATCCTCTGTCTTAATTCCTCGTTCTAACATCTGTGTTGGGATATCGATTAATAAGGCATCCAATTCATTGGTGACCGCCTGAATGGCTTTGCTATAGGGCGCGTAATTATCATTATAACTTTTGCCATTACCTTGCTCACCATCGTCTTCACCAATGGTGTGATTCAAAACAAAAATCGGCACACTATTATGTGCTTTGATTATGCGATGAAATTCTTTCAGGTTCTTTGCAAACTCTGCTAAACCAACCCTGGGCTCCATTGAAAAGTCTTTTACATTCGCATCATTAAAACCAAATTGCATAAAGACTATCCCGGGCAACAATGGCAACACATCTGTGTCAAATCGATCAAATCCCTGCGCCGTGGTGTTACCACTTATACCTTTATTATGAACGCTGAACGTTTCTGGTTTTACCGAATCGAGTTTAATCTGCAACAAGCTAGTCCAACGGTCATTAATCGTAAATTCCGCACCTTCCGTTATGGAATCTCCGAAACAGATGATATTGATCATAAACTGAATTGCTCAGGCATCTGTCGCATAACTTCTCTAGACAAGTCAAACTTATTCCATAATTGTGTCATCGTCTCGTTTGTTACTGGGTGTTTTAAATTTGGTGCTATGTCGCTAAGTGGTTTTAAAACAAAGCCAAACTCTGTTATATCAGATCTAGGGACATGGTATTTATCATTTGCTTCATCACCAAATAATAAGAGATCTACATCAAGTGTACGTGAAGAATATCGAGTTTCATTACGGCTTCGTCCAAATTGAAATTCAATTTCACGTAAGTCATGTGCCAATTCGTGAATAGGCAAGTCAGTTTTCAATCCCACAACCAGATTGTAGAAGTCATCACCATCAAAACCAAACGCTTCAGTTTCATATACAGGTGAGACGGTTAACTCGCCGTAGCATGATTGTATTTCTAGCAAACCATCACGAATATTTTTCTCACGATCGATATTGCTACCGATACCCAGGTATACCTGAGTCATTGTCATTCTTTATTGCCACGCTCAATAATGACACCAACATCCCTGACGCCACGAACAGCACCTTTTTTGTTGAGAGAAAGACGACACCAAGGAACGGCAAACTCGGCCATGATGATTTCTGTAATTCGTTCTGCGAGTGTTTCTACTAATTCAAATTCACTGTCGCCAACAAACGTCATTAGTCTTTTTGCGACCGCTTTGTAATTTAGGGTGTCGTCAATATTGTCACTATTGGCCGCTTTACGAATATCCGTACCCATCTCTAAGTCGAGAATAATGGTCTGTTTCATTCTGCGTTCCCAATCGTATATTCCAATGACTGTATCGATCCGGAGATCTCTGAGATAAATAATATCCATAGTGCCTATATCTTTTGTAACCATTTTTAATTTAATCTTACGAAGTATACCCGTTTGCTTGAGCACAACTCTACAAACTAGCCATACATTGTATTAATAACTGAACTTATAATCACAAACCAATATAGAAACTGTAAACGCCATGACTAATTTCATTCCGGTAATCCTGATCGCCATTGCTTATCTAATGGGCTCAATCGCATCAGCCATTCTTGTCTGTAAGCTATTCGGTCTTGATGATCCACGCAGCGAAGGCTCAGGGAATCCCGGCGCGACAAATGTCATGCGCTTACACGGCAAAAAGGCTGCGATTCTTACTCTTGCAGGCGATGTACTAAAAGGTGTGATTCCAGTTTTCCTAGCTAAAGTACTTGGTAGTTCAGAAATAATAATTGCCCTTTGTGGTCTTGCTGCCTTTCTTGGACATCTGTTTCCAATCTTTTTTAGCTTTAAAGGTGGCAAGGGCGTCGCAACATTGATCGGCGTTCTTTTCGCTACTCACTGGTTACTTGGACTTGCTTATGTTCTTTCTTGGGCTTTTTTCGCATTACTGTTTCGCTACTCATCATTGGCAGCCTTACTTTCAGCAGTGCTAACACCGCTATATTCCTGGCTAATTTTGCAAGATATCAACGTCTTGATATGTCATAGCGTGATGGCTGTTTTACTGCTTTGGCGGCATCAATCTAATATTCGGAAATTAATTACCGGTACAGAAAACAAGATCGGTCAAAAGAAAGAACAAACCTAGTAGTATTAAATCACAAGGACTCTAATGGCCATCTTGGTTTTGCTTGAAAATTGAGTGACTCTGTTTGGCCTGCCTTGATTCTCAGGTAACCGGCATAGGCGATCATTGCCCCATTATCCGTACAAAATTCAGCACGTGGAAAATAGGCTTTTCCATTAACCCCATCCATCAATTCAATAAGCCCTGCCCGCAATTGCGTATTGGCACTAACTCCACCAGCGACAATTAGCCGCTTTAATCCCGTTTCTTTTATCGCCCGACGACACTTAATAACAAATGTATCTACTACTGCATCGACAAATGCCCGTGCTATATCTGCTCGGGTTTGATCATCCCCGGATTCATCATTCAATTCCTTTTTTACGGTATTCATAGCAAAAGTCTTCAATCCACTAAAACTAAAATCCAGACCGGGACGATCTGTCATTGGCCTCGGAAAATGGAAGCGCTTACTATCGCCTTTTTCTGCCAATGCTGACAAAACTGGCCCTCCGGGATAGGGTAATCCTAATAATTTAGCAGTCTTATCGAAGGCCTCGCCAGCGGCATCATCTACCGATTCACCGAGTATTTCGTATTTACCGGGCCCATTTACATTCACAATCAACGTATGCCCACCTGAAACCAGTAATGCCAGAAACGGGTAGTCTGGAACATCCTCTTCCAACATTGGCGCTAATAAATGCGCCTCCATATGATGCACCCCAACAGCCGGGATCGATAAAGAATAGGCCAGACTACGGCCCGCTGCCGTACCCACAAGCAAGGCCCCCATTAAGCCCGGTCCAGCGGTATAGGCGATGGCATCTAGTGATTTAAGCTCGGTTTTTGCCTCTGTTACTGTCTGTCTAATCAAGGGCAAAACTCTGCGAACATGATCACGTGAAGCCAATTCAGGAACCACACCTCCATACTCCTCATGCAACTTAACCTGACTATAAAGATTATGAGCAATAAGCCCCGCTTCCGAATCGTATATCGCTATTCCCGTCTCATCACACGAGGTTTCTATTCCTAATACCTGCATTTATCTCAATGTTTCCGTATAATTATTATTATTGGATTGCAATTTCATTCATTCCCACTAAAATGGCCGCCTTTTCCCAATAGAGCAAAGGACTTAAGGAAAACAAATACTATGCCTTCAGTTAAGTTAAGAGACAATGAACCATTTGATATCGCAATGCGTAGATTCAAGCGTGCATGTGAAAAAGCAGGTACCCTCGCTGACGTTCATCGCGGTGAATTTTACGAAAAACCAACTCAGGTTCGTAAGCGTAAAGCTGCTGCTGCGGTGAAACGTTCACAAAAACAGGCGTCTAGAAACGTCCTGCAACGTATCCGCCCATTCTAAGACGTTTCTTTAGGTTCTCGTTAATCAGCCATGGCTGATATCAAATCCCAAATTAGTGACGACGTAAAGGCTGCTATGCGCAGCAAAGACAAGGAACGCCTCGGCGCTCTGCGTCTGATCACAGCGGCGTTCAAACAGAAAGAAGTAGATGAACGCATTGAATTAAGCGATGAACAAGTCATTGTCATCCTTGATAAAATGGCCAAACAACATCGTGACTCCATTGCTCAGTTCACTGAAGCTAACCGTGGCGATCTGGTTGAGATCGAGCAATTTGAACTAGATATCATTGATGCTTACTTACCTGCTAAATTATCTGATGAAGAGATAAGTGCATTAATCGAAGGGGCAATCTCGAAAAGCGGCGCGGAATCAATAAAAGACATGGGCAAGGTTATGGGTATGCTCAAGGGTGAGCTTCAGGGTCGTGCCGATATGGGTAAAGTCAGCGGGTTAATAAAGGTTAAACTCAGCGCTTAACAAAATAAGTACCAGCAACAGTCGCTGAAATACTATGCGCTGTTTATACTAGATTCAATTATGGCTGGCAGAATTCCTCAACATTTCATCGATGAACTACTCGCACGAATTGACATCGTCGATACCGTTGACGCTTATGTGCCTCTTAAAAAAGCCGGGCGTAATCATCAAGCCTGTTGTCCCTTTCACGACGAAAAGACACCCTCTTTCACGGTAAGCCAACAAAAGCAGTTTTACCATTGCTTTGGTTGTGGGGCGAATGGCACTGCGATCAGTTTTCTCATGGAATACCTGCACATGGACTTCATTGAAGCGATTGAAGACCTTGCATCGCGTGCTGGTGTAGAAATACCGCGTGATGCTATTCAGGCAACAAACACTAATAATCAGTCCAGCGAATTGTATGAGCTAATGGAAATAGCCACTGTTTATTATTCTAAACAACTCAGAAATCATCCTAAAGCAGATACTGTCATCAGCTATTTAAAAGACCGTGGGATCAGCGGTGAAATTGCTGCTGAATATGAATTGGGATTTGCTCCTCCCGGTTGGGACAATTTAATGACTGAACTGGGAGGCTCAGATGAGTCATTGAAAAGATTACTCAAGATCGGAGCCATAATTGAAAAGGATCATGGCGGTTACTATGACCGATTCAGGGATCGTCTTACCTTTCCCATTCGAGATCAACGTGGTCGGGCCATTGGCATGGGCGGCAGAGTATTAGGTGATGACAAACCCAAATACCTAAATTCTCCAGAAACACCCATTTTCCACAAAGGCCGTGAGCTTTATGGTTTATATCAGGCAAGAAAAGCATTAAAAGAAGTTGATAGCCTATTTGTTGTTGAAGGCTATATGGATGTCATAGCACTGGCACAGTTTGGAATTCGTAATGCCGTTGCTAGTTTAGGCACCGCTGCTACACCAGAACACATGGAAAAAATGTTCCGTATTACTAATAAAATAGTGTTTTGTTTTGATGGAGATGAGGCTGGAAATAAAGCAGCGTGGCGTGGTTTGGAAAACTCTTTGCCTTTGTTGAAAGACGATAAGCAAGTTTACTTCATGTTCCTGCCAAAGGGAGAAGATCCAGATACCTTTGTACGAAATAAGGGTAAAGAGGCGTTTCTCGACGCTAATTTACAAACACCTCTATCTGAGTACCTGTTTAATTATCTCGGTAAAGAGATGAATTTAGAGTCACTTGAAGATCAGGCCTCAATGGCAAAAGTCACCTTACCCTTTATTGGCAAACTCTCGACAGCTCCCGCCTTGAGCTCGGGTTTACTCAGAAAGCTAAGCGGCATTACTAAAATACCTACTGAAGAATTGGTTCAGCAATTGCAAGAATATAAAAAAACAGGTTCTACTAACATACCGTCACATAGTATGCGGAACACTATTAATAAAGACGATGGGCAGCAAAGCCAATTGACAGAAGCCATCAAACTAATACTAAGAAAACCTGAGTTAGCGCTTGAAGATTCACTAAATGAAAAGCTTACAGAAATAGAAGTTAGGGGAATTGAATTCTTAATCGAGATTGTCGATTATATTCAGAGTAACCCAACAACAACGATAGCAGGCATTACTGAAAACTTTCGTGACCGCGAAAAAGTTAGAACACGGTTAATAAAACTCGCTCCGACAGAATCTCAATATGGGGATGCTGATTTTTCTGATGAATCGATACGTAACAGTTTTCATGATTCAATGACTAGGTTAAAAGAAATCACTATTGACTTTAAACTTCGTGAATTCGGGAATATAAGCAATATGGACGAATTAACTGAAGCTAAGAAACAAGAATGGCGTTTGTTACTTGAGGCAAAAAAAGAACTTAAAATGGCATAGCCCTAAGTTCAAAAAGTTGTCTCCACAGAAGCTTTAAAAAGTTTTCCTCGTCTAGAATATTTTTTTGTATGAACTGATTGAATTTAAACAAGGTAGACCCAATATATCTTTGAGCGGAAGTCTGGAGAATTGGCGTAAAAGAAAATTTGAGCGTCGCTTACAAAAACTTTTCTCTGAAGAAGTGGTGTTTAACGAAGTTGAGCTAAAAGAAGAACAAAAATCTCAATACCGGAAGCAAAAATCAGAGCTGGATTCATAATAATTATTAATAATCCAACCTAGCGCAATCATGATCTGTGTGTTAGAATTGACTGTTTTAGTCCGGACAAATGTTTGTTATTAATCAACCAGTTATAACTCATTCACCGAATAAATATCAATTAATTATATAGCAAATATCGAGCCAAACTCCCTATGGAAAATGTAGAAAAAGTAATTAAGGAAGACAATAAGTCACAACTCAAGGTGCTAATTGCCAAAGGCAAAGAGCAGGGTTTCCTAACATACGGTGAAGTTAATGATCATCTTCCGGATGGCATCGTAGAGCCAGAGCAAATTGAAGATATTGTCAATATGATCAATGACATGGGGATCAAGGTCTATGAGACCCCTCCCGATCTTGATGGCCAGATCACTGACAATACAGATGTCCCCGATGAAGATGCCGCGGCTGAAGCTGCAGCGGCATTAGCCAGCCTTGAAAATGAGTTTGGTCGCACAACTGATCCCGTCAGAATGTATATGCGCGAGATGGGTACCGTGGACCTATTGACCCGTGAAGGCGAAATTAAGATAGCAAAACGTATTGAAGAAGGAATTCATCAAATTTTAGCTGCTTTATCTAGTTACCCCGGCACAGTTATTACACTGCTTGATGCCTTCAATCTAATTGTTGATGAAAAAATGAAACTTAGTGACGCCATTATTGGTTTCAATGACACTGAGGAATATCCAGATGAAGGAATAAAGGTCTCTAATCCCACCGAAAAAAATGATGACGACGAGGAAGAGGAAGAGATACCCGCCCTTACAGCTGAAGACGTAAGGGAACACATCGAAAAACTTGAAAAACTGCATTTAAAATTCATTAAAGCAGTTAAACGCTATGGGAAAGATAATAATAAGACCAAGGTTCATGAACAAGAACTAGCTCAATGGTTTCTTGAGATTCGTCTCGCGCCAAAATTTATTGACCTGTTAACCGACAACTTACGCGATTTGGTTGGCCGTATTCGCTATTCAGAACGACGTGTTATGGAGCTTTGTGTTAAAGAAGCGAGAATGCCACGCAAAGAGTTCATTGATAGTTTTCCTGGCCACGAAATCGATTTTAAGTGGATCAAGGGAATTTTAAAAAATAAAGAGCCTTATGTAGAAAGACTCAAAGAGCATGAGGTAGAGATTCTGAAAATACAGGGTAAATTGGCCACTCTGTTTGAGGATGCTCTGCTAGATATTCCTGAAATAAAAGAAATCAATCGTACTATTTCAATAGGTGAAGCCAAGGCACGTAGAGCTAAGAAAGAAATGGTTGAAGCCAATTTACGACTCGTTATTTCTATTGCAAAAAAATATACCAACCGTGGTTTGCTTTTCCTTGATCTGATTCAAGAAGGTAATATCGGGTTAATGAAAGCGGTTGATAAGTTTGAATATCGACGCGGTTATAAATTTTCAACATATGCCACCTGGTGGATTCGTCAAGCTATCACACGGTCAATAGCAGATCAGGCTCGAACAATTCGTATACCTGTGCATATGATTGAAACAATTAATAAGTTAAATCGTATTTCCAGACAGGTACTTCAGGAAATGGGGCGTGAACCTACACCAGAAGAACTAGCAGAACGTATGGAAATGCCAGAAGAAAAAGTCCGTAAAGTTCTAAAAATTGCGAAGGAACCAATCTCCATGGAAACACCTATTGGTGATGATGAAGATTCACACCTTGGTGATTTTATTGAGGATGCTAATATACAAGCACCGAATGATTCTGCTGGTTTTGAGGGATTACGCCGAACCACGCGGGATGCACTTGAAGGACTTACGGCACGCGAAGCAAAGGTTTTAAGAATGCGATTTGGTATTGATATGAACACAGACCATACACTCGAGGAAGTAGGTAAACAGTTTGATGTTACCCGAGAACGTATTCGTCAGATCGAAGCAAAAGCATTGCGCAAACTTCGTCATCCTTCACGATCAGATGAACTCAAAACCTTCCTTGATACCTAAAAATAATCCATAATTCAGAATAAGGGCCTGTAGCTCAGTTGGTTAGAGCAGTGGACTCATAATCCATTGGTCGGAGGTTCGAGTCCTCCCGGGCCCACCAATTAAGTAAATCGATCGTTAGTATACATTGAAGATATAAAGCTCAATTGCTTATATAGTTGGTAATCACGCTTTCATAATGCGTGAGACTTGAATAGCCTTATACCGTCTCGCTGATTCGTTCTGCTTCAGATATTCTTGTGATCATTTCATGGTCCATATAGCGTATGGTTAATATAAATATTTCTGGACAAATTAAACCAATCCGCAATAGGCTACTCTAAAATCTTATAAGTTCGTGTAAACTTAATATCACACACGTATTAGGATAAATTTCTTAATGACAAAAATAAATCCATTAAATGTGTTTTTTGCATCTCTTTTTCTAGCACAAAATATTTGTGCAGATGAAGTTGAAGTATTCGAAGACGTTGAAGTATATGGAATCTATGAAGCATATGAATGCACTATAGATAATGTCTATGTAACAGGGTCTGGAAGATCTACTGACAGACGTGGTGGCAAGCTGCGTGTAACCATAACTAATGAAGATGTCGAAGTTAAAAGTGACTTCGGCAACGTAGACTCAGGCAGTTTAAAGTTAATAGTAAAATCAGAACATGAAATTATCGCCATAAGTAATACTATGCAATTCACTTATGGCGTGAATTCTCATAAATTTTCTTTTGCAACTGGTAATGGAAAGTCGAAGTTTAGAGGTGGTGTTGGGCATGTTGGTCAGCAGATTATGACTTCTGGAACATGTGCTGATAGTTAGAAGTGTTTCTAGTTCATGTCTATTTACACGAATTCAACGTGACAGTTTTTACTACTAATCTAGT
>JBLHKL010000024.1:0-21864 GCA_047618295.1 Gammaproteobacteria bacterium | reverse complement strand
AAAAACTTTGGCACCGAAGCAATGGATATCCATATAGTTAGAGCTATTGTTGAAAATGAATGTCTGAAATTTAAAGAAGAAATACTTTCTACCAACTAGAAATTAGCAAAAAGAAAATCTATCGGCCGTTCCTGCGCTCCTTGCGCCCACGGTATTAGTGCATCCATGCAAGTCACACTGACCTTCTTAATAGGTTAATGACTGCTTTGGAACGTCTTATAGAATGTCCTCATTTCGGCCAGAAACGGACGTAAGAGTATTTACCATTTTGTTATGTGTTGAAACTATATTCACGAGTGATCTCTGCTACTTGTACTGAATAGGTTTTGTACCATTTATTTTGTGCTTGGTTTTGGGTCTTTAAATGCTCGATATTTTGTTTCCATTTCTTTATCTGTTCTTCGTTCTCCCAGTATGAAAGAGCAATTCTGTTATTTCCATCCATCATCGCCGTGAATTCAAGGCAGCCATATTGCTCGAACGCCAATATTTTCATTTTTTCAAGAACATCTTTGTATTCTTGATCCAGGTTATCAACGGTAGCTTTCAATATTACAACATACATAATTTATTCCAGGCAGGGTGACATATGACTATATTTTAAGGGACACTTTGTCCGCTTTGGGTTGACTCCCCTCTGTGTCAGGGTAGTTGTCGTCTGTTATATTTATTAATCATACAGAGGGCAACTACCCTGACACAGAGGGATTGCTGCATATTAACATTTTAATTAATCACTAAAAGCGGACATGGTTAATATCATTTGGTATTGACGTAATACAACACAAAAAGATGATTGATAAGTTGTATTAACATACTTCAAATGGGGTAGGTTTAATCGATCCCCTTATGACTTGCCGAGGCATTGAGGTCCCCTTTTCTTGGTGACTTCATTTTTAGCAAAGCAAATAAAAGTTTTGTACATGGATGTACTTATGCTGCGATCGCATGGATGCGAAAGAGCAGCGAACTCGCCGTATGAGGCGAAACTAATGCTAAAAGGAAAGATGAAGCTTATTGTTTAACTGGGTTCCCACCTACGTGGGAATGACAAAGAATTATAAATTTGACTGGTTTCCCGCCGATGCGGGAAAAACGATGAAGAAAGGTTATTTAATAACCTTCAAATGCGATCGATCCTTCTTCTTTTCTTCTTTCTTCTCAACAGGTTTTTCTGGTTCAGAATTAGACACAGTATCTTCACCCGCTGTGACTTCCTCTTCCTGTTCAGGGAAAACCATGCCGCGACCATTTTCCTTGGCATAGATAGCTTGCACAGCATGACCGGGAAAATAAACATTCATGCTCTTGCCGGAGAAACGTGCCTTGAAGTTGACATAGTCGTTACTCAGGTCCAGATCGCGCACAGCACTGGGTGAAATATTCAACACAATCTTGCCGTCTTCAACAAACTCATGCGGGATATTTAAATCATCGCCACTGGCATCGACCAATACGTAAGGCGTTAGATGGTTATCACATATCCAATCGTAAAGTGCGCGTAACAGGTAAGGTTTATTAGAATTCATAACTCTTTGCCCCTGTCCGGATTGTAGTCTGAATTATATTCAGGCTGCAGTATCGTTATATTCGCTTTCAATCACTGACATGCTGGTTTTAAATGCCTCGCGTTCAAACAAGCGATCAGCATATTCCTGTAATGGCTTACCTGATATTGGTAACTTGATGCCATATTCGTTTAATCGCAACATCAATGGCGCCATACAACAATCGACCAAAGAATATTCTTCTGACATGAAATAAGGCATTTGTGCAAACGCAGGCGCAATTGAGGTCAGGTTGTCGCGTAAGACTTTCTTGGCATTGGCTGCTGCTATTTCATTGTCGCTTTCCAACTCCGCAACAACTGAATACAGATCGCGCATTACGCGATAACGTAATTGGCGGTTGCTTGCTCGATTGACAGGGTCAACCGGCATTAATGGTGGATGTGGAAAACGCTCATCAAGATATTCCATGATGATATGCGCGTCATAAAGCACCAGATCCCGATCTATCAGAGTCAGGATTGAGTTATAGGGATTTAGATCGTTCAACTCTTCCGGTCTATTGTCATCCTCAATAAAATTGATCTCTACATTGACATCTTTTTCTGCCAATACGATACGCACAGCATGCCCAATTGGACTAATACTGTCTGAATATAAAACCATTAATGAACGACGATTGGCGACACTTGCCATACTATTTACACTCCAGCCTTGTTCGAAAGCGCGGGATTATACACCAGATTCGAAAAATAATGGGGCTCTGGAGCAGGTTTAAGCAGATATTTTTCGGGTTATGAATGTCGGAGTGGATTTTGAGTAGTTGCCGGGTGCATTTTTGCACCCGGCAAACGATTTACTGCTTTAGCTGAGACAGCTGATTCTAATGAATGTCGCGCCAATATTCCTTCTTCAGCATGTAGGCAACTATCATAAAAACAAACAGATACATCAGTACCCAGACGCCAATCTTGCCACGTTTCAGCTTGATTGGTTCACCCAGATAGACCATAAAATTGACCAAATTTTGTACTGTTTGATCGTATTCTGCTTCGCTCTGTGTCCCCGGAGTGATTATTTCCAGGTCGGCATACGTCGGAGCGTGATGTCCGCCATCCTCTGATTCCTTATGTGCCAAACGCTGTGCGCCTTGTAGCTCCCATAGTACATGCGGCATACCGACATCTTTGAACGTCAGATTATTAACACCAAATGGGCGTGATTTATCCACATAGAATGTTTTAAAGTAGCTATAGAGCCAATCCGCCCCACGAGCACGTGCAATAACCGATAAATCTGGTGGTGAAACACCAAAAAATCGCAGCGAATCAGGGTTGGTCATGGCAACAGTCATAGTTTTGCCCACTTTGTCAGTACCAAACATGAAGTTGGCCTTCAAGACATCTTCACTGATACCCAGATCCTGACCCATGCGGTTATAACGCATATAGGCCGCGGCATGACAGCTTAGGCAATAATTGACGAAGGTCTTTGCACCACGTTGCAGTGACTCTTGATTGGAGAGATCGACCTCCATATGCATTAATTTTGCTCCGCCTGCAGCAGAAGCACTTGCCGAGATCGCCATTAAGAGGATAAGCGTTAACTTACATAGTTGTTTATAGCTTGGCATTAGTCTTTCACCCTGTCTGGTACCGACTTGTCATTGTCGATAGCAGTGTAAAATGGCATTAATAAAAAGAATGCAAAATAAACGAGTGAAAAGAAACGCGCCATCCAGGTAAACAATGGTGTTACTGGCTGCATACCTAACCAACCCAAGATAATAAAACTGATGACAAACAGGGTTAGCGCGCAACGAAAGTTCCATCCACGATAACGCGTGGATTTCACCGGGCTTCTATCCAGCCAAGGCAATAAGAGAAATATATTCGTTGCCATGCCCATCGCTATTACGCCACCAAGTTGATCCGGTACCGCGCGTAAAATCGCATAGAACGGTGTGAAGTACCACACTGGTGCTATATGCTCAGGCGTTTTAAGTGGATTCGCAGGGATAAAATTGGCGTGTTCCAGAAAATAACCATTCATCTCTGGCATAAAGAAGACAACACCAAAAAAGAAGATAAGAAATACGGTTGCACCAAAGATATCTTTCACTGTGTAGTAGGGATGAAAAGGAATCCCATCTAGTGGTATGCCTTCAGCATTTTTATTCTTTTTAATCTCTACGCCGTCAGGGTTATTAGAACCGACCTGATGCAAGGCAAGGATATGGGCTCCAATTAATCCAAAGATAAGTAGCGGGAAGGCAATAACATGTAATGAAAAGAAACGATTTAAGGTGACATCAGAAACGACAAAATCGCCACGTATCCAGAGTGAGAGTGTCTCGCCAATAAACGGTAATGCACCAAACAAGGAGATAATTACCTGTGCACCCCAATAGGACATCTGCCCCCAAGGTAGCAAATAGCCAAAAAATGCCTCAGCCATGAGTACTAGATAGAGACCCATGCCTGTCAACCACAACAATTCGCGTGGTTTTTTATAGGACCCGTACAACAAAGCACGAAACATATGCAGGTAAATGACGATGAAAAATGCCGAAGCACCTGTCGAATGCATATAACGAATGAGCCAGCCCCAGCTAACATCACGCATGATGTATTCAACAGAAGCAAACGCATCCGCAGCTGACGGTTTATAATTCATCGTCAGCCAAATTCCGGTCAATATCTGGATGGCAAAAATAAGTAGCGCGAAACCACCAAAGTAATACCAGAAATTAAAATTCTTTGGCGCATAATATTTAGCAAGGTGCTCATTCCAATTCTGCATCAATGGAAAACGGTCATCGACCCAATCACGCAGTCCAGTTAAGCCATCAATGATATTCTTTTCAATATTGGCCATTACGCAGCCTCACTATCATCACCAATAACCAACTGGCCAGGTGAAATAAATTTATAGGGTGGGATAACCAGATTGGTAGGTGCTGGAACGCCTTTAAAAACACGGCCAGCCAAATCAAAGCGTGAACCATGACAGGGACAGAAGAATCCCCCTTTCCAATCGACAACAGGACTATTATCACCGTCTTTTAGCACGAAACTGGGTGAACAACCCAAATGCGTACAGATTCCAATGACAACAAGGTATTCATCTTCACGCGCACGGAATTCATTCGTTGCATATTCGGGCTGTGAGCTTGCTTCCGATGCCGGGTCGCTGACGGCCTCATTTTGTGAAGCAATATCATCGAGCATCTCTTGTGTACGCCGCAGGATCCAGACTGGCTTACCCTGCCATTTCTCGATCATGCGTTCACCAGGCTGCAATTTACTGATATCAACCTCAATCGGAGCACCAATTGCCTTGGTTTTCTCACTTGGTGTCATGGTTGCAATGAATGGCACAGCACCAGCAGCTGCACCTGCCCCACCAACCACAGTAGCGGCGGCAGTCAAAAATCGTCGTCGACCCTTGTCGACATTACTATTATCCATTATTTCCCCTTACATATCTGACAGATGAATATCAGTATAATTAATCGCAAATGTTATATGATAAATTAAACTGATTATTGGATAAACAGATCATTATCCATAATATCAATAATCACTAAATTTAATTTATTCCAATCTCTGTGAAAATTAACAAGACATTAATGTTCATGCTGCAATATTCCGCGTACGGACTTGCTGCTGCATTCGTGTTTTTAATCATACTATCGGATGATTTACGATCAAATATTCTCTTTTTATCACCTGAAACAAGCCAGTACTCTTTTAATGATGCCGTAACCTCTACCGCTCCGGCTGTGGTTAATGTCTATGCCAGCAAAGTATATCAGGAAAGAGTCCATCCCCTATTTCAAGACCCCTTATTCCGACGTTTCTTTGGAAATGCCCCTACCAAACCAAAACAACGCCGAGATAGCTCTATCGGATCGGGCGTCATAATGAATACTTCTGGCTTTATTTTGACCAATGCACACGTTATACAAGATGCCAATGACATTCGCATCACCTTGAATGATGGCCGCCAGAGTCAGGCGCAACTAATTGGGCTTGATACAGATACCGATTTGGCTGTGATTAACATTTCATTACAAAACCTGCCAATGATTCCCATAGGTGACTCATCCAGCTTACAAGTCGGAGATATCGTTCTTGCCATCGGCAATCCTTATAACTTTGGCCAAACAGTGACCCAAGGTATTGTCAGCGCGATTAGTAGAAAACGACGAGGAATTTCATTCTTTGATGACTTTATTCAAACCGATGCTGATATCAATTTAGGTAATTCGGGGGGCGCTTTAGTTACCGCCAAAGGCCAATTAGTCGGCATTAATACCGCTATCATTTCTAGCAGCGGGGGATCTGAAGGTATTGGCCTTGCTACACCAATCAATCAAGCGCTGGATGTAATGAATCAACTCATTAAAAATGGAAAAGTAGTTCGCGGTTGGCTCGGTATTGAAGCACAGACCTTAAGTGCTGACGTAATAGAATCCGCTAATCTAGAAACTGGCGGTGTCTTGGTAACAGCCATTATTCGTGACGGGCCAGCTGAAAGTTCGGGCATGGTTCCTGGTGATATCATCATTAGTATCGATGGAGAGAATGTGGCTTCTCCTGATCAGGCAATTGAAATGATCACCGGCCTCATACCGGGCAATAAAGTAATAATTAAAATACTACGTGGTTGGGAACGACAAGAGTTGATTGCCAAAATTGCACAAAGACCGTCAGCAAAAATGCCTAAATAACAATTCTTAATTGGCCACAGACGACTGCATGGACGCAGGAGGTAGAGTCGCGTCGGGAACGGCTACCGAGTACACAGAGAACAACATTTAATACGTACAAACAATAAGTCAGACTTTAGGATTATTAAGCTTATTTATTTATTTCCGTGTTTTGATGTAACTTTTTTGCCTTTCTCTGTGGCCAATCTGTCATTAAGAAGGTGTCAAAATCGAGTTTAGTGCGTCTAAAAAAGCAGTGTTTTCCTGCTTGCTGCCGACGGTTACGCGCAAACAATTTTCTAGCAGTGGGTGCGCCCCTTGTAGATTTTTAATAAGAATATTTTTCTTTATTAATTCTTTGTGCACCTTCTCTGCTCCGGGATTAGAAACACGAAACAGAATAAAGTTAGCTTCACTCTTCCAGGCTTCAACACCAGCTATATTTGAAAGCCTGTCAAATAACCCTTCCCGATCATCTCGAATACGTTCAGCTTGTTGTTCAAGCAAGCTAATGTTTTGAATGATAAAATTTGCACTAAGCTGATTTAGCGTGCCTATATTGTAAGGCAATCTCAATTTATCTAATTCGGAGATCCATTCTCTGGCACCAAACAGCATACCTAATCGTAAACCAGCCAAACCCAGTTTGGATAAGGTTCGCATTAATAAAACATTTGGATATTTGTGCAGGCAAGACATCATGCTCCTCTGTGCAAAGGCATGATACGCCTCATCGATAACAACAAGACCCGGCGCTGCTTTTATAATCTCTTCTAACGATTCTTTTTCAAAGGCATTACCTGTTGGATTATTTGGCCAGGCAATAAAAATTACAGCAGGCTTTGTCTTCGCTATTGATTTCAACATGGCAGGAAGATCGATCGAAAAATTCTTGTGTAATGGCACTCCTACAAAATCGAGTTCCATCATTGAACTTAACAAGCGATACATAACAAAGCTGGGTTCCGGCGCCATGACGACATTCGATGTTTTATTAAGTGCCATCAAGATGATCTGAATTAATTCATCAGACCCATTACCAAACATCATTGCAGTCTCATCGGGTAAGTTTAACGCGCGAGTAAGTCTGCTCCTTAGTTCACTTAAACTTGCATCAGGATAACGATTAAGTTCGGCTTGTTGTAAGTGCTTAGACCATTCATCTTTGATGTCTTCTGGCCAGTTATAGGGGTTTTCCATCGCATCCAGTTTAATAAGTCCGCTGGAGTCTGGAACATGATAAGCCTTTGCTGCAAGGATGGCGGGCTTAATGATCTTACTTACGCGTTCGTCAATCATGCTGGCAAATTAATTATTTTAACTTTAGTCGGAACTCTGCTGACCGTGCATGAGCAGTTAAGCCTTCTCCACGCGCCAAAGCAGATGCAGTCTCAGCAATATCTTTAACTGAACCACTACTACACTTGATGATGGATGATGACTTTTGAAAATCATATACACCAAGCGGTGAAGAAAATCGAGCTGTGCGAGCCGTAGGTAAAACATGATTCGGTCCTGCACAATAATCCCCGAGTGATTCGGCCGAATAATGTCCCATAAAGATCGCGCCGGCGTGACGAATATCTCCCAAAAGCGCATCGGGATCAGAGACCGCTAATTCAAGATGTTCTGGCGCGATGATATTAACAATCTCTATCGCTTGTTTTAGATCGTCTACTTTAATCATTGCGCCATTATTTGATAATGATGCCTTTATAATCTCGGCACGTTCCATTTCAGGCAAGAGTCTTTCAATACTCTTTTCAACTGCTACAATAAAATCGGCATCTGGCGAAATGAGTATCGAGCTGGCTTGTTCATCGTGTTCTGCCTGGGCAAAAAGATCCATGGCCACCCAGTCTGGATTGGCACTGCTATCACTGACAATCACAACTTCTGACGGACCGGCAATCATATCAATTCCAACAACTCCAAATACTTGACGCTTGGCAGTTGCAACATAAATGTTGCCAGGACCAACTATCTTATCCACCTTAGGAACAAGTTTAGTCCCGTAGGCTAATGCGGCGACGGCTTGAGCACCACCAATTGAATACACCTTGTGTACTCCGGCAATCGCAGCGGCGGCCAAGACCAAATCATTACGTTCATCATCCGGGGTTGGCACAACCATGATGATTTCTTCAACGCCAGCAACATGCGCCGGTATCACATTCATTAATACTGATGAGGGATAAGCTGCCTTACCACCGGGCACATAAACACCAACACGATCCAAAGGGGTGACTTTCTGTCCCAACACATTGCCGGCTTCATCTTCATAGGCCCAGGTTGTTTGCAGTTGCTTGCCGTGAAATTCACGAACACGCTTGGCTGCATACTCAAGATTTTTACGCAGCGATTCTGGAATACGTTTTAAAGCGGATTCTAAATCTTTTTGCGATATCTCAAGCGACTCAATACTGGCAGAACGTCTATCAAAACGATTGGTATATTCGAGTAAAGCTTCATCGCCTCGCACACGCACATCGGCAATGATTTGAGAAACAGTATCAAGAACAGATTGTTCCGGTTCGTCACTAGAAGACAATAAAGTCTGTAATGATAATTCAAAATTCTCTGCAGATGCATCGAGACGTTTTATCATGACCCACCGTTTTCAACGATGTCTGCTAATTGATTGATGATTGGTTTGATAAGCGCGTTTTTCATTTTCATTGCTGCTTTATTGACGACCAATCTGGAACTGATATCCGCAATGTGATCAAGCGTTACTAAACCATTTGCTTTTAAGGTATTTCCGGTGTCTACCAGATCGACTATCCAATCGGACAAACCCAAAACAGGGCCAAGTTCCATCGAGCCATATAGCTTTATTATCTCTACTTGTTGTCCACGATCTGCAAAATAATTCCGTGTGATATTGGTATATTTTGTTACTACACGTGGGCGACCAGTTATTGGTTTTGCATCTTCTAAACCTGCCAACATCATTCGACATTTGGCTATCCCCAAATCAACTGGCTCATACAGACTGTCTCCGGAATATTCCATCAACACATCCTTCCCGGCAATACCCAATTCAGCAGCACCGCGTTCAACATAGGTTGGAACATCTGTAGCCCGAATAATTAGAATTTTAATATTGGGCTGATTAGTATCGAGAATCAGTTTGCGAGATTTTTTAGGATCATCTTTAAGGACAATACCGAGCTTAGCGAGTAAAGGAACAGCTTCATCGTATATTCGGCCTTTGGAAACGGCGATAGTGATCTTGTCCGACATAATTATATTTGTGGCTTAGTTAATTGTTTGGCTCAGTAAAAATAAAGCAGAATACAATAGAAACAAGTTAACTGAAAAAGTTTCCTTGCAAATAATTAATTTAAATAGCTTGCTTAGGGTGCCTTAGAAAATGCACATTAGTCAGGTATGCGCCGAATATCCGCACCTAATTGAGATAACTTTTCCTCGATTGTCTCATAGCCACGATCAATGTGGTAAATACGATCTACAATCGTGTCGCCATCAGCCACAAGTCCAGCCAGAACCAAACTAGCTGAGGCCCTTAAGTCTGTTGCCATAACAGGTGCTCCCGTTAATTCCTCAACGCCTTGAGTGATTGTCGTATTACCCTCCAACTTAAGGTCTGCACCCATGCGTTGTAGCTCATGGACATGCATAAAACGATTTTCAAATACCGTCTCGGTAATAACGCCTGCGCCTTTTGCAATACTGTTCATCGCCGTAAACTGGGCTTGCATATCAGTAGGGAAACCTGGAAAGGGTGAGGTATGTATATCAACTGCTTTGGGCCTCTTGCCCTGCATATCCAGAGTTATCGCATTATCTTCTATTTCAATTTTAGCACCAGCTTCAGTCAGCTTGGCCAATACTGATTCCAACAAGACGGCTTTTGTATTTCTCAATCGCACTTTGCCTCCCGTCATCGCTGCGGCAACTAAATAGGTCCCCGTCTCTATTCTATCGGGCAAGATGTCATAGTCGGCCCCATGTAAGGCTTCAACTCCTTCTATCTCTATACGATCAGTACCGGCACCGGAAACTTTTGCACCCATCTTATTCAAACAATTTGCCAGATCAGTCACTTCCGGCTCTCTCGCTGCATTTTCAATAACCGTTAAACCATCAGCCAGAGTTGCTGCCATCATCAAGTTTTCTGTACCAGTAACCGTCACGATATCGAGCGTTATATGAGCACCTTTAAGCCGGTCGGCTGTAGCGCGAATATAGCCGCTTTCTACAACAATATCAGCGCCCATTGCTGCCAATCCCTGAAGATGGATATTCACTGGTCGCGAACCAATCGCACAACCGCCGGGCAATGATACGTCGGCCTTACCATAACGCGCGAGTAAAGGTCCCAACACTAGAATTGACGCACGCATGGTCTTAACTAATTCATACGGAGCAAAGAAGTTTTCGATTTGACTGTTATCAATTTCGATACGCATCCGCTCATCAACGGTAACTTGAGAGCCCATACGACACAGCAACTCCATTGTTGTTGTTATGTCATGTAAGTGAGGAACATTGCCGATAGTCACGGACTGGTCGGTCAATAGCGTAGCTGAAAGAATTGGGAGAGCCGCATTCTTTGCACCAGAAATGGAAATCTCTCCATTTAGCGGGGCACCACCGCGGATAAGTAATTTATCCATAATTAATGATTATTACCTTTAATATAAGCTTGGGCACCCAAGACTATTTCTGTTGTTCCCATTCATCAGGGCTATAGGTCTGCATGGATAAAGCATGGATATCCGTACCCATTTTATCGCCCAGTGTCTTATAAACCATCTGATGTTGTTGAACCATGTTCTTTCCAGCAAAGGATTCACTGATAATACGCGCCTGAAAATGCGTACCATCATCACCTTCTACAATGATATCGGCATCTGGCAATCCCGTTTCGATAAGTTGTTTTATAATTTGAGGATTCATAACGTTTTCGATTATTAATTAGTGTTTATGATAGATGAAAATTCGATTCTATAAAGCAAGCAACCGGGCATTGCCCGGTTGCTTGAAAAACTAGTCTATGGTGTTGGTTATTTTGAAATACTACTAGCTAACCTTTCATTTTTGACAGTGAGTTCGTTTATTAGTGACTCAAACCCGTGTTTCTTGATTTGCGTAGAAAAGGACCCTCGGTAAGTTGATACTAAACTGACACCATCAACAGAGACATCAACCACTTTCCATTTATCATTCTTTTGATGCATGCGGTAGGCGACCGGGAACGGCTGTGCGCCATCACTCATCATCTCAGTTTTAACCAAAGCAAGTTTTGATTTTGTGTTTATCTCTACTGGAAAGTATTTGATTTCCTGACCAGAATATTCAAGCAATGCTCTAGCATAAGTACGGACTAATAATGTTTGAAACTGCGTAATAAAATCACTGCGTTGTGTTTCAGTAGCACTCTTCCAGTTTTTGCCGAGCACCCATTTAGACATGCTGGTAAAATCATAATGAGGTATGACAAGTTCATTCACCACATCATAAATCTTTGATGGATTAGCATCTAATTCTGTACGCTGCGCTTTAATGCGTTCGATAACAGCATCTGCAGTTTGCTTAATGACTGCATCGGGGGTTGCCACCGCTGCCTGAGCAAGACTGGCTACCATGCATAGGATCAAAATCAACGAATTTACGACTCTGATTTTCATTGTAATACCTCTAAAAGTTTATAATTAATCGACCCACCTTCGGGCTTAATAGTTCAAACAACCTGTTTTTTTATCTGCGATTCAGCAGTAATTATTATTGTTCTTTGGTCGTCCGAAGGCGGATATTGTAATAACAATATATATCGATAGATAGTACTTATTCTCAATGAATATTTTTATGCCTGTATAACCAGAACAAAGCCCACAAAATCATTGCCTGACTTTACAAATAGACTCTAAATTATTGTTTTTAATAACCTTTTAATCAAACGGCTTAAATATTAAAATTAATTTAGGCAATAGTGTCAAGCACGCGAACAAAGCAATAAACATGGCCAACGCCGTCAATAGACCAAAATAGATCGTCGGTATAAAGTTTGAAAGTACCAATATCGAGAACCCAATAATAATAGTAATCGCTGTATAAAAAACGGCTTTGCCAATATTCGCATGACAGTAATGCATTGTTTTGACGTAATCACCTGTCTTCGGTAGCTCTTCACGGAATCGATATATGTAATGAATACTGTTATCAACCGCAATACCTATTGTGATAGCAGCAATAGTTATTGTCATCATATCGAGTGGAATTCTGAGCAAGCCCATTAAGCCCAAAATAATCGCTGCAGCAAGTATATTGGGGATAATGCCAATAATCGCGAGAGTGAAAGAGCGAAACAGAATAACCAACATTAGGGCAATGCCAGCCATAACGACACCCAAAGTTAAGATTTGCGACTTAAATAAACTCTGTAGCATATTGTTGTAGAGAACCAGTATGCCCGTGATTTGAACCTTGTCTTCAGCAAGTCCGATCTTTTCAACCAAGTCTGTCTTAATCTGTTCCAACAATTCTTTGCGTCTCAAGTCTTTTAACGAATCCAATATGCGAATACTGATACGTGCTTCATTATTCTCTTCAGAGACATAAGGCGTAATCATGCTCTCCTTAATCTCATCTGGCATATTCTTAGTAATAATGGCGAGTTCAAACGCATCAAACTCAGCCTCATTAATTTCTTCTCCTACACGAATGATCGAGGCAAGTGATAAGACTTTACCAATCGCCGGAAAAGTCTCCAGGTGGTCATGTACTTGTTTGATCGTGTCTATCCGTTCTGGTGTAAACCATATTTCATCCTGGCCATCACTAAAGGCCCCAAACAAGGCATCGAAATCTTCAAACTCACCCTCTTCTGAAGAGTCATCTTCTGAAGAGTCATCTTCAAGATTAATAATAATATCCATGGGTGTGGTTCCACCCATCTTTTCATCGATTAAACGAAGCCCCTTATAGATTTCAGTACTATCGCTAAAATAATTTATAAAACTATTTTCCACTTCAAGGCGGCTAATACCGTAGGTACTAACGGCAGCAAGAATAACGGTAATTATTAATATTTTATTGCCGTGTATTTCAGTCATGCTGGCAAGCTTGGAAGTAAATTGGAATTCGTCTTTTGAACCCGATTTTTCTATTCCCTTTGCTAACATACCTAATATAGATGGGAATAAAATAAATGATGTCAGGAAAGTAACACTTAAGCCTATCGTCATCATCCAGCCAAAATCTATAATTGGCTTAATCCCACTAACCACTAACGAACTGAATGCCATTATAGTAGTTAACGCGGTATACAAGCATGGCCAAACCATTTTGCTCGCCATGGATAATACAAGTTCATGTTGTGATAATTCAGGATAATCATTAAACAATTGTCGATAACGAACGATAAGATGAACGTTCATTGACATAGTAATGATCAACATTAACGAAATGAAATTTGATGAGATGACTGTGACATGCCAGCCGACCAGACTAAGCAAACCGATCATTAGCAACCCGGCATAAAAACAACTTAGTAAAGGCAGCATGACCCATCTAAGTTTACGAAAAATAATTGACAACATGCCAACAAGAAACAAAAACACGCCGACACCAAAAACAATCAAATCATTTTTAATATAAGTGATCATGTCATCAGTAATCATGGTGACGCCACCCATATGCAAAGTGCCATATTGTTGATATTTTGAAATTATTTCTCTTACATCAACGATATTATCGTGATTAACTTTATCGATAACATTTTTCTGTGCCGTATATTCAATTAGTATTTCATCCAGTCGCGTTTGTTCTGTTACATCAAGACCTTCAGCATTAGCTTTTATCAAGAGCTGATTGCGTTCGCGTTGCAAGTCACGAAACTCGGGGCTGTCTTTCAAATTAACTTGAATAGCTGTTGTTTGGCCGTCTTCACTAATTATTAATTCTCTATAGATAGGGCTATTAAGTAATTCTTGTTTAACCTTTTCAATATCAAGGCCGCCACCCTCTATAGTACGAACGTTATCAGCCACATCGGATATTGTTCCCTCTATCTGTCTAACCAATGGCACATCAACTAAACTGATGACTGATTCAACCGGCTCCAGTGTTCGGAAATCATCACGAATCTTGATGATCACATCTAACGAAGATTGAGAAAAAAGATCTTCCTTTGGTGAAAAAGTAACAAACAAAAAATCCTTGGTTGCATAACGTTCCAATGTCTCTCGGAATAACTTTAAATCTTTATCATCTTCCAACAACAAGGAGTCTGCTGATGCATCAAGTTTGAAGTCCTTTGTTTGCATGGCAAAAAAACCAAGTAATATTGCCATCAACAAACAAACCAGCACGGGTTGTTTTAATACAAAAGATGAATATGCCGATTTAATTAGAGTAATCATGTGGGTAACGTTTATTTTTTGTTTTTAGGATAAATAGATGCTGGTTTTAACCTTGGGTTAACCCCTCAGTAGTTCAGCTTATTATTTTATTATTAGAAATCTTCCAGTAGTTCTATCTTATAGCCATCCGGGTCTTCGACAAAGGCAATAACCGTATCTCCACCTTGCATAGGTCCCGCCTCTCTTACAACATTACCACCCAATTCTTTAATTTTGTCGCAAGTCTTGTAAACATCATCAACACCGATGGCAATATGTCCGTATGCATTACCCAGATCGTATGATTCTGTTCCCCAATTATGGGTTAACTCCAGGACTGTAGTTTCAGATTCATCACCGTAACCAAGATAGGCCAATGAGAATTCATACTCTGGATAGTCATGCTTGCGCAATAGTTTCATTCCAAGAACGTCTTGATAAAACTGCAAAGACTTTTCAAGATTCCCTATTCTTAACATTGTGTGCAACATGCGCATATTTAACTCTCCCCTTGTCCTTAATCTGAAGGCAATATAATACTGCCATCTACTATTTTTTGTATTGTTTCTGCAAATAAAACATGTTCGACCTTTAAAACCTTGATTGCCAGTGACTCTGATGTCTCACCGGGCGCAATAGATACAGATTGCTGTGCCAGAATTGCACCTTCATCGTATTCTCCATCCACTAAATGGATAGTTACACCGCTCTCTTTCTCACCAGCGGCAAGAACAGCGCTATGAACATTAATTCCAAACATTCCCTTTCCACCAAATTTTGGTAACAAAGAAGGGTGAATATTAATGATCCTGCCTCTATAGCTCGATAATACTTTAGGGCCAATCTTTTTCATAAATCCGGCTAATAAGACAAGATCAATATTATGCTCGTTTAATGCATCAGCCATCGCCTCATCTAAGGCGTCAGAGTCAGGATAGGTGCTTGAACCTATATGAGCCGTTTTAATATTCTTATCTTGTGCTGAAACTATTGCTAATGAATCCTTATTATTACTGATCACAAGTTCAACACTGGCTGATAAATCACCCCGCTCACAGGCATCCGCTATAGCTATCATATTGCTACCACGCCCGGAAACTAAAATGCCAAGTTTCTTCATGCTAACCCTGTTTTAAACCCCAATTCTAACAAGCATTGTTTCATTTCATTATTTAAATTTTTTGTATTAATTTGCCTGTCTGTAAACTCACGTCTTATTGGATAGTTCTTTCTTAAACTATCAAAATAGTCCCCGCGTTCCCCGCTCGGCATACTTAGAAGTTCTCTAAGCGCAATAGCATCACTTCTGACATCATATGTCTGCATTACGGCTAATTGAACCGCTGTATCATCATTATATTCAATAGCATCTGTTACAGATTTGGGCGTTAAAACTTGGGCAATATCCGGCATATTTTTAGTCTCTGCCAGCAAAGCTTTGGCAAGTATTGTCGTTGCCTTAAGTTTGCCATCATAACTATATCCTGCAATATGCGGTGTTCCGATAAAGGTATGTTGTAATAAGTTAATATTGATTTCTGGCTCACTGCACCATACGTCGAGGATCAATGTGGACTCTGGATTAATTTCTTTAAATGATAATAAGGCGGATTCATCAACCACTTCTCCACGTGATGTATTAATCAGTACTACATCAGCTTTTAATCTATCGAGAAATGATTTATCGACTAATTTACTAGTTGGGTATTTACCATCTATTGTTAGCGGCACGTGTATTGTAATAATGTCTGCTTCCAAAACCCGTTCAAGTCCAACAAAAGATTCCGTTGAACCTTGGACTGCTAATGGGGGATCATTTAATAGACATTGCACGCCTAGCGATTGCAAAAAACGTTTCACTCTGGAACCGACCTGACCACAGCCAATGATGCCCACAGTTTTTTTTGTTAAATCGAAATTATTAAATTCAGCCGTTGCCAGCAAACTACTCAAGACATATTCGGCAACAGAACGAGCATTGCTACCCGGAGCGTGGGCAAAACTGATATTGGATCTTTTGAGATAGTCAGTATCAATATGGTCAATGCCACTTGTGGCAGAGCCGACAAAACCAATCTTGGAATTATTTAAAAGGGATTCACCAACCTGTGTCACCGATCTGACTAATAATACATCGGCGTTCTTGACGGTAGAATGATCGATAGAACGACCATCAACTAACTCGACCTTGCCAAACTTTGAGAACGTCTCCTCAGCAAGAAGTATTTGTCGGTCAGCAACAATGGATAGTGGTTGAGACACTATTTAGGTAAATAGCTTTTCACGGATAGGGATTTTGTTTTCACCGATTTTATGCTCCTGCAAAATCGGTATACCGTACTTCCTGTACATAAGGCGAGGTTCAGCGCGCACGACTGCATGGATGCAGAGCGGCGCAGGATGCCAAGCCGAGAATCTGAGTTTATATTTAATAAATGAAGATTCGAGCACATTTTTACCAACAGTAGGCACCTCTAGGTGACGACGCATGAGGACAAAAGATCATTCGTGAGAAGCTGTTTAGGGCATCGTATCCAAATCGGCGCCTTCCTTCTGCACCGGCATCAAGTCTTCTTTCGTGATACCCAGAGCTAGGGTAACCGGACTGGCAACAAAGATAGACGAGTAGGTCCCGACTAATACACCAATAATCAAAGCTGTCGCAAAGCTATGAATTATTTCACCGCCAAAGATAAACAACGCCGCTAATACAAATAGTGTTGTTAATGAAGTCACTAATGTTCTACTCAACGTTTGGTTTAGCGAAACGTTAAATATTTCTATAGGTGTTGCCTCGCGAACTTTATGAAAATTTTCACGAACACGATCAAAGACAACAATAGTATCGTTCAAGGAATAACCAATCACGGCAAGTATTGCCGCAAGTACCGTTAAATCAAAATCAAAGTGTGTAATTGAAAAAATACCCAATGTGATCAATACATCGTGCACAAGTGCTGCAATTGCACCGACAGCAAAGCGTCTCTGAAAACGTAGCGCGACATAGATAAAGATACCCATCAACGCATAGATCATGGCTAAGCCACCATCGTCTTTTAGTTCTTCACCAACCTGCGGACCAACAAATTCAATTCGACGCATTTCAATGTTTGAACCCGCATCCCCAAGTAAGCTCAATATTTTATTACTAATATCCGCGTTGTTTAAACCTTCGCTCGGTGGGATTCTAATTAAGACATCGTTAGCAGAACCGAAGTACTGAATAACGGCATCTTTAAACTCTGAATTACTTAAAGAAGTTCGAATGCTATCTAGATCAACAGACTCTGAATAACCAACCTCAATCAATGTGCCTCCGGTAAAATCAATTCCAAAGGTTAAACCTTCCAAAGACATTGAAATAATAGACATGATGATCAGTAAACTGGAAATTATTAAGCCAACCTTCCGTTTACTCATAAAGTCAAAATTAAACCGTGTTTTTTGCATTTCCATGATAAATTCTCTACGTGATACGTTCTGGATTTCAGTTTTTTATATTTTCAACTTCTCTATGCGACGCCCGCCATAGATTAAATTGACTAAGCCGCGCGATACCATAATAGCAGTGAACATTGACGACAAAATACCCAATGACAATGTGACTGCGAAGCCTTTAATAGGTCCGGTACCAAAACTGAATAAGACTAATGCCGCAATCAAGGTTGTAATATTTGCATCCGCAATCGTTGAGAACGCTTTTTCATAACCAGAGTGAATACTAGCTTGAGGTGAATTCCCGTTACGAATCTCTTCGCGAATACGCTCAAAGATCAACACGTTGGCATCAACCGCCATACCTACCGTCAATACAATCCCGGCAATGCCTGGTAGCGTCAACGTAGCTTGCAGTAATGATAACAAGGCAACGATCAAGACCAAGTTTAAAGCTAGTGCTACATTGGCAATAAGACCAAAGACCTTGTAATAAACAGCCATAAACACAAGTACCAGTGCAAACCCAATTAGTACTGAATTAAAGCCTTTATCGATATTATCCTGTCCTAAGCTTGGGCCGACGGTACGTTCTTCTATAATGTAAATTGGTGCTGCCAATGCGCCGGCACGGAGTAATAGTGCGAGTGTTCTTGCTTCTTTTGTTGATTCAAGACCGGTAATTTGAAAGCGTTTTCCGAGTTGCTCGCGGATGACCGCTGCATTAATGACTTCTTCTATTATTTCTTTCTTTTCAACAAGCTCGCCATTTTCTTCAACGACTTCTACTTTATTTTCTATGAAAACAACCGCGAGTCGTTTACCCACATTGTCGCGCGTCGCGGCGCTCATTCGTTTTGCACCCTTCCCATCAAGGGTAATGGTTACATTGGGTTGACCACTTAAACCATCGATACCTGATGCCGCATCAATAATTGAATCACCAGTCAGCATCACCTGTTTTTCCAAAAGAATAGGCTGTCCACCACGTTGATAATAAAGTTTTGAACCTGCTGGGACACGGCCATCCACAGCATCTTGCGCAATATGATCTTCATCGACCATTCTGAACTCAAGCGTAGCGGTAGCACCCAATATGTTCTTTGCTTTTGCTGTATCTTGTACACCGGGAAGTTGTACTACGATTCGACTAAGACCTTGCTGTTGAATAACCGGTTCTGCAACACCCAACTCATTTACACGTTTCCTGAGTGTTGTAATATTTTGTTGTAAGGCTAGCTTTTGCGTTTCGAGTACAACTTGTTCTTTTAACTTCGCAACCAATTGTGATTCATCACTACCTGCTTCCAGAACTGTGACATCAAGCTCCTGAAATTCATCCTCGATTAGTGTCTGTCCACTATTGCGTTCATCATCATCTTTAAAACGAACCAATAAACCACCTTCTTTGCCGCGTGTAATTGTTTTATAGCGAACTTTGTTTTCTCGTAATATGCTGCGCAAATCGGACATATATCGATCTTCCGCCTTGGAAACGGCCGCTTCCATATCCACTTGCATCAAGAAATGAACACCGCCGCGTAGATCGAGACCTAGAAACATGGGCTCAGCACCAAATTTGGCTAGCCAGTCAGGTGTTGCCGGGGCTAAATTGAGTGCCACCGAGTAGTTTCTGCCTAATGATTTTTCTACGACAGTCTTCGCTTTAAGTTGAGTCCCCGTGTCATCAAATAGGATAGTCAGATTTTCTAGTCCTACCTTAATTGACTTAAACGCTATCCCAGCTTCTTCTAGCGCTGTGCTAATCTGAAATTCAGTTAATTCACTGATCTCAGATGCGCCAGAGGCAGAAATTTGCAGTGACGGATCTTTGTCATACAAGTTTGGCAGTGCAAACAAGACTCCCAAACCAACTAACAAAAGAATAAAACTGTATTTCCAGGGAGAATAACGATTCATGACAATAGCCTACTTAAAAGTAATGTATTTTTAATAGTTTAACTTAAAGGGTTTTTAGCGTGCCTTTCGGCATAACAACAGAGACAGACTGTTTTTGTACCTTCACATCTGTGCCTTCTGCAATCTCAACTAAAAGGAAGTTATCACCAACCTCTTTTATTTTTCCGAGTATGCCGCCATTTGTGGCGATTTCATCACCCTTGGTTAAGGCAGAAATCAGCGCCTTGTGCTGTTTTGCCTGCTTCAGTTGGGGTCGGATCAGGAAAAAGTAAAAAACGCCAAATAGTATAATTAGCGGCAAAAACTGCATCAGACCAGCTTCCTGTGATGCGGGCGCTGCCCATGCATTACTAACAAAAAATTCCAACATTGATAAGTTCTCGGTGTTTAAAAAGCGCGCATTATGCCACAAATCCGCTGAGATTCAGTAAAGATAACGCGTTAATTGGTTAATGGGGCTATTTATCCAGACTTCAAGAGAAAAAGCATTCATCAGCGAGTAATTCCAGAACAAATAAATAGGCGGACAAAACTGCTTTAGAAAGTGTATTTCAGCCTCAAACGTGCATTGATTAACAGGTCAATTAATCGTCTCAATTTGAATATAACTTTTATTGTTATACCAGCTCCAACATCTCGCTTTCGAGTAACTGCTGAAACGTGGCTTTTATACTTTGTAGCATTTCTTCCTGAGCGCCGATTTGTTTGAGCTGCTCTAATATATAGTCAACACTGACTGTGCCATTCACATGTTGAAATAATGAGGCAAATCCTTCGTTGAGTTCAGCGGTTTTTTGATCAATCGTTGGTTCGCATTGCGACATATGACTGACATGGGCACGGGCGATGAATAATCTTGGATCATCTTTTTCTAAAATTTTATTTCGTCTTGACGCGGCAAGCGGCTTTTTGTTTAAGCTACGCCAAAGATCGCATTCTGCATCTGGGCAAAATGATTTTTTTAATTTTTCATACGATTCAGGAATCATTGCTACACAGACATACGGCGCTAATTTGATGTTCTTACTAGACCAACTTTGATCGAGCTGTGTTGATTTAATATGAAGTTGACCATTTTCCAGTACTTCGCGTTTTAAAGTTGCACTGGTCCAGACCATGCCGAGTTCTACTTCCAATATCGCAGAGACTTTAGTTTGCTCATCCGCAGAACTAAATGAAAGTGCATTTAAACTTTCTCCGATACGTCTACCAAATAATGTCGAGCGCTCTATAGACGCAGTTCGCATCGTTAGTACATCAACCAAACTCATTAATACATCGAGTCCACCATCAACAGAGGAGAGGATGCTAAAGCTAACGGGAAAGGCTCGACAGAAATGAGACAACAATAGATCAGCTCGAATCTTTGCATCCAGTTCTAATGCATCTGGCCGAATGGTATTGAAGTCATTTCGTTCCTCTTCATTTAATTCATATTGATGAAGCGCTGTCGTTGAATCCTTACAAAAATTCTCACGTACACTGCTATCGAACAATAAATCGAATAAGGCGCGTTCCTGTTCCTGAAAACTCATGCTTCTTTATCCAAAGTCGCAACTAGTGCTTCACAGTTACTTTTTTCTCGGACAATCTTTCGTATTCTTTTTAATGTAGCAAGCACGCTACTTTCATTTACACCTTCGCATTCATAACAAACGGCTTTGACATTGGGCAACCTCGGTAACATGGCTTCCAACATCTGCCATGTTTGTTTAACAATCTCACATTCATGTGCATCAACATAAATTGGCCCGGCATTACCCTCCTTCAGGCGACCACCGGCAATATGGACTTCAATGACACGTTCAACTGGTAATTCATCTATTGCCTCCAATACACTGCGGCCACTTGCCATTTCATAAGAAACTAAATGCCCCATATCAAGCAAGATGGCGCAGTCGGTTTGATTTGCCAGACT
>JBLHKL010000023.1:0-21867 GCA_047618295.1 Gammaproteobacteria bacterium | reverse complement strand
ACAGGCGCTTATTCAGGTTTTAGTTAAGCTGACCGGTGATAGAAATATCAGAAGCAACAGTGATATCGTCCCTCTAACTGAGCGCCCAGAACGATTTGTTCAACAATTCAGGTACCGGCAAGTAGAGAATCAGGAACAACAGGGTGTTCAGTTTACGGAGCTATTGGTTGAATTTGACGAAACCGCCTTAAACGAGGGGCTTAGAAGCTATGGATTAACAATTTGGGGGCAGGAGCGACCATCAGTATTGGTTTGGTTAGCCCATGAACAAAATGAAACCCGTCGGCTTGTGAGTTTTGATAACAGACCCGAATATTTGAATATGCTCGATGCTGGTGCAGCGGCTAGAGGTCTATCATTATTGTTTCCACTGCTTGATCTTGAAGATAGCTCGCAAATAAGTGTTAGTGATGTGTGGGGCGGTTTTAAAGAGCCGATATCAGATGCCTCTAATCGTTATCAGGCGGATGTTATTTTGACGGCCAAGGTTATTCAAGTGTTGCCAAATCTTTGGGAGTCAAATTGGACAGCTTATATTAATGATCAGACTCTGAGCTGGGCTAGTCAGGGTGAATTAGCAGAGATAGTTTTGAAAGAAGGTATTGATGAACTTGCAGATAGAATCGCCTCTCAATATGCGAATACTGGTTCATCTGTAACAGAAGTCATCGAACTGTTAGTCACGGATGTTGATAATCTGGATAAATATGCCAGAGCTTTATCGTATCTGGAGTCTGTACAATCTATCAGCTCAGTTCAAGTAAAGCGTGCTTCAAGAAATAATGTCATGTTTACATTGGTCAACCGTGGTGGACTAGCTGCGATTGATCAATCAATTACATTGGGTAAGACACTTGAGCTTGTTAGTGATAATGAGCAGTTAACCTATCGTTTGCTACCAAGATGAGTACACATATAACTGATGCCCAGAAATGGTTAATACTGACAGTATTAATAATCTCCGGGTATTTGTTATATCTATTGGCACCTATATTAACGCCATTTCTGGTGAGCGCTTTTCTTGCCTATATTGGTGATCCTGCTGTAGATAGACTGGAGACGATAAAATTTTCACGAACTGTCTCAGTTATCTTTGTATTTTTTTTAATGCTGATTATTGGGGTATGTTTCATCTTAATCGTTTTCCCATTGATTGAAGAGCAGATCAGACGTTTGATTATCAGGATCCCCGAGATGATTGATTGGATACAGACAGGTTTTCTACCTTGGATCTCACAACGGTTTGGACTAGACCTGAACAGCATAGATTTAAACCAATTAAAAAAATCCTTATTAGGCCAGTGGCAAACATTTGGTAGTTTTGGCACAAAGTTCTTAGCTGAGGTTTCCGCATCTGGTCAATTAATATTACTCTGGTTTAGCTATGTCTTATTGATTCCGGTAGTGACTTTTTATCTACTGAGAGATTGGGATCATCTTGTTGCCAGGGTTAGAGAACTAATTCCCAGAAAATATGAGCTCGTTGTCACTCATTTAACGAAAGACTGTGATGCAGTTCTGTCAGAATTCTTTAGAGGACAACTTTTGGTCATGCTTGCACAGGGTGTTTTTTATAGCATTGGTTTGTGGGTAATTGGGCTTGAGTTTTCATTGTTAATTGGTTTGACGGCAGGTCTAGTGAGTTTCGTTCCTTATCTTGGTTTTATCGTTGGTATTGTCATTGCCGGGGTTGCAGCGCTCATGCAGTTTCATGATGTACTCCATATTATTTATGTTCTGCTCGTTTTTGGAGTAGGGCAAATGCTCGAAGGTATGGTGCTTACACCGCTATTAATTGGCGATCGCATTGGTCTTCATCCAGTCGCAGTGATATTTGCAGTAATGGCAGGGGCACAACTATTTGGTCTTTTCGGTATGTTGATTGCTTTACCCGTTGCCGCCATAGTTACCGTCTTGTTGAGATATTTTCATGAGCAGTATTTGAATAGTGATTTCTATACTCCATGACTTCAGGCTCTTCATCTGTCTCACAGATTCCATTTCAGTTTGGACATAATCAGCAGCATGATCTTGTTACGTTTTTGCAAGGCGAGAATAGAACGCTGCTGCAATTATTAAAATCGATAGCAAGTAGTGAAAATACACATAGTTTATATCTTTGGGGTTTGCCGGGAACAGGTAAGACACATCTTTTGCAAGCAGTGTCCAAACAAGCGAATGAGTTAAACTTGCATGTCGCCTATATTCCACTCAAGCAACTTAACGATATTAGTATTGAAATCCTGCATGACCTGGGTGACTTAGATGTTGTTTGCATAGATGATCTCGAATGCATTATCGGTCATCCCGAATGGCAACAAGGATTGACCTGGCTCTATAACGAGTTACGTGACAATGGACATTCATTAATTATGAGTGCCAATATCTCACCGACAAATATTCCTCTTGAGGTTGATGACCTGAAATCCAGATTGAGTTGGGACCAGGTTTCCCAGATTAAACCGCCTAGTGATGAGTTGAAGATTCAAATCTTAAAACAAAAAGCGAAGCTTCGATCATTTGAACTGAGTGATGAAGTTATTGAATTTATTATTCGACGAGTTGACCGCGATTTAGGGTCGTTGATGAATATACTTGATAAGATCGATCATGCTTCGTTAGCTGCCAAGCGCAAGATAACGATACCGTTTGTAAAAGAATTGATTAACTAGCGTTTAACTTCTTAGTAATATCTGCCAGTCGTTTTCCTGCTGCAAAGCAAAGTTTTTTTTCATTTTCGCTGACGGGATGTTGATTTTTATCACCAGCGACATGTGTGGCACCATACGGCGTACCGCCACCCTCATTGTTAAATAAACCCGACTCGGTATAGGGTAAACCTACCAGTAACATACCGTGATGCATTAGCGGTAACATCATTGATAGCAGCGTTGTTTCTTGTCCGCCGTGTAAACTTGCTGATGAACTGAATACGCTAGCGGGTTTCCCAGCGAGACTACCCGATACCCAAATATCTGATGTTGAGTCTATAAAATATTTCATAGCCGATGCCATATTGCCAAACCGGGTGGGGCTGCCTAGCGCAAGGCCATCACAATTTATTAGGTCTTCATGTGTGGCATAGGGCGGGCCAGATTCAGGGATTTCTGACTCAATACTTTCAGAAGTAGCAGAAACTGCAGGTACAGTTCGTAAATTGGCTTCGCAGTCAGCTACGGATTCTATTCCGCGAGCAATATGACGTGCCATCTCAGCAACACTGCCACTGCGGCTATAGTAGAGAACGAGAATCTGTGTCATTTCAAAGAATATCGAGGACCGATTCAGGGGGTCTACCTATGGCGGCTTTTCCATTGGCTACTACGATAGGGCGTTCAATCAGTATGGGGTTTTCTACCATGGCATCCAATAATGCTTGAGTGTCATCGGATTTGTTACCGAGATTGAGTTCTTTGTATACCGATTCGCCTTTTCTCATTAAATCAGTTGGGGCGATATCCAGCTTATTAAGAATATCCGCTAGAGTTTGTTGGTCTGGCGGTGTTTTTAGATATTCAATAATCTCCAGATCAACACCCTTATCTTCAAGTAATGCAAGTGTTTGTCTGGATTTGGAACAACGCGGGTTATGATAGATTGTTGCTTTCATGATGGCTCCATTACTGTATATTTAATTTCAAGACTAATATATGACAATGATACGCTGGAATGTATCCAATCGTGATAACTAAAATAAATCAATATGACAAATTCGACTGGTGACATGCCGGAAAATATTGTTAATTATATTAAATCTGGCTTGATAACGACGTGTTATTTTTGCCGGTTTTTTCTGCGGCATTTCTATAATTTACGTGGGATGCAGACAGCTTCATCACTGGCTTATACGACGCTCCTTTCAATCGTTCCCTTAGTCACAGTCATGTTTGGTCTATTTGGAAAGATTTCTGTTCTGCAGGAATTTTCCGGTGCCATCCAAGACTTTGTTTTTAACAATTTTGTGCCTGAATTTGGTGTAGCTATACAGGGGTATATTGGCGAATTTTCAACTAAGGCATCGCAACTCACGATCAGTGGCATCATGGTCTTGGTGGTTATTGCCATAATGTTGATGGCGACGATTGATAATGCCTTCAACAGGATCTGGTTTGTAAAAAACAAACGCAGTCCTGTTGCACGCTTACTAATGTATTGGGCGGTGCTAACCATGGGGCCGGTTTTAATCGGCGTTGGTTTGGCCTCTACATCTTATTTATTGTCATTACCGGTCGTTATCGATGTTGATACTTCTCTGGATTTAAAGTCGCGTCTACTCAGTTGGTTGCCATTTTTGACGACATCAACAGCGTTTACTTTGTTGTATGTTTTGGTTCCCAATTGTTTTGTATCAAAGAAACATGCTCTGTTAGGTGGTCTTATTTGCGCTGTTTTATTCGAGCTTGCCAAGTATGGGTTTGGGATCTACGTGAAGGAAATGCCGAGTTATGAAAACATCTACGGCGCCATCGCAATTGTGCCACTTTTTTTAATATGGATTTATGTCTCGTGGATGATAGTGTTATTTGGGGCACATATTACGTTCTGCCTATCTTCATTTCGCCTGCAAGATGAGATCGAAAATCGGAGCAAAGGAGGATGGAACTTTGTTGATGTATTACATGTGCTTGAATATCTATACCAAGCACAGAAAGAAGGGCGTGCTTTATCTATATCGCAATTAAGGCAAGGACTAGTTCTGCTGCCACATTATCAAATTAATGATTTGCTTGAACTCTTGCAAAGACAGAAATGGGTTAATGAGAGTAAAGGAAGCTGGTTATTATCTAAAGATCTAAAAGAAACATGTTTATATGATTTGCATAAAATATTACCCGTCCGCTTACCTGTCACAGAGAGTGAACTAAAAAACGATCAATTATCTAACAATTTGAAATCACAACTAAGCGATTATCATAAGCAAGTTGAAGGCCACTTGTCTGTGCCCATTGCAGAATTTTTTAAAGGCGTTGATGTGTCAAATTTATCTGATATTCAAACTCAAATATAAATTAAAGGGACATCATTTCTTTTTATAGCTGAAAATCTCATATGATAAACTGGGTTCATTAAGGTCGTCGGCGACTATCAGCTCTTTTTTACCTTCATTTTTTATTTCCATTTCTCGATTGGCCAGATAGAGACCTTTTTCAGCAATTATCGAACGCTGTTCAGAAGTAGTAGCCATAATGAATGCCGGTCTTAATTCCCGGTCTGCTTTACTACCAGTAAGCGCACATAGCGCAATTGGTTTTGCTGCTTCTGAAATTATTTGTAAACCAACTTTATGTATTCCCTTACTTACCATTAACCACCGGACTACACCAATACTCCAATGACTTGCTTCTACACCGTTGTTGATACCAACGAGATCACCAACACGAATTGCTTTTTTAGGTTTATCGTCTCTGATAATGGCATAGCCACCAGAGCCTTGATCAACAACGCGCCAGCTTTCAGGGATATAGTTAATTTGTGAGGGTGTTTCAGTTACAGTCAGATTTTCTGACACATCGATTTCATCATTATCATTAGCAGGAATATTGCTTGTGAACGCATTGCCATTATTAAGGCAGTAATAAATCGCACTAACGCCAGTAACAATATTTAAGTGTCCAGACTTTGCTTTCCTTGGAAAATAGCGCTTGGGTGGTAATCCCCAGGCTTTAAGCATGTGTGATAGTAAAGACTTTGCATAGAATGGAGATAATACGATGGACTTATCGATTTGTTGTCCCATTTGAAGTAAATCGATCTGTTTCTGAATCAGGTTTTCAAGAGGAGTCGAATCGAGTAATCGATTATTTTCGGTTGAGTTGTCTGGGTTGAATTTTGCTAACGGCATTGGTTTGTCGTCTGTTTTTAAATCGAGCACGAAATGCCCAGAGGTATTAGACACAAAACGCATAGGGTTTATCTGCGTATAATCCGCCCAGCTATCAAGTTGATCATAGATCTCCCAAATTGCACCAAACGGTAAATGGTGGGGGTCAACTAGAGACGCCATTATTATTTTCTTATAGTTATGTTCTATGGATGTGTTTACATTTTCATTGTTAGCGCCCGGTATTGAAAAGGTTTTTTTATGGCAACCGATAGACTCAGCAAAGTCATAAATAAAATTTAGTTGCTGCCAGACATTCTTGGGTACGGGAGCGTATTCTAGAAAACAGAAAACTAGAGCATGTGATAAATAATTCATCGACATGAGCATTGTTTCAACAGGTGGTTTTGATTGTTTCCAGAGAGTTTTTTTGTTTAAAGCAGTATCAAAAGCTATTTTACAATTGAGACTTAATGCAACTGCAATCTGTTTCATTCGAGACACTTGGCTTTGCATAGCATCTATCGTTTGTAATGTATGTTGCGCCCCTGCTTTAATTTGCGACTCTAGATAATATTGATAAGGGCGGTTATACAGCTGGACTAACTCAATGCGAGTAGCAGATTTAATCGTTGCCTTATTTGTTGCAACTAATGCCTCATAAAGTAATGCGCTGGTTTTGTTGAAGTCGATATAGGGTAGTGAATCAAGCCATTCTTCAATGTAGAGTGGGCGAGTTTCAATCTCATTTCCATTTGAGGTTTTTCTTATTGGTAATTGACTCATAATTTTTATTTTCTTTATTATTAATATAGTTGTCTTTCATCGTTCGGCTTTTATTAACATTTCCATGTATTAACGAGCTGTTATTAAAAAACTTAAAGTACTATCAGCAATATTCGATCCAGAATATTGAGTATTAACAAAAAGTTAATGTGATGAAGTAGGCAGAATGGAGATAATTGATAGAAGCAGTTTATTTTCTTAAATCCCATGCGATTTTTGTAAAATAATAATGCTTATCAATGAGATAGAAGTTGTCTCCAATTTTTTTCTCTATGTTTAATAAGAAAAATAGTTATTTGGGTTAAGCATCAAAAATCAATGCTGTCTCTATCAGGAGACAGGTATTTTTAAATTTAAAGTATTGAATAATATGAATATTTCGATAAATTTCTTTATTAGCGGCAGAGTGCAAGGGGTCTGTTTTCGGATGGCAACCTGTCAGCAAGCTAAATTATTGGGCCTTACTGGATGGGTTCGAAATCTGGATGATGGCCGTGTTGAAGTATTAGCCTGTGGCGAAGCGCCATTATTAGAAGAACTCAGAAAATGGTTAAGCCACGGCCCTAGCATGGCAAAGGTATTAAATCTGGAGTACGTTACAGTTGAATATCAAGAGTACCCCGATTTTTCGATTCGCTAGCGATTTTATTCAGCAAGTCTCTCAGTTATGAATTGAATGGCCGTATCCAGTGCTATGTTTTGGTTATCTGTATCAGTACGAGCTTTATATTCTATCTCACCCACATCAAGCCCCTTTTCGCTGAATACAAAACGATGCGGTATGCCAATCAATTCCATATCGGCAAACATAACACCAGGACGTTCACGTCGATCATCAAGTATCACATCAACACCTGCTGCAAGTAATTCTTCATAAAAAGACATCACTGCTTCTCGCAATCGTTGCGACTTGTGCATATTAATCGGGATCAGCGCTAACTGGAACGGTGCGATTGCAGCAGGCCAGGTAATCCCCTTCTCATCATGGTTTTGTTCTATCGCGGATGCGACGACACGTGACACGCCAATACCATAGCAACCCATAGTCAATGTTGCTGCCTTGCCTTGTTCGTCAAGACAACTCGCCTTCATACTGGCGCTATATTTGGTCCCGAGTTGAAAGATATGGCCGACTTCTATGCCACGGGCAAAATTCAGTTTTCCAGAACCATCAACTGCCATGTCTCCCTCGCAGACATTACGTATATCAATGCTAGCAGGGAGTGGTAAGTCACGTTCCCAGTTAACCCCGGTTAAATGTTTTTCGTCGGTATTAGCGCCACAGACAAAGTCACTCAGGTTCCCGGCACTGTGATCAACATAAAGGGGTATTGATAACGCCACAGGGCCAATCGATCCGACTTCACAACCTATGGCGGATTTAATTTCTGCGTTATCAGCAAAAGTGAGAGGACTCAAAACACCGGCTAATTTTTCTGCCTTGATCGTATTTAATTCATGGTCACCTCTTAATACGAGGGCGATTAAACCTTCATCTTCAGATTTGACGATTAATGTTTTCAAGCATTGTTTAGCTGTAATATTTAAAAATGTACTGATTTCTTCAATAGAGTGTTGTCCCGGCGTATCAACAGTTTCCATAGTTTGGCTGGGTTCAGGTCGTGATTGATCAGGTATGATTGCCTCGGCTTGTTCCAGGTTAGCGGCATAATCACTATTCTCAGAAAAAACAATTTGGTCTTCGCCAGAATCGGCCAGAACATGAAATTCATGTGATTTGCTGCCGCCTATATTGCCCGAATCGGCAATCACCGCTCGAAATTTCAGGCCTAAGCGAGTGAAAATCTTCGAATAGGTCGCGTGCATTTGCTCATAAGTGTCTTGTAATGACTCCTCTGTAAGATGAAATGAATAAGCGTCTTTCATCAAGAATTCTCTAGCTCGCATAATGCCAAAGCGTGGTCGTATTTCATCTCTGAATTTTGTTTGAATCTGATAGAGGTTTATAGGGAGTTGTTTATAACTCCGAATCTCACGACGTACTAAATCAGTGATGATTTCTTCATGCGTAGGCCCGAAGCAAAATTCTCGCTCATGACGGTCATTAATGCGCAGTAATTCAGGACCATATTGCTCCCAACGACCAGACTCCTGCCATAACTCAGCGGGCTGAATGGCTGACATTTGTATCTCTTGACCACCGGCTCGATTCATTTCATCTCGAACAATCGCCTCTACTTTTCGCAATACACGTAATCCGAGCGGTAGCCATGTATAGATTCCCGCCGCTAACTGCCGAATCATGCCTGCACGTAGCATCAATTGGTGGCTGATAACCTCCGCATCGGCAGGGGCTTCACGTAAGGTGGCGGTTAATAATTGTGATGTTTTCATAGGCGGGTATATACTTTAAAAAAGATAATTTTGAGATTTTGTGTGATTCTAAATATTCTTGTTGTTAATCTGATGCATTTTATCAGGCACGGCACTATAAACGGAATTAATCTGTAGGGTAAGTGGCTAAGAACGGATTCAATTTTTAGCGATGTTTTCAAGACTATTTGGTTAGTTTTTGCTTATTCTCCTCAATATGACAGACATCACTTGACCTGACCCCGGAATCTCAGTAACTTCCCGCAGTTTCGACGCAATGAAAATATAGGTAATTGGTAAGGCTAGTGGCTAAAAAGCAAGAAATACTCCGCGGCGCAGAAATTTTCTGTCGTGCGCTTAAAGATGAAGGCATCAAACATTTGTTTGGGTATCCAGGTGGTGCTGTGTTACATATCTACGATGCGCTCTATAAGCAAGATGCTGTAGAACATATTCTGGTGCGCCATGAACAAGGTGCGACGCATGCTGCTGACGGTTACGCTCGTGCAACAGGTAAACCTGGAGTCGTGCTGGTGACCTCTGGTCCCGGTGCTACTAATGCCGTTACCGGTATTGCCACAGCCTTTATGGATTCAATCCCGTTGGTTGTTTTTACCGGTCAGGTTGCAACCCATATGATAGGTAACGATGCCTTCCAAGAAGTTGACTCTATTGGTATTACGCGTCCCTGTGTAAAACATAACTTTTTGGTTAAGGACGTTAAGGATCTAGCCGCGACCATAAAAAAAGCATTTTACGTCGCTACCAGCGGTCGTCCTGGTCCGGTTGTTGTTGATCTTCCGAAAGATATTACCGCGGATTCGTGTGTATACGATTACCCGAAAGACGTTGATCTGCGCTCCTATCGACCCGTTGTCAATGGACATCCTGGGCAGATCAAAAAGGCAGCAAAATTACTGCTATCCGCCAAGAAACCAATGATTTACTCAGGTGGTGGTGTGATACTTAGTGAAGCCAGTAAAGAGCTCACCGAGTTTTCACGACTATTGGGTTATCCCATTACAAATACCTTGATGGGTTTAGGTGCATTTCCGGCGACGGATAAGCAGTTTGTTGGCATGCTTGGCATGCACGGTACTTACGAAGCAAATATGGGAATGCATCACTGCGATGTGCTTATTGCAATAGGTGCCAGATTTGATGACCGGGTAACCGGTGATTTAGAAAAATTTTGTCCGTATGCAAAGATTATTCAAATAGATGTAGATCCATCGTCTATTGCCAAGAATGTACCTGTTGATGTCCCTATTGTCGGTGACGTTAAACATGTCCTGACTGATTTAATCAGTATTCTTAAAAGTGAAAAAGACAAACCTGATGCTAACGCTCTCAAAGAGTGGTGGAAACAGATACACGAGTGGGAAGCTCTCGATTGTTTGAAGTTTGACCGTACTACCGAGGTGATTAAGCCTCAGTATGTTGTTGAGAAGCTGTGGGAGCTAACTAAGGGCGATGCTTATGTTACTTCCGATGTTGGACAGCATCAGATGTGGGCAGCACAATTTTATCCGTTTGATAAACCTCGTCGCTGGATAAACTCGGGCGGCCTTGGCACCATGGGCTTTGGTTTGCCTGCGGCTATGGGTGTTAAATTAGCGTTTCCAGATGAAACCGTTGCATGTATTTCGGGTGAAGCAAGTCTGGTGATGTGTATTCAGGAACTATCAACCTGCTTGCAGTACAGCACGCCAATTAAAATCTTAAGCTTAAACAACCGCTATATGGGTATGGTGCGCCAATGGCAGGAATTTTTTTATTCCAGCCGCTATTCGAGTTCCTATATGGAAGCCTTGCCGGACTTTGTGAAAATGGCTGAGAGTTATGGTCATGTCGGTATGCGTATTGAAAAGAGTAGTGATGTTGAAGGTGCAATTAAAGAAGCACTGGCGCTGAAGGACCGTACCGTGTTGATGGATTTTGTTACGGATCAAACAGAGAATGTTTACCCCATGATTGCCGCAGGAAAGGGCCACCATGAAATGCATTTATCAACAGACACAAGCAGAGAGTTGGCATAAGCATGCGCCATATACTTTCATTACTGATGGAAAATGAGGCCGGGGCCTTATCACGCGTTTCCGGTTTGTTCTCTGCACGTGCATATAATATTGAATCATTAACCGTTGCGCCGACTGAAGACCCAACTATCTCTCGAATGACAGTGGTAACGAATGGATCAGATACCATTGTTGAGCAAATAACCAAACAGCTTAATAAACTGGTTGATGTTATTAAGGTGGTAGACCTTAATGAGTATCGACACATTGAACGCGAACTAATGTTGATCAAACTGACCGCTCAAAATGAACACCGTGATGAAGCAAAGCGCATGGTAGAAATTTTTCGTGGTCGGATTATTGATGTTACCGAGAATACTTACACCATTGAAATGACAGGTACAGGTGAAAAACTTGATGCCTTTATTGAAGCACTGGATGACAGCATGATTCTTGAGGTTGTTCGTTCAGGTGTTTCTGGAATATCACGTGGCGATAAAGCCATTCAATCTTAGAATTATTAACATTATTATTTTTACGAGAGCAAGTTTATGAATATTTATTACGATAAAGACGCAGACCTATCTATAATTCAGGGCAAACAAGTTGCCATAATTGGCTATGGTTCCCAAGGGCATGCACATGCAAACAACCTGAAGGATTCAGGCGCTAATGTCTGCGTTGGTTTACGGGCAGGTTCATCATCTGAGGCTAAGGCTAAAGCAGCAGGACTGGATGTGAAGTCAATTGCAGATGCGGTTGCTAGTTCTGATGTCGTAATGATACTTGCTCCTGATGAGCATCAAGCAGAACTCTATAGAAACGAGATAGAACCTAATATTAAACAAGGTGCAGCATTGGCCTTTGCACATGGTTTTAATATTCATTTCCAACAAATTCTTCCTCGTCCTGATCTTGATGTGATTATGATTGCACCAAAAGGTCCTGGACATTTAGTCCGTGCCACCTACACCGGTGGTGGTGGTGTCCCGTCATTGATTGCAATATTTCAGGATGCTTCGGGTCAGGCAAAAGAACTTTCCTTATCATATGCTTCAGCAAATGGCGGTGGACGTGCTGGAATCATTGAAACCTCATTCAAAGAAGAAACTGAAACTGATTTATTTGGTGAGCAAGCAGTTCTTTGTGGTGGTATCACGGCATTAATACAGGCTGGTTTTGAAACACTGGTTGAAGCGGGTTATGCCCCGGAAATGGCTTACTTCGAATGTTTACATGAAACCAAATTGATCGTTGACCTGATCTACGAAGGCGGCATAGCTAATATGCGTTATTCGATTTCAAATACCGCTGAATATGGTGACTTCACTCGTGGCCCACGTGTCATCACTGAGGAAACCAAGCGCGAGATGAAAAAGATTTTGACCGAGATTCAACAAGGTGAGTTTGCCAAAGAATTTATTCTGGAAAACCAGAGTGGCGCGGCAACAATGAAAGCCAAGCGAAGAATTAGCCGTGAACACGGGATTGAAGTTGTCGGCGAGAAGTTGCGATCAATGATGCCGTGGATTAAAGCAAATCAATTAGTTGATCACGATAAAAACTAATCAAGTTGTAGTAGAAGATTTTTAATACTTGGATATGACGTGTTTCATTATTTTATGAGCCGCTATGCCCAGTAATCGATACCCATTAATCGCACGTGAAGCCTGGGCAATATTATCTGTATTGCTTGGGCTGACTGTTCTTGCTCAGTTTTTGCTCGGACCTGTTGCCTTTATTATTTCATTCGCAATATTATCTATAGCGGTCTATCTATTTCGTGACCCAAATCGTGTCATTCCTTCACAACCATTAGCAATCGTTAGCCCGGTACATGGCATTGTTACGTTGATTGAAGAAGAAGCTGAAGAGATACGGTTGCATAATAAGGCTATTCGCGTACAAATTACGATGCGTTCCCATGATATTTATTCTTTTCGCAGCCCGATAGAAGGGAAGGTCATGGATCAATGGTGCTCAGCACCCGATAAGAATGAATCACGACGACATTTTGATTTTCAGATTAAATCGGATGAAGGTGACACTGTTGTTACCGCCATTAGGTTGAAAGATATTATTCGTCGGTTTCATATGTACCTGCATTCAGGTGAACGTGTGGGGCAGGGACAGCGCTGCGGTTATTTTTATTTTGGTGGTGTTATTGATGTTTTTATCCCGCTTGAATCCAAAGTACAGGTGGAAGTGGGTCAATATGTTCAATCGGGTAGTACTGTTCTCGCCCAAATCATACATTCCGAGGTCGCGAGTGTTATTCAAAATGATAATCCCTGAAGAAGGTTAAGAGTTACGCATCGCTTTCTTTAAGTAAACACGTTTCGCAGGTACACTTCATAACGATTTAGCAATATCACACATGAGATTAGAACAACGTGACCAAACTTAGACGTGGAATTTATCTATTACCCAACCTGTTTACGACAGGCGCATTGTTTGCGGGTTTCTATTCTATTGTCGCGGCAATGAATGAACAGTTTGAGCCTGCGGCAATCGCTATTTTTGTTGCTATGGTATTGGATGGCATGGATGGCCGTATTGCACGCATGACTAATACGGCCAGTGAATTTGGTATGGAATACGACAGTTTGTCCGATATGGTTTCATTTGGTTTGGCTCCTGCCTTGATCATGTATCAATGGGCATTATCGGATATTGGCAAATTGGGTTGGTTGGCCTCATTTGTCTACACAGCGTCAGCTGCGCTAAGACTTGCCCGCTTCAATACACAAGCCGATAGTATCGATAAACGTTTTTTTCAAGGGCTACCCAGTCCTGCTGCTGCAGCAGTTTTGGCAGGCATGATCTGGTTTGGTGCCGATTTCGGTTTAGAAGATGGTACCAGTGTTATCGTATTTTGTTTGCCGATTACGTTACTTACCGGCGTTCTGATGGTTAGTAACATTCGCTATCATAGTTTCAAACAGATCGATCTAAAAGGTAAAGTCCCCTTTATGGCAATGCTAGTTATCGTGGCTGCATTCGTCTTTGTCGCCGCTGAACCGCCATTAATTCTCTGTGCAATTACCTTGCTATACGCTATATCAGGCCCGATATTAACCTTAGCGACAATACGTAAACATCGTGAGTCGAGAAAGATAAATGAAGAAGATGCAGGAAATACTTGAATTTACAATTAATAGCGTTATATTCCATTGATGTTTTTAAATTTTCAAACAAATAGTGTCACACACACTAACTGTGCATACGCACAGTCTGCACTGCTACGCCTGTCATTACTCCTGCCCTGAGGGGCACATAACCGTTTTCTAAAATCAGTTGTCGTATTGCGTTTATAAAAGCGCAGGTTTCCTAATTGAATTGCACTGTCTATCAACTTAGACTGGGCACAAGTTTTGGAGTAGAGAGTAATGAAGGACAAATTAATCATTTTTGACACAACTTTGCGTGATGGTGAGCAAAGCCCAGGCGCCTCAATGACGAAGGATGAAAAACTTCGTATTGCCAAGGCACTGGAAAAGATGCGTGTCGATATTATAGAAGCAGGTTTCCCGATCGCCAGTAATGGTGATTTTGAAGCCGTTAAGGCAGTAGCTGAATTAGTGACAGAAAGTACCGTTTGCGGATTGGCCAGAGCACTGGATAAGGATATTGATCGTGCAGCGGAGGCGTTAAAGCCTGCCAACTCATCGCGTATACATACCTTTCTTGCAACATCGCCAATACACATGCGCGAAAAATTACGTATGGAACCGGATCAGGTCGTAGAACAAGCCGTGCATGCTGTAAAGCGTGCGAGAAACTATACGGATAATGTCGAGTTTTCGCCGGAGGATGCTGGTCGCTCAGAATTTGAATTCTTATGTCGAGTCATAGAAGCGACGATTGATGCCGGTGCAACGACGATTAATATTCCTGATACGGTAGGTTATAACTTACCGCAATTTTTCGGAGAGTTGGTCGGTAATTTAATTGAGAACATACCAAATTCAGACAAGGCAGTTTTTTCTGTACATTGCCATAATGATCTTGGTTTAGCGGTAGGTAATTCATTGGCGGCCGTGTTAAATGGTGCACGACAGGTTGAATGTACAATAAATGGTTTGGGTGAACGTGCAGGTAATGCGGCGCTTGAAGAAGTGGTTATGACCGTGCGTACACGTCGGGATATCTTTAGTTGCGATACTGAACTTGATACTACTCAAATAATGCATTGCTCACGCCTCGTCTCAACGATTACGGGTTTTCCTGTGCAGCCGAATAAAGCCATAGTGGGCGCAAACGCATTTGCCCATGAATCTGGCATACATCAAGACGGTGTTTTAAAGAGTCGAGAGACCTACGAAATTATGCGTGCGGAAGATGTCGGTTGGAATGCCAATCGTATGGTATTAGGTAAACATTCTGGTCGTAATGCCTTTCGCTCACGCTTGGAAGAATTAGGAATTAAGTTTGAAAAAGAAGAAGACTTAAATGCTGCGTTTGCGAGGTTTAAAGATTTAGCTGATAAAAAACATGAAATCTTCGATGATGATTTACAGGCTTTAGTTAGTGATACGCTTCAGGAAGGTGCTGATGAATGGATTAAATTAGTGTCCATTAAGGCAAGTATTGAGACAGGCGAGAAGCCAAAAGCTGAGATTACTCTTTCTGTTGATGGCGAAGAAAAGCGTGCCTGTGCAGAGGGTGGTGGTCCAGTTGATGCGACCTTCAAGGCAATTGAAAGCATCATAGAGAGCGGATGTGATCTACAACTCTATTCAGTGAATAACATCACTACCGGAACAGATTCACAAGGTGAAGTTACTGTACGGATTGATAAGGATGGTCGGATTGTCAATGGTCTTGGTGCAGATACGGATATCGTCACCGCTTCAGCGAAGGCGTACATCAGTGCATTAAACAAAGTGTTTACTGATAGCGAACGCGCCCATCCGCAGATCTAAAAAATATGCAATCTTATCAACGACAGTATCTAAAGGAGATGGGGATTGATGTCTGGTTAGATAAAAATTCCCCTGTTGCAATAAATGAGACAGTTGTTAAAGAACAGATTACTGAAAAGAATATTGCAACAGAAGTGAAGCTAACACCTTCAGTATTCCCTGAAGCGTTAAATAATCTGGCAAAACAGGTGTCAGCGTGTCAGCAATGTGTGTTGCATGAATCACGAACACAAACTGTTTTCGGCGTGGGCAATCCAAATGCAGACTGGTTGGTTATTGGAGAAGCGCCAGGTGAAGATGAAGAACGTCAAGGAGAACCCTTTGTTGGTCGTGCTGGAAAATTATTAAACTCCATGTTGCTAGCGATGGGATTACCGAGAGAACAAGTCTTCATTGTTAATATATTGAAGTGCAGGCCACCAAACAATCGAGATCCACAACCGGAAGAAGTGCTTGCGTGTGAAATTTATCTGCGACAACAGATCGATTTGATAAAGCCAAAAATAATTTTAGCTGTAGGACGTGTTGCCGCTCAGAATTTGTTAAAACTTGAAACGCCGATTGGCAAGATGCGTGGTAATCGTTATCAATATCCAGACAGCGAGTTACCTGTAATAGTGACTTACCATCCAGCCTATCTGTTACGATCGCCACGTGAAAAACGAAAAGTATGGGAAGACCTGAAGTTCGCCATGCAAACCTATAAGGCTATTGTATGAATGCTGTAATCAAGGAGGATCAATTGGGTTTAAGGCCGATGCGCGAAGATGATCTCGACTTTGTAATGGAGATTGAAAAACAGGCGTATGAGTATCCATGGACTAGAACAATCTTTAATGATTGTTTGCAGGTGGGATATTGTTGCTGGGTCATCGAACGTGATGACATCATGGTCGGTTATGGCGTCTTGTCAGTCGCTGTTGGTGAATCGCACCTCCTGAATTTATGTGTACACCCTGAGTATCAAGGCAATGGTTTGGGCAAGCACTTGTTAAACCATTTATTAGAACTGGCCGTGGAACATAATGCCAATATGACTTTCCTCGAAGTCCGACCATCAAATTTTTCTGCAATAAAGATGTATCTCGAACACGGCTTTGATGAAATAGGGGTGCGCAGGAATTATTACCCGGCAAAGATGGGGCGCGAGGATGCATTAATTCTGGCAAGAACAGTCGTACGCGGCGATGAATTTAGTAAATAGCAAAGTATTATGAATAACAAACAAAATAAAATACCGGACTTCCAAACAATGGAATCGTTTGTCGGTAATACACCATTGATTAAACTGCAACGTTTACCTGGTGATACAAGCAATGTGATTCTGGGTAAGATGGAAGGCAATAATCCTGCGGGCTCTGTAAAAGACCGACCAGCCTTAAGCATGATCAAACATGCAGAAGAACGCGGGGAGATTCATCCCGGCGATACGCTAATAGAAGCGACCAGTGGAAATACCGGTATTGCATTGGCGATGGCAGCAGCAATTCGAGGTTACCGCATGATATTAATCATGCCTGACAATATGAGTGTTGAGCGTCGTGCGGTTATGAAGGCCTTTGGTGCCGAGATAGTTTTAACCCCGGCCGAAGGTAGCATGGAACAAGCCATAGATGTCTCTCGCGCCATGGAAGCAGAGGGTAAAGGACGAATACTCGATCAGTTTTCAAATCCTGATAATCCTCGAGCACATTACGAAGGTACCGGTCCTGAAATATGGCGCGATACCAATGGCACGATAACGCACTTCGTAAGTTCCATGGGCACAACGGGTACTATCATGGGCACCTCGCGATATTTAAAAGAACAGAACCCAGACATACAGATAATCGGCGTGCAACCTAAAGAAGGTTCTAAGATACCGGGTATCCGTCGTTGGCCAGAACAATACCTGCCAAAGATATACGAGCCACCACGAGTCGACCGAATTATCGACATCGGTCAAGATCTGGCAGAAGAAACCACACGTGAACTCGGTGCAAAAGAAGGTATCTTTGCTGGAATCTCTGCCGGTGGTGCAATGGCAGCAGCGTTGCAAATCTCTGATGAAGTGGAGAATGCAGTGATTGTTTCGGTCGTATGCGACCGTGGTGACCGTTATCTCTCGACTAATATTTTTCCCTCTTAATAAGACATAAATGAATATACTTGTTTTTGATATTGAAACCGTACCGGACATTGAGTCAGGTAAAAAGCTGTATAACCTTGAAGGACTTAAAGAGGAAGATGCGGCTGAGCTGATGTTTAGTCAGCGTCGACAAGAGACAGATGGTAAGTCAGATTTCTTGCGACATTATTTACATAAGATCGTTGCTATCTCACTGGTATTAAAAACAAACGACAAACTCAGCGTCTGGTCTTTGGGTGATGTAGATGCTGATGAGAAAGAAATCATTCAACGTTTTTTTGAAGGCATCGAGCGTTATACTCCTACGATTGTTTCCTGGAATGGTAGTGGTTTTGATCTACCTGTCTTACATTATCGTTCATTGTTGCATGGTGTGGTTGCTCAAAGGTATTGGGAAAACGGCGAAGATGATCAGAGTTTCAAATGGAATAATTATCTCTCGCGTTTCCATAGTCGCCATACCGATTTAATGGATGTGATTTCAGCTTATTCGCCGATCGCAAAAGCGCCGTTGGATCAAATCGCAACCTTACTTGGTTTCCCCGGTAAGATGGGTATGAGCGGTGATAAGGTTTGGGATTGTTATGTTAATGGCGGTATAGAAGAAATCCGAAACTATTGTGAAACCGACGTGTTGAATACCTATCTAGTCTATCTACGTTATGAATTAATCCGTGGACGCTTAACTGAAAGCGCTTATGCAAGCGAATGTCAGCAAGTACGTGACATGTTGAATAATGAATCCAAACCACATCTAAAAGAATTCCTCGAAGCCTGGCAGGCCTAATTTCTATAAAGTATTTTTTGTACCTATGAGTAAACGTCGTCGTAATAAAATTCCGGAAGGGTTATTCAAAGCAGATATCGAATCTTTATCGCATGAAGGTCGTGGTGTTGCGCACATTGAAGGCAAGACCGTCTTTATCGAAAACGCACTCCCGGGCGAGCAGGTAGAGTTCAAGTACGTCAGTAAACGCGCCAAGTTCGATCAGGGTGTGGCTGAGAACATCATCACTGCCGATGAGCAACGTATAGAACCCGAGTGTCAATATTTTGGATACTGTGGCGGTTGTAGTCTGCAACACATGAAACCAGATGCACAGTTAGCGCATAAACAAAGCGTGTTATTAGAGCAGTTTACTCATCTCGGTAACGTCGAACCTGAAATGGTAATGTCGCCATTAAAAGGTCCCAGTTTTGGCTACCGCCATAAGGCAAGGCTTGCGGTCAAGCATGTTATTAAAAAAGAAAAAGTACTGGTTGGCTTCAGAGAGAAGCGCAGTTCATATGTGGCAGATATAACAGAATGTAAGGTGTTACACCCAAATGTAGGCCTGAAATTCACGGCCTTACAGCATTTGATTGAAAGCCTGAGTATCTATAACCAGATACCACAGATCGAAGCAGCGGTGAGTGATAATGGTACGGCCTTGGTGTTAAGGCATCTGTCAGACTTTACCGATGAAGATATTGCCAAGTTAAATGCCTTCGAAGAAGAACATCAATTAAAGCTGTATTTACAACCCGGCGGTTATGACAGCGTGGAACGCTTAAATAAAAGTGATACGGATGAACTATTTTACAAGCTTGATGATCATGATATTACCATTTATTTCAAGCCAGTTGATTTCACACAGATTAATGTTGAGATAAATAAAAAGATGTTGAATCTAGCAATAGAACTGCTTGAACCAAACAAGGATGAAAACATCCTCGACCTATTCTGCGGTGTCGGCAATTTCACTTTGCCACTCGCACGGAAGGCAAAGTCAGTCGTTGGGATAGAAGGTGATAAAGGTCTCGTTGAACGGGCAAAAGACAATGCGATTAAAAACGATATTGATAATGTTGAATTTTATGCTGCCGATCTTGCTGAGTTAGACAAATCTAATGAATTTATGAAGGGTAACTATGACAAAATTCTATTAGATCCGGCACGTACCGGTGCAAAAGAGATCATTGAGGCACTTAATACAAAGAACGTAAAGCGTATTGTCTATGTTTCCTGTAATCCTGCAACATTAGCAAGAGATGCAGGTATTCTGGTTAATGAAAAAGGATTTAAACTCACCAAGGCCGGTGTCATGGATATGTTCCCTCACACTACCCACGTTGAATCGATTGCTGTCTTTAATAGGGAATGATTTTAAAAGCACTATTGTTGTGTAGTTTATCACTCGTTATTACGGGATGTGCTGAGACAGATAGAGACAGCATTGCTATTGGTTTAAGTACTGCTCCAGTTACTCTAGACCCACGTTTTGCTACGGATGCAGTTTCTTATCGCATCACACGCCTAATCTATAAAAGCCTGGTCGACTTCGATGAGAAATTTCAAGCAGTGCCAGATTTAGCCGACTGGGAACAACTGTCTTTAAATCACTATCGCTTCACGTTAAAAAATAAAAACAGAGAATTTCATGATGGCACGCGTTTAACAGCAAAAGATGTCAAGGCAACCTATGAGTTCGTATTGAATCCAGAAAATAGTTCGCCACATAAGGGTTCGGTGCAGATGATAGAAGCAATAGAAATAATTGATGACGACACACTAGATTTCAAATTGTCGCAAGCCGATCCACTATTTCCCGGCAGATTGGTAATAGGTGTTCTTCCAGAAAAATTAACCCTGTCCCAACATGATTTTAATAAAAAACCTGTAGGCAGTGGTCCGATGCGATTTCTGGAACAGAAATATGAGTCAAGTTTAAAACTAGACCGCATTAAGGATAATCAAGTAATAGAATTTATCACTTTAAAAGATGCCACCGTCAGAGTACTAAAGTTATTGCGTGGAGAAATTGATTTAATACAGGGCGATTTATCACCAGAAATTATCACATGGTTAGATGAAAAAGAGTCGGTAGTCGTCAAGAAGAAAAGAGGCGATACCTTTGCCTACATAGGTTTTAATCTTGAGGATGCTGAGACTGGAAATAGATTAGTCAGAAAAGCAATTGCTCATGCGATCGACCGTGATGAAATTATTAAATATGTTAAGGGAGGGGCAGCACGAAAAGCCGGTGCATTATTGCCTGCTGAGCATTGGGCGGGACGGCCTGATTTAACAGGTGTTAAATATGATCCGGAAGAGTCGCGGAGCTTATTAGCACAGGCTGGGTTTAGCGAAATTAATCAACTTAAGTTAACGTATAAAACAACAAGCAAACCTGACAGTCTTCGGCTGGCAACGATTATTCAAGATCAACTAAAGACCGTTGGGATTAAAGTAGATATTCGTAGCTACGATTGGGGCACTTTGTATGGTGATATAAAAGAAGGACGTTTTCAGATGTATAGTTTGGCTTGGGTGGGTTTAAAGATGCCAGATATATTCAGGTATGCCTTCCATAGTGAGTCAATTCCGCCGAAGGGTGCAAACCGAGGTCGATTCATTGATGCACGAGTCGATTCCATAATTGAAACTGCTGAATTAGAACCATCGATAGAAAAACAGGCAGGATACTATCGAGAGTTACAGCAAGTTTTATTTGATGCCTTACCCTATGTTCCATTATGGTATGAGGATAACGTGTTGGCGATTCGAAAAGATATCCAAGGCTATGTATTGAGTACGGATGGTAAATTTGATTCATTAGTAAATACGACGAAAGTAAATAATTAAAATAAATATGCATATCCAAATATCAATATCAGATCAAACACTATCATTGTTCGATGAAAATAATTTGGTCAAAAAATATTCTATCTCCACCGCAAAAAATGGTGTTGGAGAAGAAATGGACAGTGAATGTACGCCACGTGGAAAACACATCATCACTGAAAAAATAGGTGAGGGTTGTGAACCAAACTCTGTATTTGTCGGCAGGATACCGACCGAAGAAATCTATGAAC
>JBLHKL010000022.1:0-22389 GCA_047618295.1 Gammaproteobacteria bacterium | reverse complement strand
ACCATAAGCTTGAGCAATATACATGACAGCCACTGACTCATAGAGCGCGGTTCCATCCATATTTATTGTTGCACCAATCGGGAGTACAAACTTTACTGAACGCTTATCAACTCCGGCTTCAATGGCACATTCCATTGTTAGTGGCAAAGTAGCTGATGAACTAGCGGTGCCAAAGGCTGTAAATAATGCGCGCAATAATTTTAATAAATAGTCTCTGCCTCGATTGCTAAATATTATCAAGATGATAAACAACAAAATAAAGTGCAATGTCAGACCGAGAATAACGGTAAAACAATAGCTACCCACTGCCAGCAACTCATTTTTTACAGCTACCCCTCCACCAGACTTACCAATTTGTCCTGCAATAAGAGCAAAGATACCAATCGGAGCAAATGCCATGACCCATATTACTAATTTCATCATGACTTCATTCAAGCCATCAAAAAATCGTATTATGGTGACGTTCTTTTCGCCGATGGTGGTTAATGCCGCAGCAAATAAGAGACAGAAAACGATGACAGGGAGTAACTGTGTTTCAGCAGCAGCTGAAATGATATTGGGTTCTATTAAAGATTGAATGATCTCGACAAACCCGGTTCCTTCTTTGTCAGCAATATTTTGTGGAACAGTATCGCTGAGTTTTTCGACGCCATTACCAGGTTGGATGAGATTGACTACAAATAAACCAATTAAAACGGCGCACGCAGTTGTGGTAGCGTAATAAAGCAGGGTCGCACCACCGACTTTACCTAATTTACGAATATCTCCTAATGAAGTTACTCCACTGATGACGGCAGCAACGATCAAAGGGATGATCATCATTTTTAAGGTATCTAGAAATAGATCCCCTATCCAGGCCACAGAGACCATGGCTGGTCCAAATAACCAGCCACAAATAATCCCAGCGATGGCGCCAATCAGTATTGCGATGATTAGTTTATTTTCGCTGAAAGACACCTTATTTGATTAGCCCATACCGATAGAATTAAAACCGCCATCTACATAAGTAATTTCTCCCGTTATAGCAGAGGCATGTTCGGAACATAGAAATGCAGCGACATTTCCAACTTCATCAATATTCACGTTGCGTCTTAAGGGAGATACTTTTTCGACATGATTGAGAAAGTCGCGCATCCCCTTGATTCCAGAAGATGCTAAAGTGCGGATAGGCCCTGCTGAGATGGCATTTACGCGTATTCCTTCCGGACCGAGGCTTGATGCCATATAACGGACATTTGCTTCAAGGCTGGCCTTTGCAAGGCCCATGACATTGTAATTTGGCATGGCTCGTACGGCACCGATATAGCTGAGGGTTAACATGGCGCCATTCCTGCCTTTCATCATTTCTCTGGCAGCATCACCGAGTGCAGAAAAGCTATAAGAGCTTATCTCATGAGCCATTAAGAAGCCTTCACGGGTGACGTTTTCGAGATAATCGCCATCAAGCTGCTCTTTGGGGGCATAGGCGACAGAATGTATTAATATGTCCAGTCCATCCCAATAATCATCCAAATGCTCGAATACCGACTGTATTTGTTTATCATCAGAGACATCGCAGGGCACAGTAATATCTGAATTGACTTCGGCAGCAAATTTTTCGACTCTGCCACGTAATTTTTCATTTTGATAGGTAAATGCCAGCTCAGCACCTTCACGGTGCATGGCCTGGGCAATTCCCCAGGCAATAGATCGATTGCTGGCAACGCCAACGATTAGAGCGCGTTTATTATCGAGTAGTCCCATCTGTTTTTCCTTTATAAAATTGTTGTTTGAATCTTTTTATATATTTAATATCAAAGTGTACAGAAAAACGCTCACGTTTATAATGCACCAGTGATGACAAAACATATAAAAATAATAAAACGAAGCATCTCAGGTTACAGGCCTATTTCGCAACTGTTCCTTTGCTTGCTGTTACTTTGTGCGGGATGTGACAATTCTCCCTGGAATAACCCCTATTCTAATCAGGATTCGGCAAAAAACATCTATTATGATTCATTTTCTGAGCGCCCTAAACATCTGGATCCTGTCAGTTCTTATAGCTCAAATGAATATGTATTTCTGGGACAAATCTATGAGCCACCATTACAGTACCATTTTTTAAAACGTCCCTATGAATTAACACCACTAACGGCGGCAGAATTACCAAAGCCGGAGTATTTTGATAAAGATGGACAGCATCTAGAAGATGACGCGAAGTCAGAAAGTATAGACAGAGTCAAATATAAGATATCAATCAAGCCCGATATTTTATATCAACCGCATCCGGCATTCGCAAAAAATGCCAGCGGTAAATATCTATATCATGATCTCAATACAAAAAAATTGAGCAATATTCATGCATTATCAGGTTTTGATACGGTTGGTACGCGTAAACTACTCGCTAAGGATTATGTCTATCAAATTAAGCGGATGGCGCATCCACGAGTACATTCACCCATCTCTGGATTAATGGCGAAATATATTTTAGGTCTTAATGAATTTACCGAAGAACTTTCAAAAGTTGAAAAAGATAAATCTGGCTCAAGTTTTATTGATTTAAATGATTACGAGTTGCCGGGAGCAAGGGTTATTGATGATACAACGTTTGAAATAACCCTTAGCCAAAAGTACCCACAGTTTCTTTATTGGTTATCAATGTCTTTCTTTGCCCCTATGCCTTGGGAAGCAGATTATTTTTATTCCCAAGACGGTATGACTGAAAAAAATATAACACTTGATTGGTATCCTGTTGGTACAGGGCCATTTATGTTGTCTGAAAATAATCCTAACCTTCGAATGGTGCTAGAACGTAATCCGAACTTTCGCGGTGAGGTTTTTCCATCAGAAGGTGAAGGCGGTGATCAGGAATTAGGGTTGCTTGATGATGCGGGTAAAAAAATGCCGTTTATTGATAAGGCAATATATAGCCTGGAGAAAGAATCAATCCCTGCGTGGAATAAATTTCTTCAAGGCTACTATGATACATCAGGCATTGTATCCGATAGTTTTGATCAGGCAGTACAGTTTAATCTGCAAGGTAATGCAGAATTGACGGATGAAATGCGTGACAAAGGCGTGCAATTATCAACGGCCGTGACCTCATCGACTTCGTACATGGGTTTCAATATGGCAGATGATGTTGTTGGCGGTGATAGTGAACGTGCGCGATTACTCCGACGTGCAATATCAATCGCCGTTGACTACGAAGAGTACATTTCTATTTTTGCCAATGGCCGAGGTAAACCGGCACAAGGCCCGATTCCTCCGGGTATTTTCGGTAATGTTCAAGGTGAGACAGGGATTAACCCCTATGTTTACCAATGGCAGGGAGACAAACCGGTCCGACATTCCATTGAACATGCAAAAGAATTATTGGCGCAAGCAGGTTATCCAGATGGTCGCGATAAAACAAATGGTAAACAACTGGTTTTAAATCTGGATTCTCCGGCAGCAGGTCCGGGGAGTAAGGCTAGTTTTGACTGGATGCGTAAACAGTTTGCCAAGCTTGGTATTAATCTTGTTATTCGAGCGACCGATTACAATCGATTCCAAGAAAAAATGAGAAAAGGCACAGCACAAATATTCCAGTGGGGCTGGAATGCTGATTATCCTGATCCGGAAAACTTTTTCTTTTTACTTTATGGTCCCAACGCAAAAATTGAGCATAACGGAGAGAATGCAGCAAATTATAAAAATGCAGAGTTTGATGAATTGTTTAACCAGATGAAAAGCATGTCTAATAGCACTGAACGCCAAGATGTTATTGATAAGATGGTCGAGATTGTCAGGAGAGACGCTCCCTGGTTATGGGGTTTTCATCCCGTTGGTTTTTCACTCCATCATCAATGGTATAAGAATGCCAAGCCAAACTTGATGGCAAACAACACGCTTAAATATAAAAGAATTGAGCCAAGATTACGCACAGAAAATCGTAGTTTGTGGAATCAACCCGTTTGGTGGCCAATTGCGCTGTTAATTATCCTAGCAATTATATTATTATTACCTGCGATCATTTCTTATCGTCGTAAGGAGAAGGAAGCTATCTTATGATCAGCTATATACTGCGACGCATTGCTTATGCCTTTCCGATATTGGTCGGAGTGAATATCATTACCTTTGTTTTGTTTTTTGTTGTAAATACACCTGATGATATGGCGCGTATGCAACTTGGAATGAAACGAGTAGATGATGCGGCAATCACAAAGTGGAAAGAAGAGAGAGGCTATGACAAACCCATACTATGGAATACAAATGCCGACTCTGTAGAAAAGATAACCGATACAATCTTTTTTCAAAATTCAGTGAAGTTGTTTGTGTTTGATTTCGGTCGTTCTGATAGTGGCCGAGATATAGGCCATGACATTAGTCAACGGATGTGGCCGAGTCTTGCTATAACTGTTCCTAGTTTAATACTAGGTTTATTAGCCTATATTTCGTTTGGTCTAACACTTGCATTTTTTCGAGGGAGTTATGTTGACGTTTCCGGCGTCATACTCTGTGTCGTTATGATGTCGATATCGGGTTTATTCTATATTATTGGTGGACAGTATCTTATTGGAAAATTTCTCCATCTCGTTCCCATCTCAGGTTATGACACCGGTTTTAATGCAATAAAATTTACCATTTTACCAATACTTGTTGGCTTAATTGGTGGGATCGGTTCAAGTACTAGATGGTATCGAACTATTTTTCTCGAAGAAATGGAGAAAGATTATGTCCGGACCGCAAAGGCCAAGGGCTTATCTGAGTCTCGGGTATTATATAAACACGTCCTTATGAATGGATTAATACCGATATTAACCGGAGTTGTGGTTATTTTACCAAGCCTGTTTATGGGTAGTTTAATTGTGGAATCATTCTTTGCGATACCTGGACTAGGAAGTTATACCATCGATGCGATTAGTCGACAGGACTTTGCCATTGTTCGCTCGATGGTATTTCTAGGCTCCGTGTTATACATCATTGGTTTAATCCTAACGGATATCTCCTATACCTTGGTTGACCCTAGAGTTAGGTTAAATTAATGATGCCGGTTATCTTCATTACTGATGCGCTTATTTTCATGCTCGTGTTCATGGTTGTCGCTTATGTGCTTTATGCCAGACGACATGAGCATCTAAGCGCACCCTGGCATAATGTAGCTTGTCGTCCATTAGCGATGTCCGCTGCAATTATTCTTTCTATTTATATTGTTGTTGGCTTGTTGGACTCAGTGCATTTTCATCCGAAACTGGAAGCAACAAAATCGAGTGACAAGATATATTCAACCGAAGTAAGCAGTTTATTGGATCTCGTACTTGGTGATTTGCATCAGAATACAGAACGTACCTATTCGGCCCCTTTGGCAAGTTATGCCTTTGCCAAAGAGATGATTGATCTTCCTGGTGGCAAACAAGTTAGAGATTATCCGCGACTAAAATTCGGTGGCGCACATCTTGATGACCCGGCGACTGAACGTAGTTCAGATATTATTAAACTTATATTTATTGGTTTGATTTGTGGGTTAGTAATCAGTTTGTTTCTATCGAGTTTGATTATTTATATTTTAAGCAGAGCGCATAAAATTTCGTTGAAACAGGCATTAAACAAAGTCTGTCATGATGACTTCTATGTTGCCTGGACTGCCATGATAATAACGATGGCGCTTATTATTATGTCTGCAACTAGTCTTTATAACTTATCTCAGTACTATCACGTTTTTGGTACTGATAAAGTAGGCCAAGATGTGCTTTATCAAGCAATAAAGAGTGTCCGCACCGGTCTTGTCATCGGCACCTTAACAACTCTGGTTATGCTGCCCTTTGCGATCATGATGGGCTTGATGGCAGGATATTTCCGTGGTTGGATAGATGATATTATTCAATATCTTTATACCACCTTAAATTCTATTCCAGGCGTATTACTTATTGCAGCCTCAATCTTGTTATTACAGGTTTATATCGGCAATCATGCCGATGATTTTAATAGTATTGAAGAGAGAGCAGATCTAAGACTTTTATTTCTTTGTATTATTCTGGGTATAACTAGTTGGACTGGCTTATGTCGACTATTAAGAGCAGAGACACTAAAACTGCGAGAGATAGATTATGTACAAGCCGCACAGGCTTTTGGTGTAAGTAATCTAAGTATTATGTTGCGACATTTATTACCCAATCTGATGCACATCGTTATGATTACTATTGTGATTGATTTTAGTGGGCTGGTATTAGCTGAAGCTGTACTGTCATACATTAATATTGGTGTTGATCCGAGCATGAATAGTTGGGGTAATATGATTAATGGTGCGAGATTGGAGATGGCGCGTGAACCGATTGTCTGGTGGTCACTTGCAGCGGCTTTTGTATTTATGTTTGTCCTAGTGCTTGCCGCCAATCTATTCTCTGATGCGGTACGTGATGCGTTCGATCCCAGACTACGGCATTAGTTATAAGCCAACGTCGTTGAAAATGACAGTAGCATTAATAATTTATTTATTTTGGAACAATAAAATATTATGACAAATACAAACGCCATATTACCCATAGACAAACAGCCAGCAATAAAAATTGTTGCTATGCCAAAGGATGCCAATGCGGGTGGTAGTATCTTTGGTGGCTGGATCATGTCGCAGATTGATATTGCCGGTGCAGTCCCGGCATTAGAGCGAGCAAAGGGTAGAATAGTGACTGTTGCAGTAAACTCGATTGAGTTCCATGAACCAGTTTTTATAGGTGATTTGATCAGTTGTTATGCAGAAGTCATTAAGACGGGTAGGACTTCAATTACTGTAAAAGTTGAAGTGTATGCCGAACGCCATCCGTCAAATAAGCAAACGGTCAAAGTGACTGAGGCCGAATTAATCTATGTTGCACTGGATGAGAAGCGTAAGCCACGTAAATTACCCGACTTGGAAGCAGAATAATAATGACTGAGCCACTACTTAAGGTTAATCAACTCACAACCTCTATCGGGGCTGGTAGTAATAAAGTTAATGTTGTTGATAACGTCAGTTTTACAATTAATAGAGGTGAGACCTTTGTTTTGTTAGGTGAGTCGGGTAGTGGTAAATCAATTACCGCGCTATCTATCATGCGCCTATTACCTTCGGCGGCAGATATCGCAAGTGGTGAAGTAATATTAAACGGACAAAACCTTTTCGAATTACCAGAGAGTAAAATGCGCGATGTTCGTGGTGCGAAAATCGGCATGATCTTTCAGGAACCGCAATCTTCATTAAACCCAGTACTGACAGCAGGGCAACAAATTAGCGAAACATTGTTTCGGCATCAAAAACTCTCCAAGCTGGAGTGTATAAAACGCAGTATTGAGTTATTGGATGCAGTCGGTATTCCTGAACCCGATAGACGCATCAATGAGTACCCACATCAATTTTCTGGCGGCATGAAACAACGCATCATGATTGCCATGGCGTTGGCGGGAGAGCCCGATCTATTAATTGCTGATGAACCGACAACGGCGCTAGACGTCACTATTCAAGCGCAAGTATTGGAACTCTTGTGCAAGTTACAGAAAGATACCGGCATGGCGATATTATTTATTACACATGATCTGGGCGTTACATCACAAATGGCAGATCATGTCGCCGTAATGCGCACTGGTAAAATTGTTGAAGCAAAAGACAAGGCGAGTCTGTTTTCTAATCCGGAACATCTCTATACCTTACAATTATTTGATGCCATACCCAGTTGGGAAAAACGACAAGCTGAATCTGACATGATTAAATTTGAAGGAACAGATGAACAATGCTTACTCAAAGTAAACGATCTTAAAGTCCATTATCCTATAAAGAAGGGCGTCTTTAAGCGCGTTGTCGGACATGTACGCGCTGTGGATGGTGTTACATTAAAATTACATGCGGGTGAAACACTAGCGGTGGTTGGTGAGTCCGGTTCAGGTAAGACAACCATGGGGAAAGGGATCTTGCGTTTATTACAAACAACCGCAGGCGAAGTCTTGTATCAAAACACTGACTTAAGTAGTTTGGATGCTGCTGCGCTAAGGAAGAAGCGATCAGAGATCCAGATCGTATTTCAGGATCCCTATTCATCAATGAATCCTAGAATGATGATCAAAGATATCATTCAGGAAGGTATGCTGGCGCAAGGGATAGGTGAAACTCTTAAGGAAAGAGAACAGATGACATCAGAACTATTGGATCAGGTGGGATTATTACCTGAACATCAATTGCGTTACCCGCATGAATTCTCCGGAGGGCAACGTCAACGTATCTGTATCGCGCGTGCCTTAGCTGTTAAACCAAAACTTATTATTTGTGACGAACCAACCAGTGCACTGGATGTATCTGTGCAAGCGCAGATTTTGGCACTGTTGAGAAAGCTACAAAAAGAATATCAACTTGGTTATTTGTTTATTACACATAATATTAGTGTCGTTGAGTACATAGCCCATACTGTTGCAGTGATGTATCAGGGGAAAATTGTAGAGCAAGGTGATGTTGAACAGGTTTTGATGCACCCACAAAATGAATACACAAAAGAATTATTATCAGCTGTGCCACGCATAAAAAAGACAGGGACCGATTGAGTTGTACTTATTTAACGGGATATCTGATTAAAAAATTAATTAGCCACCGAGAACACAGAGGGCAGAGCAATTTAACATAACTAAAAGCGTTTAATATAAAAAAACAGGCAGTATTTTATAGAGCCAGTTTATACGTTATTTTTATTACAGATTTAACGTATTGTTTTTCTCTGTGCCCTCTGTGGCTGCTGATTAATTTTCATAAGGATTAAATATGAATATTAGAATTATATTATCTATTGCAATACTGGTTTCGACATTATCAGTGTATGCTGATCAGCAATGGCAAGCACTCGGATATGATGCAGGTACAGGGGCAATTGATAATCGTTCGATGAATCAGCCCGGGAGAAACATGATTTATTCCTGCGAGTTCAGCGCTATGGGTGGCGCATTAAACTGGCCATGGGTTGATAGCAAAGGCACCATCTATTTTTTGAAGAAGCCATTCGTAAAAGGCAATAAAAAATGGAGCTCAAACATAAAATTTGATGACAGTACTCCGAACATTGCAATAACGGGTAATGGTCTACCTAGTCATGAGACTGGAGATTTCCCCATAGGATTTGGGTCAACAGCATATCAATATGATCGTAACCAAAATTCGATTAGCTCACAGCATATCAGCTATGCGATTCCTTCAACCCCGAAGATTGCTTCCAAACCAACATGCCTACCAATGGGAACTATTGGTATCTCATTAAGTGGTGGTGTTTTTTTTAACGCGCTTGATGCGGATAAACGTGATGCGGTAGCTAATGAAATCTTTGATGCCTGTGAAGGGCATCCACAAAGACAAGGGCAATATCATTATCATCATAATTCACCCTGTTTTAAACAGGGAAATGAGGACGAACATTCCCCTCTAATAGGTTATGCGCTGGATGGTTTTGGTATCTATGGCTCGCGTGGCGAAACTGGAAAAGTACTTGCTAATAGTGAATTAGATGAATGTCACGGACATACGAGCTCAGCCTTAGACAGACTGGGTAAGACTATCAATGAATATCATTATCACATTAATAATGAATTTCCTTATACTCTGGGTTGCTTTAAAGGCGAGGTGGATACTTCAATGCTTGAACGACGCCCGGCGCCTGAAGGCGATATGCGCAGCAGTCAAAGAGACAGAAATAATGATAGAGGTAATAGAAGCGGCGGCCCACCAGATCTTTCTGCAGCTGCAAAGAAGCTGGGTATTAGTGAGCGAGAGTTGCATAAAGTGATGCGGTCAGCGGGAGCTCCCTAAAATAATAATTCTTTTAAAATGGATAATTAGTATTATTTATAGAATGGAATGTGAGTGGTATTCAATATGATATTCGTGCAAAAGTCGTCTACGATTAAAGTAATTTTTTTAGTACATGCTTTATTGATTAGCCCAACTACCATAGCAAATAAATCAGATGGTTTTATGCTAGAAAAAGTATATAAATTAGATTCTGTTAAGAGTTCTGGGGTATGCCCGAGCGATTTAAAAAGGGTTTTGCATGCGACTAAGGAAAACTTTGGTTGCGATAGAGCAAGAATAGATTTTGGCTATCGCTCAAAAGAATTAGTGCAGTGTAAATTAAGAAAAAATTTAGCTAATAAAATTATTCACGAATACAATGTATTTATTGAACAGTGTAAAATTGAAAAACAATAATTTTAACAAAGATTGAAATTTAATACTCATTCCGAAATATAAATCACATGTTTTCAAAATGTATACTGCTTTTATTGTTACTAATTTATTCATTGGCCACTTTTTCTGGAGAGTTGTCAGATGCCAAGGATGCCTATGACCGTAACGATGTTGTAACCGCATTTGTCTTGTACGAGAAATTAGCAGGACAAGGGAATGTAGTTGCAAAGAATAATATCGCTTATATGCATTACAATGGGATAGGCACGCCTCAGGATTATCAAAAATCATTCAACATGTACGAAGTATTAGCTGAACAAGGACTTGTCGCCGCACAAACTACACTTGCCGCAATGTATGTGCAGGGGCATGGTGTCTCACAAGATTATGCGAAGGCATTTAGCTGGTATAAAAAAGCAGCTGAGCAGGGCGATGTTGAAGCTGAATTTAACCTTGGGTTTATGTATAAAAAAGAACGTGGCGTTCTACAAGATTATCAACAAGCTGCTTACTGGTTTGAAAAAGCAGCAGAGCAAGGAGATGCCGATGCACAGGTTAATATTGCTTTTATGTATCTCACTGGGCAGGGTGTAACGCAAAATCATGGACAAGCCTTTTATTGGTATAAGATATCAGCAGAGCAGGGTAATGCAAAGGCACAATATAATATTGGCGTCATGCACTACAAAGGCGAAGGTGTTGTGAAAGACGTTATTGAATCGCATAAATGGTTTAACATTTCATCAAAAAATGGATTTAGTCGTTCTGCCAATCAAAGAGATAAAATTGAGAAGAAGATGATGGCACCTGAAATAGAGCTTGCGCAAAAATTGGCAGAAGAATGGATTGACGATTTTTCTAAGAATGACTAGTCTGGAGAATAGTCATTTTTGAGTAATTTGATCTAGGCGATTAATAGAGCATACATAGGAGTTCATTATGAAACTTTACGAATGGGACTTTGCGCCGAATTGCCGACGAGTGAGGATGTATCTTATCGAAAAGGGTATTGAAGTTGAACGAGAGGAATGCATAACGCCTGATATTATTCTGAAAGAAGGGTTTCGTGATCAGTATATTCATGAAATGGTGCCAATGTTGGAACTGGATGACGGTACACAACTCGGTGAGGGCTTGGCAATTTGGCATTACTTTGAAACACTTCATCCAGAGCCGCCTTTAATGGGTACGACTGCTTTAGAAAAGGCTATGATCAGCGCGTGGGAACGCCGTGCTTATGATGGAGGTATGGTCGCTCATGGGGAAATTTTACGTAATTCGCATCCTGCTTTAGTTGATAGAGGGCTGCCAGGCTATAGAGAGCCAATTCCTCAAATTCCTGATTTAATTGACCGTGGCAAAAAACGCGTCGCAAATTTCCATAAAAAATTTAATGATCAACTGGCAGAAAACAAGTTTGTAGCAGGTGATCATTTTTCAGTAGCTGATATTACGACGATATGCGTTGTAGACATGGGGCATGCAATGGAAATGCAGATCCCTGAGAGCGCGCCTCATGTAAAGCGCTGGTACGATGCATTACAGGAACGAGAGAGTGTACAAAAAAGTAAAGCGACGCATATGCCCGATGGCTCCGCAATAGGATAAGCAGAAATTAAAGAGAATAAAATGGAACAAGAGTTTGATGAACTACCGAAGAGTAAATCACAAATTAAACGTGAGTTGCAGGAATTACAGGTGCTAGGAAAACAACTTGTTGAATTGCCGGACAAAAAACTTTTGGATATTCCCGTTTCAGATAAACTCAGGGAAGCCATCCTTGCAGCAAAAAGCATGAAGCATGGTGCGTTAAGCCGTCAGTTTAAGTTCATCGGCAATTTAATGCCGAATGAAGATGAAGCATCAATTCGCAAAGCATTGGATAAATCACGACAGCCGCATAAAGATGATGTAAATGCTTTTCATGCACTTGAAGAATGGAGAGACCGACTCTTACAGAATGATCAACCCTTGTTAGATGAACTGGCATTAAAGTTTGATGAATTTGAACGGCAATATGTTGGACAACTGATTCGAAATGCAAAAAAAGAACAGAAACTGGATAAGCCACCTAAATCAGCCAGGTTATTGTTTAAATACTTATCTGAGTTACAGCAGAGTAGTAAGACTGTTTAAAATTAAATATTAATTTTATGACGCGTTATTTTCAGAACTTGGAATTGGCTCAAAATCGTAGAATGCGATATATGTTTTTGTCTTATATGTTCTCGATAATAGTCGGCTTAGGTGTTGGCATTTATTTCTTTTCTTTATTTGGGGTGATGGGGGCGTTACTTACCTCCTATTTCTTAAGTTTGAAATTAATTGAATTAGTGTATAAAAAAATAGAAGCCCCTTGCCCGCTCTGTGACGCCCAAGAACTGACAGAAGATTTTTCGCTCCAGTGCAGACCTGCAAAATATCAATGCGAAAAATGCAATAGCGTCTATATGAAAGGTATTTTAATTGAAAAATAATATTAGAGGGATGTATCCCATTTATATTATTTTAAGATAGGGGCACAGGGCATGTTTTCTGAATCATTTTATTCTATAACGTCAATTATTATTCCAGTCATTGCTGCCGTTATTTATGCTGTTGGATATTTTAAATTGGAATGGGAGTTTTGTGGATAGGATTCACCGGCGCCTGTTTTAATAGTCTGTCTGGATTTAGTGTCGTATACGATTCCATTAACTACGAAAACCCAGAAATGTTCGACTATCTTCTCGAGAGTATGTGAATAGTTGGCTGGAGTCTTGAGGTGTTATGTCTTTATCTTATTATTAAAAAAGTTATTGAGACTCAAGAGAAAAATAACAAATAAAACGATAACAATAATTATTTTTTAAATACGCAGATACAATTTAATGAAAATTTCAGTAATTGTCGGGCTCTATTGATAGCTGATCAATATGATGTTTGCCTGAGTATGTTTTACTCAGGTTATTTTGCATCGAAGCTTAACAGTATTTTCGCTTGCTCATACTGAAGTGCATTAATCCCTGACTTTTTCATAGATGTGTTTAAAGATGAGCCCAAACCGTATGCTAATAGTCGGCTATAGTATGATAATTGTTTGACATAGTAAGGCATGGCTTCTTCTAGCGATGTCGAATTTTCTAGCGATTCCTGGAGATAGTTTTTTTGTTCTTCCATGTGACTAATGAACCATTCTTGTTGCGAGACTTCTTGATTAAGTTGGACAGTCCAGGTTACATCATTTTGTAAGATACATTCACCAATGAATATCCCAGGCTGACCGCAGGCCCAATCATTTGGAGCTGTGCTGAATAGTTTGAACTTATCTCTTGTGTGGTATAACCAATAACTATTTCCCGCAATCGGTCGAAATTCAAAATTCGTATTGAGTACAAATAATGAGGTAAATAATTCACTGGAAACCTGATCAATATTCTTTGGTGGTAACGAAGTTTTGATCTGACTATCTACGAGCGCGTCTAGGACAGTCGACACGCCTTTCCCCTGAGGATTTGGTTTTTTCTGTTTCATCAGCTGGCAATACTAAAGGTTTACATTGGTGTTAACGAATGTACTCAAAAAATAATATTCCTTGTATAAGACAATTAAATTAATTGTGAAAGATTATTGAGTAATTTAACTTACCGGAGGTACTAACCCTATATGCCTATCTCCTTTGCCGAGGTTCGTAGTTTATTGCTATATGTTGTTAGCAGTACCCTGAGGAGGAACTACGTTCTCTCGGCTTCTTTAACTGTAGTAATAAGGGAACTCCTATTAGACTGTTGGCTCCCGCATAGTAACGAACTCTTCAGCCGCTGTTGGGTGTATGCCTATTGTGGAATCAAAATCTTGCTTGCTTGCACCTGCTTTCATGGCAACACCAATGCCTTGAATAATCTCACCCGCATCTGGCCCGAGCATATGCACGCCAACAACACGATCAGTTGCCTTGTCGACAATCATCTTCATCACTGTTTTTTCATCGTTATCTGATAGAGAGTATTTCATAGGCGTGAATTTTGATTTGTAGATATCAATATCACTAAACTTTTCTCTTGCTTGTTCTTCAGTCAATCCAACGGTGCCAAGGTTTGGTTGACTAAAAACACAGGTAGGGATATCAGAATAATCAACAGTCTTTTGTTCATTGGCAAAGAATCGTTTGGCCAATACCATGCCTTCAGCTAATGCGACAGGTGTCAGATTAACGCGATCAGTAACATCGCCTATGGCATAGATTGAAGGCACATTGGTTTGATAATCATCATTGACCTTGATGGCATTTTTTTCATTCAGTTCTATGCCGGCTTTTTCTAAACCTAGATTTTCTGTCATAGGTTTACGACCTGTCGCATACATGATCTGTCCTGCTTCAAGTTGAGTATCATCTTCAAGAGTGGCAATTAATCGATTACCTGATTTATCAATATGGCTTATATTTGAATTGAATTTAATATTAATGCCTTTCTTCTGCATTTCTTCTGCAAGCGTCGTGCGTAGGTCTTGGTCAAAACCGCGTAAGAATAGGGGGCCGCGATAAAGCAGAGTTGTATTCACTCCTAAACCATTGAAAATACCAGCGAACTCTACAGCGATATAACCGCCACCAACAATAATGATCTTTTCTGGGAGTGATTCAAGAAAGAAGGCTTCGTTTGATGAAATGACATGTTCCTTACCAGGAATTTCAGGTATGCTTGGCCAGCCTCCAGTGGCGACTAATAGCTTCTTTGCTGTGTAGTGTGTTCCTTCTATCTCAACAGTATGTGCGTCTACTATCGTTGCTCTTCCGTTTATAGTTTCGACACCAGTATTGTCGAGCAGATTTTTATAAACGCCGTTTAACCTTTGTATTTCGGTATTTTTATTCTTTAACAACTTTGACCAATCGAATGCAGTGTGATCAATATCCCAACCAAAGCCTTTGGCATTGTGTATCTCTTCTGATACATGAGAGGCATAAACAAAGAGTTTTTTAGGCACACAACCTACATTGACGCAGGTTCCACCAAGATAGCGGTCTTCTGCTATACCTACTCTTGCACCATAGGATGCCGACATGCGAGCCGCACGCACGCCGCCGGAACCAGCACCGATTACAAATAAGTCGTAGTCGTAATTACTCATGATATTGTATTCTCATTATTTTTCAGGAAGACTAACGTAATTACGCCAACTTCTGTAGTTGAATATTTTAATAAGGATAATAGGCAAAAATGATAGAACTCTTCACAGCCGCCACTCCAAATGGCCATAAAGTGACCATTGCATTGGAAGAAATGGCATTGGAATATACAACACACCGCATCGATTTGGGTGCCAGAGAACAAAAAGAAGACTGGTATCTTAAATTAAATCCAAATGGCCGGATCCCGACGATAGTCGATCGTGATTGTGATGATTTTGCGGTGTTTGAATCGGGTGCAATATTAGTTTATCTCGCTGAAAAAACGGGGCAATTTATGCCTCAAGATACAAAAGGGCGATCTTTGGTTATGCAGTGGCTAATGTTTCAAATGGGCGGTGTAGGACCAATGCAGGGGCAGGCAAATGTATTTCATAGATATGCGCCTGAGAAGATAACCTATGCCATCGATCGCTATCAGAAGGAATGCACGCGTTTATACCAAGTATTGAATAATCGACTTGCTGACAATGAATACCTCGCTGGTGATTATTCTATCGCCGACATGGCAACCTGGCCTTGGATTAGTGGACACAAATGGTCTGGTCTATCAATTGAGGATTTACCACATTTAACGCGCTGGTTTGAGCAGATAGCTAAACGTGAGGCAGTTATTGTTGGGAAAGATATTCCGGACGAGATGGAGGCCGGTACTGGTAAGTCAAAAGTAGAGGTAATACGCGACTTTGTTATCTAGAGATTAACTGCGCATCCAACGGTGATATTTCGCAACTAGCTTTAATAATGTTTGTGGTGCATTGGCTTTTTTCCATACCCCGGCTGCAAATTTATTCGCTTCTGAGAGTGTTGGGTAGATATGAATCGTGCCCAGTATCTTATTCATTCCGAAGCCATGTTTCATGGCACTTATATACTCAGTGATCAATTCACCGGCATGATCACCAATTATAGTCACACCTAATATTTTATCTTTACCTGGAACAGTAAGCACTTTAACAACACCATGATCCTCACCTTCTGTTATAGCGCGATCTAAATCATCAATGCCATAGGATGTTACGTCATATGGGATACCTTTTTCTTTTGCTTCTTGCTCATTCAAACCAACGCGTGCGACTTCGGGATCAGTAAAAGTTGCCCAGGGTATTACAGAATAATCAACTTTGAATGATTTAAATTTCCCAAATAGCGCATTGACAGTGGCATACCAGGCTTGATGTGCCGCGGTGTGAGTAAACTGATAGGGGCCGGCAACATCACCGCAAGCATATATATTTGGTAAAGAAGTTTGTAACTTTTCATTAACACGGATTGTCTTGTTCGGGTTTAATTCAACACCAAGTTCTTCCAAACCAAAACCACTCGTATTTGCAGCACGACCAACGGCAACAAGAATTTCATCAAATTCTATCTCGACAGTTTGATTACCGTGCTCGCAAACGAGGATTTTTTGATTATCCCTAATCACCACTTCTTGTGCGGTATGCTTAGTGCGAATATCAACACCTTCATCTTGAAACCGCTTTGTTACCATAGCCGCAATTTCATCGTCTTCTCTGATCATTATCCTTGGTAACATTTCGATTTGTGTTACTTGACTACCTAAACGCGCGAAGGCCTGAGTTAGCTCGCAACCGATAGGACCACCACCCAATACAACCAAACGTTTTGGCAACTCGCGAATGTCCCAAAGATTATCTGAGGTTAAGTAATCCACTTGGTCGATACCTTTTATAGGAGGCACAAATGGACGAGCACCTGTCGCAATGATAATGCTAAGAGCGCTTAGTATTTTGCCGTTTATCTCTACGGTCCAGGGCGATGTAATGCGTGCTTCTCCCTCAATACATTCCACGCCTAGACTTTCAAAACGTTCTACTGAGTCATGCGGTTCTATTTTAGAGATGACCGATTGAACACGTTCCATGACAGCAGCAAAATCGACATTCGATTCAGACACATTAATTCCGAATTCATTGGAGCGTTTGATGAGTGATGCAACCTTGGCAGATTTTATTAATGCTTTTGAAGGGACGCAGCCAGTGTTTAAACAATCGCCGCCCATTTTGTGTTTTTCTATAAGAGTGACTTTTGCATTAACAGCGGCAGCAATTAGGGCTGAAACAAGTCCGGCAGAACCGCCACCGATAACGATTAAATTGCGATCGAATTGTTTGGGTTTATGAAGCATCATTTTCTGTTTCTAGCAGGTCTTCATCCTTATTTTGTTTCTTTTTAATATATGTCAGAGTTTTCTTTGCTATGAATGGAAAGAGTCCTAATAGCACGAAAGAAAAAATCAATTCAGGTGATAAAACATCTCCGGGTGATTCAATACGTGCTAGCTGTGTTCCTGCATTGACAAAGATGATGGTCGGTAACAACATTCCTATTTGGCTTACAAGTGCAAAGTTGAGTGTTTTTATAGGCGTTAAGGCCATTAATGTATTAACAATAAAGAAAGGAAAGATTGGTACTACCCTGATGGTAAACAGGTATAAGTCGCCTTCTTTCTTAACGCCACGGTTTATCCGTTGCAGATATTTCCCAAAATGTTCTTGAACATAGTCATGAAAAAGATAACGCGCAATAAGGAATGCCATGGTTGCACCGAAAACCGAACCAAAGGACACTAGTATAGTTCCCCAGACCACGCCAAAGATTGCGCCTCCGGCCAAAGTCATGATGCCTGCCCCAGGCAGTGATACACCGGTAATTAATATATAGCTAATAAAGAAGATTAAACCAGTCTTTACTGGATTCAGGGCATAGAAATCATTGATGACTTGTTGCTGTGATTTTATATAGGCTAGACTGAGGTATTGGCCAAGATCCAATACAAAGAATAATGCAACAGCAGTAATAAAGAGTGCGACAAGCGCTATTTTCTTCTTATTCATATCAAGGCTTAGAGGAGATTATTTGAGTTAGTTCAGTTTACGTTAATAACTCAAAATTAAGAACGAAAAAAGGCCGTAGGGCTAAAGTTCTACAGCCTTTTATGCTAAATAGTTGTATCTAAATAGATGCGAATAGCATCCCGCCGACGGTGCTAGATTTTTTCTCAGAGAATAAAAGCGATTTAAGAAAATACAACGGGTTAGATTTAATCTTTTGAAATTGCCGTTCGATTTTCATTTCATATTGTTTTGCAAATTGGTTATCAAATACCAAGTCGTTTATTGAAAGGTGTTTATGGATGCGGCTATTACCTTGTCCTAATTCGGGAACAAATATCCATTTTGAGTTGTGATTACGACAACAATAACCGTTTAGGCCAAGATACCAACATTGATAAACATTCATAAGTGAAGCTCTCTAAATTATTTTGTAATTATTTTTATACAGCAATGCACATACCGAAATCAGATGATAGGACATATTTTGATAAGGTTCTGTGAATCACATCACATTATATAAACATAAATACAAATAAAATCAATAACATAGCATTTCTATTTAATGCCCTTGAAAGGTTGAAAAAGCTGATGTTGTGGTGCAGGAATAGCAAAAACACATAATATTGTGTCGTAGCATGATGACATTATTTTTGGATCCCAGTGATTTAAAAAGGTACGATATGAATATCAACAAGGAATGCGGTAATAATTAAAAAAATGATAAAAAAATACGCACTTTATTTTCTCCTCAGCCTATTTTCATCAGCAGTAACTGCAGATCAGTTCAAAACGCCGACAGCACGAGTTAAAGACTCTGTTGATAAGGTCATAACTGTTTTAAAAGATAAAGATCTTGGTAAAGAAGAACAATGGTTAATGATTGGTTTGGTAATCAATGACAGCTTTGATTTTCGAAGTATGTCGCAAAGCGTTTTAGCGACAAACTGGAAGAAAGCAACACCCGAAGAACGTCAGCAATTTGTGGTTTTCTTTTCTCAATATCTGGAAGATACCTATAGAACAAAAATTGAAGCCTATACGAATCAAAAAGTGGAATACGTCGGCGAGACGATCCGTGGTAAACGAGCCGTAGTAGAAACGTTAATATTAACGGATAGCACAGAGATTCCGGTTAACTATAAGTTAAAAAATAACGATGGAAATTGGTTTGCTTATGATGTCGTTATTGAGGGCGTGAGTTTAGTGAACAATTACCGAAGCACATTTGCAGCAATTGTAAAGAATGACGGAATGGATGGTTTGTTATCGGATATACAGGGTAGAATTAACAAATATAAAGCATCCCAGAAAGAACAACCCGCAGCAAAAAATATTAACGAAGATAGTTAAAAACTAATTATCTGATTCGAAAATATATTTACTGATTAACTCTTCCAGGTTTATCGAAGGTTCTGTTTCGATAATCTCCATTCCAGCTTCTAGATAGGTGTCGCTGCCACCGGCAGAGATCTTGACGAACTTATCGCCAATAATTCCTGACGTTCGTATAGATGCAATTGAGTCTTCCGGTATATTGATATTATTCTGTAAACTGATATCGACATCGGCCAAATAAGTCTCAGGATTAAAAACAATCTGTTTAACTTTACCTACTGTGACACCGGCGACTTCTACATATGCACCTTCCTTTAAACCTGAGGCAGAAGTAAATCGGGTTTTAATAATGTACTCATCACTATCAAATAGACCGACGTCTCCCATACGTAAGGCGAGGAAGGATATAGCAATAATTCCAGCAAGCAAAAAGATGCCTACAAGTAATTCCGTATGTTGTTTCTTATTCATAGGCGCAGTTTACAGTATCAAGGCACTGAGTAAATAATCACTAAAAAGAACAGCAATCGACGATAATACGACAGCCTCAGTAGTGATACGACTAACACCTTCTGAGCCATAGGCGCCGTGTTTATCAAGGTGTAGATTAAATCCCTTGTCACAGGCTATCCATACAATAAGTAAGCCAAATACGAGTGATTTAGAAAACCCCATAAAGAGATCACGATTTAATACAGTATCAGACATACCTTGAAAATAAGAGCCCGGGCTGACACCAAATAAGACAACGCCTACAAAGTAGCCACCAAAGATTCCAACTAATATGAATATTGCCGTTAATATGGGAACACAAATAATACCAGCGAGAATTCGGGGTGCAAAAAGATATCGATAAGGATCTATGGCCATGCATTCCAATGCATCGATTTGGTTATCTACCCGCATAATTCCTATTTCAGCACACATTGCTGAGCCCGATCTTCCTATAACCATCAATGCAGTCAGTACCGGACCAAGTTCGCGAATTAGACTCAAACCTACCGCAGAGCCAAGTAAGCTTACAGAGCCAAAACGTACTAATGTGTCGTAAAATTGAAGGGCAATGACCATGCCGACAAATAATCCAGCAATAACAATAACTAATAATGAGCGGGCACCTATAAAAGCAATTTGTTTTATTAATGGTTTCAGAGAATAGGGTGGCAACACGATAGTAAGTGTTGTCTCAAATAAAAATATTCCAGCAATACCAAGCCGTATCAATATAGATTCAATCGATGACAATGCTTGTGGTCTATTTGTACTCATTGGTAATCAATTTCGAGTTAATTTATTCAGGTAATCATCAGCGTCAATATCATGATTCATTGCCCTGCGTTCGAGCATATTGACGATTCTGGGGTCAGTGGATTTCATAATCGTTTCTTTATCGCCGGTAATGATTTGTTGCCCATTATCTATAACAGTAATTCTGTCGGCTATCTTGAACGCGCTCTCTAATTCATGTGTAACTACAATGATCGTCATATTTAATGCATCACGTAATTGTAGAATTAATTCATCCAGTTCAGCAGAGGTTACTGGGTCGAGTCCAGCAGAAGGTTCATCAAAAAAGAGTATTTCCGGATCCATTATTACCGCTCTGGCCAAGCCAGCACGTTTCAACATGCCGCCTGATAGTTCTGCCGGCATTAAATCTTCATTATCACTTAAGTTCATTAACTCAAGTTTAAGGCGCGACATTATACGGATAGTGTTGTGATCGAGTTTGGTGTGTTCGTGTAGAGGTAGTTCGACATTCTCTTGTAATGTCATCGAACTAAATAATGCGCCATGTTGAAAGGCAACGCCAATGTGCTTGCGTAATTCGTACAGTTCATTACGATTTAGGCTAGTTATTTCCTTGCCCAATAATTTTATCGAACCTGCTGCAGGATTATTTAGGCCGATTATATGGCGTAGGAGCGTGCTTTTACCGGAGCCACTATGCCCCATAATGACCATGACTTCCTTGCGCTCAACATGCAGTGAAATATTAGACAAGATTTGTTTGGTACCATACCAAGTATCCAAGCCCTCAATTTCAATAACATTTTTAACGTTTGGATCAATCATAGAATCAACAGAAAAGCGTAATAATGTTCAATAATGCCAGAAAAAAGTGACGATGAAACTAAATAAAACGAGAGCTGGAGAACTACAGAGAAGTGTTACTGCTCAGGCGACTAGATATCCGGTTTGATATTTCTTGAGATTGGGTTAATTCATCTTCGGAAAGTTCTTTTTCAAGCATGTCGCGACGACGTATATCCATCGCATTTCCTTGACTAGCGACAACTTTGTACCATGCCAATGCATGTACTTTGTCTTGTTGAATACCATTACCATCAAGGTACATTATCGCTAAATTTCTTTGCGCAATGGTATAACCCTGTTCGGCTGCTTTTTGGTACCACTCAGTAGCTTGTCTATTATCCTGACGCACACCTTCACCATAAGCATAGGCAACGCCTACTTTATATTGTGCCAAAGCATAGCCTTTTACAGCCGCAGAAAAGAATAAATTGAATGCATTGCGATCATTCTGCGGTACGCCATCACCAAATGCATAAGTTAAACCTTCTTCATAATCAGACTTCCCTGTTGGATCTGTAACTGATTCGTTAGTAGCCTCTTCTTCATTGATTTCGGTGTTTGCTACCGGTTTATCAACAACTATATTTGTATCGATCTCTAATCGTTTGGTTGATGGCATTGATTTTTGTAAATTTACAAGATTATGACTTGCTGACATGTGCCCTTGGTCAGCCGCCAGGCCATACCAATGAGCTGCCTGCTGGTCATCTTGCTCAATGCCTTCGCCCATCAAGTACATATTTCCCAGACTATATTGAGCATCCATATTGCCT
>JBLHKL010000021.1:0-23184 GCA_047618295.1 Gammaproteobacteria bacterium | reverse complement strand
GCCTTCCTGGCTCCTGACCTGTCCTGCGCGGACGGCAAGGGTATCGGGGCTTAGTGGTTTTGTATCGTCTGTCATTTTGGCATCCTCAATAGTAATAATTAAAGCTTTGCAGAGTCAGCCTGGGATAAGTATTACTGAGTGAACGTGGGGGTAATGAAGCCGTCGCTTCGGACTCCTGTCCTCTCGCGACATACGTACATCCTGTACGCAAAAAAACCCGCGTTCAGCTTCAGCTAAAGCAGGTTGTCTCTTTAGCGGTATTTTTATTGCGCCCGCAAGCTGATTTCAAATCGGCGCATATAAAGAAAATAGAGAATTTATTGTCTTATGTCAATTACTTAAATCTGATTTAACGGTTAAAATAGCTACTAGTATATAAAGACATGAAATAATAATATTTTCAGGGAGATAGTATTTTGGCCGCACCTAAAAAAGCACCTAGTGGTGGGAAAAAGATTTCAATTAAGAATGGCATATTAAATGTACCGGATACGCCTGTCATACCTTTTATAGAAGGTGATGGTATTGGTCCCGATGTCTGGAATGCCTCGCAACGTGTATTAGATGCTGCTGTTGCAAAGGCCTATGGCGGTAAAAAAGAGATTAAATGGCTTGAAGTTTATGCTGGCGAAAAGGCGAATAAAATAACCGGTAGCTGGTTGCCTGATGAAACCATAGACACTTGTCGCGAGTTTTTGGTTGCGATTAAAGGCCCGTTAACGACACCAATAGGTGGCGGCATTAGTTCTCTAAATGTCGCGCTTCGCCAAATCCTGGACTTGTATGTCTGCCTCAGACCCGTGCGCTGGTATAAAGGTGTCCCCTCACCCGTCAGGCATCCTGAATTAATCGACATGGTGATCTTCCGCGAGAACACAGAAGACATCTACACCGGAATTGAATTCGAACAAGGCAGCGACGAGAACAAAAAATTTCTCGAGATGTTTAAAGAAGCTTTTCCTAGTTATTATCAAAAAATTCGATTCCCGAACACCTGCGGTATTGGTATTAAACCAATCTCACAAGAAGGCACCGCCCGTCTGGTTCGTGCAGCCATTAAATATGCGCTAGAGAACAAACGTAAAAGCGTTACCTTTGTGCATAAAGGGAACATCATGAAATTCACCGAAGGTGCTTTTAGAAACTGGGGTTATGAACTGGCCGAAACTGAATTTGCCAATGAAACCTATAGCTGGGATATCTGGGAACGCACCCGTGCTGAAAAAGGTACACAGGCTGCGCAAGATGAAATGGCTCAGGCTGAAAAGGATGGCAAGGTTTTGATCAAAGATGCGATAGCCGATATTACCCTGCAACAAGTATTGACCCGCCCTGAAGATTTTGAAGTGATTGCAACCATGAATCTGAATGGGGATTATCTATCAGATGCATTGGCGGCTCAGGTCGGAGGGATTGGCATCGCGCCAGGTGGCAATATTAATTACGACACTGGCCATGCAATTTTTGAGGCAACTCATGGCACCGCACCAAAATATGCTGGTCAGGATAAAGTTAATCCGGGTTCACTATTATTGTCTGGAGAGATGATGCTGCGTTACCTTGGTTGGACTGAAGCAGCCGATAGAGTGATCGAAGCAATGGATAAGACCATTGCCAATAAAACGGTCACCTATGACTTTGCCCGTCTGATGGATGGGGCAACAGAGGTTAAATGCAGCGAATTTGCAGACGCATTAATCTCAAACCTGTGATGTGTTGAAACTTAAATAAAGACTATGTCTGATAGAGATCTGATTGCAGAATGCTCGCAGATTATCTACGACGGCTTTATTCGTTATAACAATAACTTTCACCGTACTACGAAACGTGCACGGACACGTTTTGAACAACGGGATTGGAAAGGACATCAACAGGATATTGTTGATCGTGTCGACCTCTATGAAAAAGCTATTCGACGAATTGTCCTTACCCTGCGTAAAACTCTAAACGAACGCGTTAATGATAAAGAACTATGGCGCAAGATAAGGAGTTACTTTGGCGAACGCCTGGATCAGGTTCCTGATAATGATTTTATAAAAACCTTCTTCAACTCAACCACACGACGTATATTTGATACTGAGGGTGTTAATCAAGAAATAGAGTTCACTTCATCAAGCCCTTCAGATGACATACATCTGATAATGTCGCTCAACATCAGGCGTTACCCATACTGGGTTTCCCTGCAACGTATCTTTGAAACTATTCTTGACGACTTTTCTTTTCGCATTCCCTATGACGATATCAGTCGTAATGCCAAACGCATTGAGAAGATGATAAACGCCGATACTAAATTAAAGTTTAGTAAAAATGTCGAGTACATAAGATTCGAATTTATCGATTCATTTTTTTATCAAGCAGCACGCGCTTACCTGGTTGGCAAGTTAATACTTAGCGAAGGCGAGACACCTATTGTGATCGCATTTAAAAACGAAGACAGTGGCATCATGGTTGATGCCGTTTTTCTCAGTGAAAAAGAGATCAGCTTAATCTTCGGCTATACACGATCATATTACTTTGCTGATCCAAATTCTGTAATAGGTGCTGTTCATTTTCTTAAATCAATACTTCCCAAAAAACCGATTGATGAGCTATACACAGTGCTTGGCCGCTTACGACAGGGAAAGACTGAACGTCACCGGACATTTACTACACACTTAAGCAATACCAGAGATAAATTTGTACATGCTGAAGGTGACACTGGGCTTGTCATGATTGTATTTACATTGCCATCTTACAATCTGGTTTTTAAAATTATTCGCGACAAGTTTGGTTACCCAAAAACTGTTTCTCGTGATGAAGTTATTGGTAAATACAAACTTGTGTCAAAGCATGATAGAGCTGGCAGATTGATTGATACACAAGAATTCCTCAATCTTAAATTTCCTATAAATCGATTTTCTAGAGAACTATTGCTTGAGTTGCTCGAAGGTGCCTCAGAAAGCGTACGCATGGAAGGCAAGTATCTTCTCTTGCAAAGAGTCTATACAGAACGACGTGTGCGACCATTAAATTTATACATTAATGAAGTGTCAGAAGAAGAAGCCACCGCCGCCGTAATTGATTATGGACAAACTATCAAAGACCTGGCGCAAACAAATATTTTTACCGGCGATCTACTTTTGAAAAACTTTGGTGTTACACAACACAAGCGCGTTATTTTCTACGATTATGATGAAGTGTCATTAGTGACTGAATGTAACTTTCGTGAAATTCCCGAAGCAAGTGATTTTGAAGACGAGATGCTCGCAGACACTTGGTACTACGTTGGCGAGCACGATATATTTCCCGAAGAGTTTATTAAGTTTCTATCCATGAACGAAAGACTTAAAATTGAATTCATGAAACATCATCAAGATTTATTAACAGCTCAATACTGGCGTAAGGTACAACAGCATCATATTAGCGGGGAGGTTTCTCTGATTGTTCCCTATACCTCTACTACCGCAACACTTTAAGAAAAATAGACGAGTACCTTACTCTTCTGTTTTTATGCCATGCTTTTCAATAACTGATTTAAGAAATTTATTTTGAACATCAACTTTATCGGACTCTGAAAAAACTCTATTAATATAAACAGAAATCACGAACATTATAAAAGCGTATATAAGAACTATACCGCCAAGAAACGAATGATATTTATCCCCTTGGGCAATTAGCATCAAGCATTGAGGAATTATCGCAGGCACTGAAAAACTTAAATATACTGTTTTACTTGCGGAATAAGTAATGATCGATCCAGCAATTAAAGTCGCAATGAATAATAAGAGGATGCCATGATGTAACACTCGACTCGAGTAAAGGAAGTGCTCCCTTAGGTATAAATATAAAACCCGTAAGCCCCCACATTGTCCCTGATATTACTGAGGCGATTAAAAAGACCATCATCCAAACATCGGTGCTTTTCTCGTGTTCACTGTTATTAAACTTCCAGGTAAGGAAAAACCGTGCCGATGTAAATATCGTAAAAGTGATGAACTAGGTATTTAAAACCGTGTCAGGTGTAATACCTTTAAATAACCAAAAAGCCATAACAGCACCAAAATACGTGGCTGTATAGGAAAAATATGACTGATCGTAAAGTCTCTGTATTTGGTTCTTATCTATCATAATAAACGATTAATATAACAATCTTAATTGACAATAATCTTATCCTAGATTTAATACATCTTGCATATCAAACAGGCCATTGTCTTTTTCTACCAGCCATTTTGCTGCTCTTACTGCACCATTCGCAAATGTCTTTCTTGATGATGCCTTATGTGTGATCTCAACGCGCTCACCTTCTGTTGCAAACATAACGGTATGATCACCAACTATGTCACCTGCTCGTATTGTTTCAAATCCAATCGTATTCTTGTCCCTTTCACCGGTAATACCTTCACGTCCATAGACAGCACAATCTTTCAGATTACGTCCCAAGGTCTTTGCGACGACTTCTCCCATACGTATAGCAGTACCTGATGGTGCATCTTTTTTATGTCGGTGATGCGCTTCAATAATTTCTATATCCGCATCATCGCCTATGACCTGTGCCGCCATTTCTAATAACTTTAAACACAGGTTGACGCCGATACTCATATTTGGCGCAAACACAATGGCAATTTTATTTGACGCTAGTTCAATCTGTTCATGATCTGCTTTACTGAGACCAGTTGTCCCTATCACCATCTTACAATTAGCAGAGACGCATTTTTTAATATTTGCAGTAACTGAAGCGGCAAAAGTAAAATCGATCATCACATCAACTTGATCAGCAATACTTGAGATATCATCGGTAATTAGTACACCTGTTTTACCAATACCGGCCACATCACCAGCATCGATCCCAAGCATGGGGGATTCACTGTACTCAATAGCGGCGGTGACCTCGACTCCATCAGTGTCTTTACAGACCTCCATGATAGTCTTACCCATTCTTCCAGCTGCACCACATACACCAACTCTTACCGACATAAAACTGCGCCTATATAGATTCTAATATTTAGGATTATACATTGATTACAAAAACTGACTTAACATTCTGGAAAATATTATGGGGTCACATGCCACATATAATGGCTACTATATTTTAAGTTAGAGGCGGTATTGTCACTTGCATCGATTCTCTTTCCATCCAACTAGCATACCAACAATCTAATTTTGGATGCTGCTTATGCCAATCTTCTTCGGGTAGTCGAAAATCAAGATAACCAAGAGCACAAGCCACCGCGATTTGTCCAATGGTGACCGGTCCAATCAGTCGAGTCATTTCTGAACATAATGAAATTAACGCTCGCCGAATTACATTTATCTGCCTGCTACGCATATCACTATATTGCTCAGCTTCTGGACGTAAGCTGTCTAAACGTATCATTACAGCTGCATCGAGAATGCCATCAGCAACTGCTTGTAGACGCAGAGCATTCCAACGTGCTTCTCCAGAAGCAGGGAAAAGAGCCACCTCACTATTTAGACTATCCAAATATTCACAAATCACAGGCGAATCAAACAATATTTCATTAGCAGCGGTCATCAGTGCTGGCACTTTACCTAGCGGGTTAGCATCTGCTAATTCAGGTGGGTTTTCCCATGGATTTGTTAAGATTAATTCAATCTGATCTTCAAGACCCAACTCTATTGCAGCAATTCGCACTTTTCGAACATAGGGCGATGTAGGAGAAAAAAACAGTTTCATTGCTTAATAATTTTCCTTTGATTTTCTAAATTAAGACGACTACGATACAGATTGTTGTATTTACATTCAACAATTATAGAGGGTCTTCATGACCTCTTTTACCAATCTTAACGGAGGTAATTCGCTATGACTTCAGTAGTTCAACCTGTAGCACCCGGAACGTCAGATGACCCAGAAATCAATGAGTTAATAGACCAGTCTGTTAAAGGATGGTGGCACGATTCTGCAATGATGGGCGCAATAGCTCACCAACCTGACTTATTAAAAACCATCCTGCCAGTATTCGAGTCTTTTTTTATTGCTGGTCGTATTCCAGCACATCTATTTGAGATGATGCGTCTTAAAACGGGCGAAATAAACCGCTGTGGCTATTGCATGACTGTTCGTGCCGCTGGTGTGGTAGAGGAAGTGGGGCCAAAAGAAGAGGCCTTTATGGGTGAAATTGATGAATCTGCTTTTACTCGTTCTGAATACCTTGGTATCAAGCTCGCAGAATATATGGCCGGTGATCCGAATTATATTCCTGACGAGTTTTACGACGAATTAAAAGAAGAATATACCGAAGCAGAGGTCGTAGAACTGATATTCGCCTGTAGTGTTTTTAATTTTGGCAACAAATTTAATATCACTATGCGACTTGATACGACAGATGAAAGTGCTTACGAAAAAGAAATGGCTTATCCCTTTATTCCAAAGGCAGCGGCTAATGGCTGAGGCACACACACTCAAAAGTAACAGCGCTTCAAATTTTGTTGATTCTGATACAAACGAAAGTAAGGAGGCCATCCAGCAAGGTGGCCTCGTTATGCTCGACTTTTGGTCTACGCACTGTGGCCCTTGTAAGTCATTAATACCGCTCTTGAATGAAATTGCAGAAAAGTATCCAGAACTTTCTATTTTAAAAGTAAAGATTGAAGAGAATGACAATCTGGCTGAAGAGCATGATGTCAGAAGCGTACCTGCTTTATTATTATTTAAAGAGGGTAAGTACCTCGACCGACTCATGGGCAAGTCTCCGTTTCCGATGATCGATAACTTCATTAAAAAACATAAATAAACAAAAAGATGATTTAAACTTATTTGATGTGTTTCAATCATGTTTTTTTATGATAAGAGGATCTTATGGCAAGACTTAGAGAGTTTGATTACGACGAAACGTTGGTAAATGCGGGTAAACAATTTTGGGCTAATGGCTATCAAGCAACCTCTATACTAGACATTGCTTCCGTTACAGGTGTAAAACCAGGGAGTCTATACAAGGCATTTGGTGACAAAAAAGGCTTGTTTCTAAAATGTGTTACACATTATATGGAACATACTTCTTACTATGCAATTCTCATTGAAAATCCTGAGGCTCCTTTTAAAGAAAGTATGCGTAAAATTTTCAATCTGATGGTCGACAGTTGTGACGAGTCTGTCCGCAATAGTGGTTGTTTGGTAACCAACTCTGCTTACGAAATGGCCTCAGTCGATGAAGAGATCTTTGGTGAAATGAATAAGCACCTCGCCCAGATGAAACAAGCTGTCCTCAGTCGTCTCCTTTCAGCACAAGCGTCAGGAGAAATCGATAAAGAAAAGGATGCCGATTCGTTAGCCGCCTATTTCATTACGCTAATACAAGGTTTGTTAGTGTCATCTAGAGTGACAAAAGATCAAGCAGAAATGCGAAAGGCAATTCAGTTAGGTCTGGATATATTGGGTTGAGATAACAACAGAAAGGCTGGTAACCTAAGAATTAAGCCTTAGGAATTTTATTCAAGAACGAGGCGCCGTGCTTTTTGAGAAGCGGAGTTTATATGCTAATAAATGAGCATCGAAAAAAGTGCGGCAACGAAGTTATTGGATAAAATAACAAGGCGAATATTAACTGGTCATAGAGTCAAAGAATTTCTTCACCCCATCCACCCATGAACTGGCTTGAGGACTGTGTTTTTTTCCGCCACTTTCCATTGTCGCTTCAAATTCTTTTAGTAGTTCTTTTTGTTTACTGGTTAACTTAACAGGCGTTTCAATAATGATACGGCAGAGTAAATCACCTATTGATGAACTTCTTACTGAACGAACACCTTTTGATCTCAGACGAAACATTTTCCCGCTTTGAGATTCAGCAGGAATTTTCAATTTTACTTTTCCTTTTAAGGTAGGCACTTCAAGTTCACCACCCAACGCCGCAGTAGTAAAACTGATAGGTACATCACAATAGAGATCCGTAGTATCACGCTCAAAGATAGGATGAGTCTTAACAGAGATATGTACATATAAATCGCCAGCTGGCCCACTATTTTCACCGGCCTCACCTTCTCCAGAAAGACGAATCCGATCACCATTATCGACACCTTCCGGTACCTTGACTGAAATGGTCTTACTATCTCTGACTCGACCCTCGCCTCGACAAGGTCCACATGGATCACTGATTATTTTCCCTTGTCCGCGACACTGTGGACAAGCTTGTTGTACAGAAAAAAAGCCTTGTTGCATTCTAACCTGACCATGACCGGCACAGGTTGGACAATTTACCGGAGAGCTTCCTTTTTTTGCACCGGAGCCTTTACAGCTCTCACAGACCACCATTTTTGGAACACGAATTTTTACTGTTGTTCCAGCAACGGCATCTTCTAAAGACAGTTCAAGGTTATAGCGTAAATCCGCACCGCGATAGACACGATTACCACCACGTCCACCACCACCACCACCAAAAATATCACCAAAGACATTATCGAAAATGTCACCAAACCCGGCACCGCCAGCACCGCCACCTGCAGCACTGTTATCTACTCCGGCATGGCCAAATTGATCATAAGCAGCGCGTTTTTGTTGATCAGATAAAATATCATGTGCTTCTTTCGCTTCTTTAAATTTGTCCTCGGCCTTCTCATCCCCTTCATTACGATCGGGGTGATGTTTCATTGCCAAACGACGGTAGGCTTTTTTTAATTCTGCCTCATCAGCATTCTTTGAAACACCTAATACTTCGTAATAATCTCGTTTATCTGCCATGCCTATACTCTTTTTAAATTTCTATTTTATGTGCAATTTGCATAATGCTAATACGCAAATAGCCCGGAGAAGAATACTCATCTCCGGGCTGATTTATTGTGATTATGCTGCTTTTTAAAAAGCTTCTATACGATTATTTTTTCTCGTCTTCAACTTCGTCAACTTCTTCAAACTCAGCATCAACAACATTATCATCTGCGGAATCATTATCCGCAGCTTCAGGATTAGCACCTGCATCGCCACCTTCTGCTGATTGCGTTTCCGCATAAGCACGTTCGGCAAGTTTTCCTGCAACCTCCGTCAGCTTGGTTGTCTTTTCTGTAATTGCTTCCTTGTCATCAGCTTTTGAGGCTTCTTCAAGATCCGCTATTGCAGCTTCGATATCAGTCTTTTCTTGCTCTTCGACCTTGTCGCCAAGATCTTCCATTGATTTCTTAGTTGCATGGATCATGTTCTCTGCCATGTTCCGTGCTTCAACCAATTCTTTTGCAAGTCGATCTTCTTCTGCGTGCGCTTCTGCGTCCTTAACCATGTTATCGATCTCTTCATCAGAAAGACCACTTGATGCCTTAATCACAATCGACTGTTCTTTATTTGTCGCTTTGTCTTTTGCAGAAACATTCAAGATGCCATTTGCATCAATATCGAAATTCACTTCAATTTGCGGTACGCCTCTCGGTGCTGGTGGGATATCACTCAGGTCAAAACGGCCTAATGATTTATTACCCACAGCCATCTCGCGTTCACCTTGCATCACATGCACGGTAACAGCGGTTTGATTATTCTCAGCAGTCGAAAAGATCTGGTTTGCTTTAGTCGGTATCGTCGTATTCTTATCTATTAACTTAGTCATGATACCGCCCATTGTCTCAATACCTAAAGACAACGGCGTAACGTCTAATAAGAGTACGTCTTTAACATCACCACCTAGAACACCGGCTTGAATAGCTGCACCAACGGCAACTGCTTCATCAGGGTTTACATCCTTACGCGGTTCTTTCTCAAAAAATGCTTGAACCTTCTCTTGTACCATTGGCATACGGGTTTGACCGCCGACCAAAATAACATCGGTAATATCAGATTTTGATAGTCCGGCATCATCGAGTGCCACTTTACAAGGCGCAATGGTTCGTTCAACCAATTCTCCGACCAATGATTCCAGCTTGGCTCGCGTCATCTTCAAATTAAGATGCTTAGGACCGCTGGCATCTGCAGTGATGTAAGGTAAATTAATATCCGTTTGCACGCTAGAGGATAATTCTATCTTGGCTTTCTCTGCTGCTTCTTTAAGACGTTGCAATGCCAAAGGATCATTATGCAGATCCACGCCCTGCTCTTTCTTGAATTCATCACAGAGGAAATCAATGATACGAAAATCGAAATCTTCACCACCAAGGAAAGTGTCACCATTGGTTGAGAGCACTTCAAACTGATGTTCCCCGTCTATCTCGGCAATTTCGATGATAGAAACGTCAAAAGTACCACCACCGAGATCGTAGACTGCAATCTTGGCATCGCCACGCTTTTTATCCATACCGTAGGCTAATGCCGCGGCAGTAGGCTCGTTAATAATTCGTTTAACTTCAAGACCCGCAATCCGACCGGCATCTTTGGTAGCTTGACGCTGTGAATCATTAAAATACGCAGGCACGGTAATGACGGCTTCCGTAACTGCTTCGCCAAGATAGTCTTCTGCGGTTTTCTTCATCTTCATCAAGACACGTGCAGAAACTTCAGGTGGCGCCATCTTCTTACCATTGATTTCAACCCAGGCATCGCCGTTATCTGCCTTAACAATCTTGTAAGGGACGAGCTTGATATCTTTTTGAACCGCATCCTCTTCAAAACGACGGCCGATGAGTCGCTTAACCGCATACAGTGTATTATCCGGGTTAGTTACTGATTGACGTTTAGCTGATTGGCCAACGAGCACCTCATCATCATCAGCGTAAGCAACGATTGATGGTGTGGTCCTTGCCCCTTCGCTATTTTCGATGACCTTTGCTTCACCACCCTCGAGAACTGCCACACATGAGTTGGTGGTACCGAGATCAATTCCAATTATCTTTGCCATTTGTCTTCTCCAAAATACTTAACTTGCTGATTCATTGTGTTTTATTAAAAATAATGTTGTTTAAATAAATGTGGACGGTTGCCTTCTATTTCAAGCCTTTAATATTAAAAACTTATGAAATAAACCCTATTATTTAGCAACAACGACCATAGCCGGTCTAACCAGGCGTCCATTCAACTCATATCCCTTCTGCATTACTGCCACCACAGAGCCTGATTCAGCGCCTTCTATTTCTTGCATTGAGATGGCTTCATGTTGCTCTGGGTTGAATTTTTCACCCTGTGGCTCAATGGCTTTAACATTGAATTTATCCATAGCTGTATTAAACATTTTAATGGTCAGATCCATACCTTCACGCAGATCATCAACATTTTCTGCGCTTTCTGCCGCTGACATGCCTAATTCAAGGCTATCTAAAATAGGCAAAAGCTCATTAACAAATCTTTCCAGCGCATATTTATGTGCATTTTCGACATCTCGCGCTGTTCGCTTACGCAGATTATCCATTTCTGCCTGAGCCCTAAGAGCGAGGTCTTTATTCGCCTGAGAGCGTTCTTTTTCTTTTTCAAGTTGATTCTGTAAAGATTCGATATCGCTACTCGCTTCCTCTGCTAGTTCTAACTCGCCCTCTATTTCTAAAGCCTCGCTGGCATCATTTAATTCTTCTTCTGATGTTTCAGTTTCTTGCTCAACAACGTCATGCGCTTCATTTTGAGCTGTTTTATTATCTTGACCTGTCATTTCGAACCTCTTTTTAGACAATATAATACCCGCGTCCATACGGACGCACTTTATAATAAGTGGGGGTTAATTTTTCGAGTTCAAGGCAACACCAAGCATTTTTGCCGTAATATCTACAATTGGAATCACGCGCTCATAATGCATACGCGTGGGTCCGATTACGCCTAAAACGCCCAGTATTTCACCATCGACTTCATAGGGAGACGTGACCACACTACAGTTGTCTAGTACGTCATAACCTGATTCTTCACCAATAAAAATCTGCATGCCATCTGCATTTATTGCCTGCTCGAGTAAATGCAAAATGTCTCGCTTTTGATTAAATGTTTCAAATAGCTTCTTTAATTTTTCTACATCAGAAAGTTCAGCGAGGTCCATAAGGTTGGTTTGCCCGGATAGTAATAAATCATCACCCTGACTCTTGGTATCGTCGTTAGTGAATGCAATTTGCGCCATCTCAATGGCCGACTGCATAGACTGATTGACCTCTTCCTTCATTTTTTCCAATTCGTCTAAAATTGATGCCCGAACAACTTTCAAGTCTTTCCCGGCGAAGATGTCATTAAGATAATTAGAGATCTGTTGTAATTCGGAGCTTGAATAGTTTTTATCCGTATTAATAATTCTATTTTGTACTTCTCGATCATTCACAACCAGGACCACCAATACCCGGTTTGAAGATAAGGAAACAAACTCAATATGCTGCAATTTAGATTGACTGGTACGCGGCAACATAACGACCCCTGCCAATTGAGTTATGTCCGATAACATCGATGATGTACGTTGCATCAATGAGGAATAATCATTTTCAGGGGCCATTTCTCGAGCAATTTTCTCGACTTCTGCTGATTTAAGATCGTTCACCCTCAATAGGCTATCTACAAACAACCTATAGCCCTTGGCGGTAGGCACTCGTCCGGCCGAGGTATGTGGTGAATGCAATAAGCCATAATCTTCAAGATCGGCCATAACATTGCGTATCGAGGCAGGACTCAAGTTTAAATCTGAATCTTTAGAAAGCGTGCGCGAACCAACCGGAGCACCATCTTCAATGAAATGCTCTACCAAAGCCTTAAAGAGATAAAGGCTGCGTTCGGATAATTGCGACGAATCTGTTGCTGAAACCATACTTAAACAATAAATACAGAGAGAATAAGATTAAATTTAGCACTCTAATGTAACGAGTGCAAAACATCTTCAACACCCCTTATAATAAAAACCAACAAGCAATAACTTCGGAGAGTTATTGGTCACTCCCGCAGAGCATGTTATGTTTGACGAAAAACCAACAGGACAGATTCATCACCATGTTTAAGCGAATCGGACTAATCACCAATTCTGGCGTCAAAGCTATTCAAACGACATTAGCTGAGTTGCTAAAATATCTTGAGTCCCGTGAACGAACAATCATTCTGGATAAATGTTGTGCTGAGTTGCTAGACGAACACAATCTTGATGTTTTCGATGCTAGTGAACTAGGGGAACATTGTGATCTCGTCATTGCCATCGGTGGTGATGGCACCATGTTGATGGCGTCACATATACTTTGTGGTTTCAACGTCCCCTTGCTAGGTATCAACCTCGGTCACGTTGGCTTTCTGGCAGATATCCCCGCAGATAACATCGCCAGCAATATGGATGAAATTTTAAATGGCCAGTATGTCGAAGATGTGCGCTTCCTGTTAAGGGGGCAAGTCTTTCGAGGAGAGGAATGCATATTCGAAGGTAATGCCATCAACGATATTATTATTCAAAAGTGGAATATCGCTCGTTTGGTAGAATTAGAAACCTATATCAATGGGACATTTGTTCATACTCATCGTTCTGACGGTATCATTGTTTCATCACCGACGGGTTCTACTGCTTATGCGCTCGCAGCTGGCGGCCCAATTGTCCATCCATCGCTTGATGCCTTGTTATTGGTGCCTATTTGTCCACACTCTTTGACTAACCGTCCAATTGTTGTCGATGGTAATAGTCATATTGAGGTTGTTATTGGCAACAGAGAAGTTGATCAAGCACACCTTACTTTAGATGGTGAGACAAAGATGGAACTGATCCCCAGTGATCGTGTTCGAGTAGAAAAGAAGAACAAGAACATAAGGTTAATTCACCCACCTAATCACGATCAATTCCATATCCTTCGTGAAAAGTTGAACTGGAGTAAATAAGCTTGTTACGCCAACTCGTCATCAATAACCTGGCTGTTATCGATAGCCTCAACATTGATTTTAAACCAGGAATGACGGTTTTAACTGGCGAAACAGGCGCAGGTAAATCTATCTTACTTGACGCCTTAGGTCTGGTGTTGGGCGATCGGGCTGATACTAATGTGATCAGAGGCGGTATGGATAAAACCGATATCACAGCAATCTTTTCTATCAACAACAACCCCTATATTAATAATCGCCTTAATGAGATGGAGATAGCATCTGATGATGAGTTATTTATTCGACGAACGATTAATAGAGATGGTCGCTCTCGAGCTTATTTAAATAACACACCTGTACCGGTTCAAACCTTACGCGAAATTGGTGAATACCTGGTTGATATTCATGGTCAACACGCACACCAATCATTATCTCGACCAAAGACTCAACGTGAGATACTCGACCAAGCCGGCACTTATGATTCTCTACTGAGTGATGTTGCTGATAATTATCATCAATGGAAACTGGTAAACGAACAACTCGAAAACTTCGAGACCAGCGGAGATGATTTTGAAGCTCGTTTATCCTTTCTCAAGTATCAAATAGATGAACTTACTCAGCTTGATATCGGCGAATCAGAATATGAATCGCTTGTCGAAGAATTTAAACGCCAATCTCACTCTCAAGATCTTATAGCAACATGCCAAACAGTCTTGACTGAATTATCAGAATCAGACTCTGCAATGCTTAGTCAACTCGCTCAACATCAGCGCGCAATAACTGACCTATGCAAGATTGATAACTCTCTTGAAAGCGTCAATAGCCTGCTAGATAGTGCTGCAATTCAAATCGATGAGGCATGCACAGAATTAAAAGACTACATCGATCGTTTTGATTCGGATGTCAGCCAATTAAACATCATAGAAAGTCGACTGGACAAGATTCATGAACTGGCCCGAAAACACAAGGTAAAACCGGAAACGCTACCTGAACAACTGGTTTTGCTGTCATCACAATTAAATCAATTAGAAGGTGGTCAGGAACAACACGAACTACTACAGAAAAAGAAAAGTGAATTACTTGATAAGTACAAAAAACTTGCTGAAAAACTCAGCAAAAAAAGAAAATCAACTGCCAATAAAATTGCATTAGCAGTAACGGACAAAATGCAAGATCTTGGCATGGGTGGAAAATTTGGTATCAGCATCGAAGCCATTGAGGACTTGGAAGTCATGACTCCCCATCAATTTGGCATGGATAAAATTTCATTTATCGTATCAACCAATCCAGGACAACCACTAAGACCCATTGCTAAGGTTGCTTCAGGTGGTGAATTATCCCGCCTTAGTCTTGCCATTCAGATCATTGCATCAAAAGATAATGGTGTACCCACCATGGTGTTTGATGAAGTCGATGCCGGTATCAGTGGTGGCATCGCAGAGATAGTTGGCAAATTACTGAATAGTCTTGCTGAACATCGTCAAATTTTTTGCGTTACCCACCTCGCACAAGTTGCTTCATGTGGTCACCATCACTTGCGCGTCATAAAGAAAAGCAGCAAAGGACAAACCTTTACCCAGGTTATTGAACTCGCTGAACAGGAACGAATTGATGAAGTTGCGCGTATGTTGGCGGGAATGGAAGTAACCAATGAAAGTCGAGCTAACGCCGCGCAAATGCTTGAATCAGTTTTATAATAAGTTTGTGGGATTAATAAACGCGAACATAGACCGCTTTTTATACTGAGGTCGGGTACTGTAAGATTAGCTATTCTTTTGGTTTCACATACAACACAAGGCTATGTTCAATCAGGTCATAACCATGTTCTTTAGCAATTTCTTTTTGTAATCGTTCAATCTCTTCATTTTTAAATTCGATGACCTTGCCTGTATTTAGACAAACCATATGGTCATGATGCGCACCTTGATCTAGCTCAAACACAGAATGGCCGGAATCAAAGTTGTGACGAATCACCAATCCTGCTGTCTCAAATTGAGTCAACACTCTATAAACTGTTGCCAACCCGACTTCTTCACCAAGACCTAATAACGTTTTATAAACATCTTCAGCACTCATATGCCGTTCATTTGAGTCTTCAAGGATCTGTAAAATTCGGATTCTCGGTAAGGTTGCCTTAAGACCGGCTTTTTTTAAGTCTGTCGCTTCCAAGTAAAACCTCCCGGCAAGAAAAAGATTGGATATTCAGCACTATGAACACTGTAAATTGACGATAAAGTATACTTTAAGTCATAATAAATGTCGTTGAGGAATTCCACTGCAACAGTTATCCTGCCTGATATTTCTCCTTACTTAACCGGTCAAAAACATTAAGTCTTTGCATGAACAAATTAGTCATATTATTTATATCCCTTATTTTTCTTAGCGCGTGCACCAAAAGCTTCGATGGTGGTTACGAAGTACCTTTGCTTTATAAGGTTGATATTCAACAAGGTAATGTTATTGAGCAAGAGATGCTCGATAGACTGAAACCCGGTATGGATCAAAATCAGGTGAAATTCATCATGGGTACGCCTGTGCTAATAGACCCATTTCATAATAACCGCTGGGAATATATTTTTAGTTATCAGAAAGGTGGCGGTGTCAGAGAACAGCGTCATCTCACGCTACACTTCGATGAAGATGAAGAAAAACTCACTCATATCACCGGTGATATTACAGCAGCTGACGGAAGCCGAGATGTAAATAAGATTATCGAGGCAGATGCCGTAGTCGTCCCTAAATCGAACAAAGAAAAAGGCTTTTTTGGTCGCCTACTTGATACAGTCAACCCTTTTGATGATGATGATGATGATGAAAATCCATCAAATGACGATAGAACCGATCCATTAAATGACTACAAAATCGATCCGTTGGGCGATGAATAAAATTACTTATTTTTTGCTCGCCGGCGTCTAGCTTCCTTCGGATCAGCCATTAAAGGACGGTAAATCTCAATTCGATCGCCTTCGCAAAGTAACGTAACTAAAGGTTGTATCTTGCTAAACACACCCACTTTATTAACTTTTAAATCAATCTCGGGAAAATGAGTTAATACACCTGAACGATTAATGGCCTGATTAATATTGCTGCCTTGAGGTAAGTTCAGCGTTAATCTATTTTGACTTCCGGGTTTAATGTAAATGAGCTCTACGGTAATCTCCTCTTTTTCAGCCATACACATCTCGCGCTCGCTTTATAAAAGCATCAACCAGGGAATCAGTAATCTTTTTAAAAGCTGCACCGAGAGTATGTTTTAATAATTTATTTTTAAACTCAAACTTCATTTCCAGCATCACCTGACAACCACCACTATCATTTTCCAGAAACTGCCAATGGCCATACAACTCTTTAAACGGTCCTTTAACAAGTTTCATAATAACTGAAGTATCAGGGTCAATTGTATTAGCTGTTGTGAATGTTTGTTTTAATTTTCCGAGTGCGATTGAAACAGAAGCTACCGTAGAATTGTCTTGAGACTCAAGTATATTGGCGCCAGTACACCAAGGAAGAAAATCCGGATAGGATTCTACATCACAAACCAGAGAAAACATTTGATGAGCACTATAAGTAACTTGCGCTTGTTTGTTTATTTTAGTCACTACTTGAACCAGCTACTCAACAAAGCCTAATAATTTAAAAACACCAATTGCATTCAGAAATATAACGATCACACCAAATGGCGCGACATAGCGAACAGCAAATCGCCAAGACTGATAGGCAATACCATCACCCAAACCTAATTCATCTACGGTTGATGACCGTGACATCAACCATGCTGCAAATATAGCAACTAACAAACCGCCTATGGGTAACATAATGTTTGAAGTTAAAATATCAAAGATATCAAAGAGTCCATTTTCTTTTATCACCCCGGCAAAACTAAAAGAAAATGCCCAGTGATTAAAAGACAAGACAGTCACCAAACCAAGTAACCATGCGATGATCCCGGCAATAGATGTCGCCTTAACACGCGTCATATTCCTGTTTTCAACTAACCAGGTCACCGCCGGCTCCAAGAGTGAAATAGCAGATGTCCATGCAGCAAATAACAGTAATACAAAAAACAGCGTACCGAAAAAGGTGCCAAATGGCATTTGTCCAAAGGCAATGGGTAATGTAATAAAGATTAAACCTGGGCCACCGGCTGGTTCAAGACCATAAGTAAACACAATAGGAAAAATCGCAATACCGGCCAGAAGAGCAACGGATGTATCCGCAACTGCAATCGTAAAACAATTGAAGGTGATTGATGACTTTTGCGACAAGTAAGAACCATAGATCATGATTGCACCCATGCCGATACTTAGACTAAAAAACGCTTGTCCTAAAGCAGGCAAAAGAATATCGGCAAAAAAATTCTTATCTGCTAATCGCTCAAAGTCAGGCACGAACAGATAGGTAATCCCTTCCATGAATTTCTCAGTACTCATTGCGTAGCCCACCATCACGAGTAGCAGTATTAATAGTGCGGGCATTAAAATTTTAACGGCTCGCTCCAAACCACTCTTTACGCCACGAGACACAATCGCAACACTCATCAGTATGAATATTGTATGCCAAGCCAATAATCTTTCCGGGTCAGAGATTAATTCGGTAAACATTTGTTTGGAATAACCAGCATCTGCATCGACAAAAGCACCCGCACCGGTTCTAAAGATATAAGCCAATGTCCAACCCGCAATGACACTATAGTAAGACAGGATAATAAATCCGGCTACCACACCCATCCAACCTAATAATTGCCAATATCGACTAAGTCCTTCTTCTGCAGCCAAGGTACCCATGGTATTTATCGGGCTTTGACGACCACGGCGACCTAATAATATCTCAGCCATCATGATGGGAATCCCCACCAAAACGACGCAGACCAAATACACCAAAACAAAGGCTCCACCGCCATTTTCGCCAGCTAAATAAGGGAATCGCCAAATATTACCGAGACCAACAGCTGAGCCGGTCGCTGCAAGAATGAAGGCCCAGCGGGATGACCACTGACCATGAATGGAAGAACGTTTAGCGGTCATGTTTTAGACTCTTTATTTGTTTCATTTTCCGTGAATTTGTCAGTTCCTACAAGCAGGTAATATTCTCACGATTTGTCTCAAGATACTGACATATTTGCCGCTATTAATTAAAGAATTATTCGGGAAATACCATGAGCGCTGTTGCAGCAAATAAAACAACAAATACAGCCTTACCGAGACAGTTAGGTCGGTTTGAGTCGATCGATATTTTGGGAATCGTTTTCATTTTCATGGCAGCGAGAGTGATGACATCTTTAATCAGTCCATGACAAATCAGGCTGATATATTTATTCCGGACGTGGCTCACTCACAACTAATAAAAAATATTCCCTCATTATATCCAATCATACTTATATATTAGCAACTCCTGCTATAATCCGCCGGATAACGAACCCGAGCAGGATAAGATGAGTAAAGACAAGAAATCTGGCGGCGGCAAAACAATTGCCCTGAACAAAAGAGCGCGCCACGATTACTCCATTGATGAACGATTTGAAGCTGGTCTCGTCCTCAAAGGATGGGAGGTCAAGAGCTTGCGTGCAGGTAAAGTTCAGATCGTCGAAAGCTATATCCTCTTGAAAAACAACGAAGCCTTCCTGTTTGGCGCATTAATCACCCCACTACCTACGGCCTCGACACATATCAGCCCTGAGCCGCAACGCAGTCGCAAACTACTGTTACATCGTACCGAATTAAATAGGTTGATTGGTGCGGTCGAGCGTAAAGGCTTTGCCCTAGTCCCCACTGCACTCTATTGGAAAAATAGTAAGGTCAAACTAGAACTCGGTATCGCCCGTGGTAAAAAAGCACACGACAAACGCGATGCCGAAAAAGACCGCGACTGGCAGCGACAGAAAGCACAAATAATGAGACATAAATAAGACTAACTTCTTCTTATTGTCCTCTAGCGTCATTCTCCAAGCTGAAACTTTCATTACCACCACACAGTCATACACTTGAACATTCAATGTTTAATTAATGACAGTTAGTCTATAATCCAATCTTCTTCAGTAAGTAAAACTCGGGGGCGTACTGGCTTCGACGTGGATATGAAACCTGAGGGGCATGCCGAGGTGCAGATTACCTCGTAAATACTTCTGCAAAACTTTTAGTTGCCAACGAAGACAACTACGCACTAGCAGCTTAATAACCTGTCATAGTGCCGTCTGCCCATTCATGTGCTTGTGCACGGTGGAATCAGGCGTCGACTCTCACAAGACCGCGATGAAACTCGTCCGAGGTCGATTCGTTAAAACTTAATCGGGATCGCTCTTTGTCTTCCCTGCCGGTCGGGTAGCATTGAGTTAAATTAAAGATTCGGCTAAGCATGTAGATCCGATGGCAGAGGGTTTGCGGACGCGGGTTCGATTCCCGCCGCCTCCACCAATAATAAAGATACCCTATTGTTTTTAATGGGGTTTTTTTATGCCCACTACTTTAGTGTACAGTATAGTGTACAGCTTAAACGTTATCTGTATTTAGTAACTGCTACTCTGACTCCGTCAGTAGAGGTTCGAATCCTCTACCCCCAGCCAATAAATTCAACAACTTAGTTAAATTTCTTTTTTACTTCCTTGAAAAGTTGTTGTGACAGTTAGGTTCAATGTACTAGGCTGTACATAGGGCAAGGCCTGATTTAAAATACCCGCAGTCACTTATGACTGCGGGTTTTATAGACATACCAATACTTAGATGCAGAATATCATTCTTGACTAGTTACTATATCACCACGAAAACTTTGCAAGTCCGCCATTAACTCACCGAGTTCTTTATCGGGGACATTAAAATTATAAAAAGTTTGCTTGCATTCAGCCATGATGATATCAAATTCACGATTGCTAATATTAAGATGCGGGTGTGCATCCTTCATTGTTTTGCCACGACCAAACATATCTGTTTTGTATATTTTTGGTCCACCAGTTCTTGTTACAACCCAGTTAGTCAACATGACTTTAAACCCCGGTTTAGAAGACTTGTCACTGTGGATTGCTTTAAGAATCGGGTTAGCATTTAAACCATGGTTCTCATAGATCTTATCAACTAAGTGATCTACCGTGATTGCAATGTTATAAGTCCCACCCAATCGCTCATAAAGACTTTTTTCTTCTGCTGAAACATTCATTGAAATTGAACTAAACATAAAGATGAACATTGATAGTACTGAACTAGATAATGCATATTGCTTATTCATATTAATTTTCCTCTGTACCCCGTCAGCCCCATGTGGACCAACTAGCCTGATTGTCTAAGAGATAGTTTTAGTTCATCGTTAACCCAAGAGGAAACGATGATGACAACTAAAAGAAGTGTAGAACAGAGTGTACGTGACATCCGACGACGTACCCGTAAGAAATATTCCGCAGAAGAAAAGATCCGTATTGTGCTTGAAGGCTTGCGCGGCGAAGACAGTATTTCAGAGTTGTGCCGTCGTGAAGGACTGAATCCGAATGTGTATTACCGTTGGTCGAAAGAGTTTCTTGAGGCCGGTAAGAAGCGTTTGTCGGGTGATACTGTGCGTGAAGCAACCAGTGATGAAGTTAAGGAGCTACGTGCTGAAACATCAGCGCTGAAAGAAACGTTAGGTGAAGTGGTCATGGAGAATCGACTGCTTAAAAAAAGCGTGCTCGGGGATGGGGAGGACGATATATGAGGTACTTAGCATCGGATAAAGTCGAGATTATTCAACTGGTACATAACTCAGGTTTATCAGTACGACAAACGCTCGCTCGGCTAGATATTCACAAGTCGACCTTTTACAACTGGCTCAAGCGTTATGATGAGAATGGGATTGATGGTTTGGAAGACAGGAAGTCGATTCCTCATGCTGTATGGAATAAAATCACCGAGGAACACTGTGAAGCCGTTATTGAGTTAGCCTTAGAGAATCCTGATTTGTCTCCACGAGAGTTAGCCGTGAATTACACTGACAACAAGGCTTACTTCGTCTCAGAATCCACGGTGTACAGGCTGCTGAAAGAACAAGACTTAATTACCAGTCCGGCCTATATCCTGATGGAGGCCAGTGATAAGTTTCAACAGCCCACCACGCGCGTGAATGAGATGTGGCAAACGGATTTTACTTATTTCAAGATTATCGGTTGGGGTTGGTATTACTTATCCACGGTATTAGATGATTACTCACGTTACATTATTGCCTGGCGTTTATGTACGGGCATGAGTAGCCGTGATGTCTCTGATACGCTGGATGACGCCTTACGCTTTACGGGACTTGATACAGTAAAGGTAAATCATAAACCGCGTTTACTCAGTGACAATGGCCCGTGTTATATCTCCGGTGAATTAGCCGATTACCTTGAAGAAAACGGTATGACGCACACTCGAGGCCGACCTTATCATCCACAGACACAAGGTAAAATTGAACGTTGGCATCGTTCAATGAAGAATCAGATATTACTTCACCACTATTATTTCCCCGGGGAACTGGAGGAACATCTGCAGCGTTTTGTTAGTTATTACAACCATGAGCGTTATCATGAATCACTGGATAACTTGACACCGGCTGATGTCTTTTATGGGCGTGGCGAAGAAATACTAAGTCAACGTAAACTGATTAAACAAAACACGTTAGCGATGAGGCGACAAATGCATTACGATAAACAACAAGTGAAGCACATAACCTATTGATGAACTAATGTGTCTCTTAAATCAAACCGCTACCTGTCCAAAAGGTTTTGACGACGTACAGGCATTCGTAGTGATTAATTTGAGCCACCAAGCACCATAAATGGGAAAGTTAAATATATCCTCCCCTCTATCGTTAGAGTTTAGGTGTTGCATCGACCGGTTGAAACCGCAACCAATAGCGGACAGTCGCTAGAAAGCATGCTTTTTCCCTAACCCCCTGGGGTATCACGCGGATGGGGGGTCCTAATGGTTTCTGTAACTATGTTCCTACTCTTTGTAAATGCCACAACCAAACCGAAATCCATCTACTAGGATGACGTATGAAGTTTTCTTCTGCACTTTACCGGTCAATGGATTAGGCCAAACGTAATCAACAGAACCTCCAGAGTCGCCAATCTGCATCATCTCTCTGCCAAAGTATTTTCCATTTTCATCTTTCAGGTTCATTACATCCAAGCCAATATGATCTGAATCGGCGCCGTGGGCAGCAGTTCGGCCGTTGCTATCATAAACAAAAATATACAACTCTCCTCGACTAAACTTACCATTGGGATTGTTGATTTCAGTAAAGGTTTTATCTTTGCCGTTTGCCTTATAAAACGCGACAGCTTCACTCAAGAGTATTTTGGCCTCCTCGGGAGTGGCCGCGATAGCAGCAAAAGAAGAAGATAGGAAAGCAAAAAACAAGAAAGCCGCTGAGATTCTATTTAACATTTTTAACCCTCTTTTTTAGTTTTCAATGTTTTCAGTTTTGTTGCTTGAGGTTTTGTGGTCAATTTACAGGTATTCATCACCTAAACCGCTCTGCTTGGTAATGTGTATTTAAACAGCTTCTCGGTATTATTGCTCATGCTGAGACTCCTGTTATTAAGGTTAACT
>JBLHKL010000020.1:0-23566 GCA_047618295.1 Gammaproteobacteria bacterium | reverse complement strand
ATGGAAGGCATTTGCAAGAGAGCAGGGATTATTAGTGAAGCAATTCAGTGGTAAAGGCTCACAAACATTGATACTAAGCTGGGATGCGGTTTCATACATCAACGATGTAGAGTCGCGATTATCTCAATTATGTTATTGGATAATACTTGCCGAAAAATCATCGATTCATTACGGCTTAGAGATCCCCGACAAGAAAATTGACCCCGGTCTGGGCACTCATCACAAGGAACACTGCCTTGAAGCTTTAGCACGTTACGGAAAACAGTAATGATTAAACGAGACTTAACTATTAATGAAGTATTGTGGCTAGCAATTGGGGTTGCCTTAGCCAGTTTTCCACATTGGCAACGCTTGCCGATCTGGATCCCAATATTACATGTCGGCTTATTACTGGCCCGTATTTATATCCCACTGCGCTTACCCTTGTTTTGGGAAAAGAAAAAAACCACCATCAATATAGTCCGCTTGATCATAATGTTTGGCGGTGTCTTTAGTATCTATGGGAACTATGGAACTCTAGCTGGGCGCGATGTCGGTGTCGCGTTATTAGTAATGCTGGCTGCGTTTAAGGTTTTTGAAAGCAAATCTACGCGGGATTATTACATCTGTTCTTATCTTGGTTATTTTCTGATCATCACAAACTTCTTTTACAGTCAGACTATTCCAACAGCGGTATATATGATGGTTGTGATCATTGTTATGACTACAGGGTTAATTAATTTTAATGATACTGAGCAACAGCTCACCCTGCTCCAGCGTTTTAAACTTTCATCAACACTATTGATACAGTCAATACCAATCTTATTGGTATTGTTCATTTTATTTCCGCGTATAAATGGCCCTCTATGGGGTCTCCCCAAGGATGCTCACACTGGCACTAGCGGTATTGATGATCAAATGTCGCCAGGCTCTATTAGTAAACTTGTGCTATCAAGAGAAGTGGCTTTTCGTGTCACATTTGAAGACGAGATCCCTGAACAGTCTTCACTCTATTGGCGTGGCCCAGTCCTATGGCAGACAGATGGGCGTAAATGGATCACAGGAAAATCCGTATCGAACAGAGAACCGGCAGCAATTGAAATCACAGGAGAACCATTGAAATATGACGTCACCATCGAACCGTCAAATAAAAGATGGTTATTTGGTCTTGAGATGGTTTCAACGCCACCAGAAAATACCTACCTGACTCATGACTATCAATTAAAAACACGCAAACCACTACAAGCGAGAAAGGCATTTACATTAACTTCCCACAGCTCTTATACGCTTGGGTCAGAAAGTGACACGAATCTGGAACGAGCTCTACGATTACCAGAACTCAACCACCCCAAAACCCGTGAGCTTGCGTCAAAATTACGTGACGAATTTAAAGAACCCGCCTTAATTCTTGACGCCGCGCTTGAATGGCTAAAACAAGAAGATTTCGTATATACCTTACAACCCCCATTAATGGTTGACGATATGGTCGATGAATTTTTATTTGATAAGCAACAGGGGTTCTGTGAACACTATGCCTCTGCGTTTACTATATTGATGCGTGCCGCTAGAATTCCCGCACGCGTTGTAACCGGGTATCAGGGTGGCGAGATTAATCCGGTTGGAAACTATTTGATTGTAAGACAATATGACGCTCACGCATGGACAGAAGTATGGCTTGAAAAAAGGGGCTGGGTTCGCGTTGATCCTACCGCTATTGCATCACCAGCACGAATAAATGAAGGCATAGAGAATGTTATTCCTGAAGCTATTATTAGCATACCGCTTGGTCTTGAGAATAACGAAACAGCGATGCGTCTTTGGCAACGGTTGCGCAATACTGTCGACATGGTCAATTATCAATGGGCTCAATGGGTGTTGGGTTATGGGCCGGAACGACAAAAACTTTTTATGAAAAGGTTTGGATTTAGCTCAATTGATTGGAAACAATTGACGGTTACACTTTTTATTTTCCTTGGCACTATAATTGCTGCTATTGCAGCTTATGCCATTAACAAAACACCAAAATCAACTGAACCTGCAAAAATGTATTATGATATTTTCTGTAAGAAATTGGCCAAGATCGGAACACCTAGAAAATCACATGAAGGCCCGCTTGATTTTGCTGAACGCGTATCAAAATCACGACAAGATCTTAAAAGTGAAATAAAAAAGATAACGGATTTATATATCAGCATTCGATACTATTCGAACAATAAAAACCTATTAAAATTTAAGACGGCAATAAAATCTTTCACCCCGAAAAAGATAACGGCGAGCTAAACAGCAACATCGACAACAAGACATCGTCATTATCAGAATTAGATATTGGCGAGCAAGAATTGTTTAATGATGTGGACTTCAGCTCCATCATGCCGCTTCTCTCTGATTGTAATATCAGAAATATTGCTGATCGTGAAACAATAATAAAAGCCGGAGAAATAAATAATAATGTTTATTTAATTCTATCCGGAAAATTCAACGTTCACCTGACACCAGATTGCACTGATCCGGTAACGTTGCTTGAGCCAGGTCAAAGTATCGGCGAGATTTCTATCATTGACCACCAACCGGCATCGGCTTTTGTGTCCGCTGCCGCAGAATCGCGTGTACTTGTTATCGATGAAGAAGTCATGTGGTCATTAATCGGAAGCTCACATGCGATTGCAAATAACTTACTCGTCGTCTTGTCACAACGCTTACGCCACGGCAATTCTGTTATTAATAAAATAAAAGTCTTACTTAGAGAATACGAACATCACGCCACCGTTGATGCGCTTACCAGTCTTTATAACCGACGCTGGCTGGATAATATGCAATCCCGAGTCATGCAACGTTGTCATAAAAATAATGAAGCACTATCCGTCATGATGATCGATATCGACAGCTTCAAAAATTACAACGATGAGAATGGTCACCTTGCAGGTGATATCGCCCTACGCACCGTTTCACAAACCATCATTCAATACTTACGACCAGAAGATTTGGTAACCCGCTATGGAGGCGAAGAATTATTTGCATTGTTACCCGGCATGGACATCAAATCCACCATGATTGTTGCCGAACGTCTGCGCGCAGCAATTAAACAAACCAAGATTACAAACAAAGACGAACAACCCTTACCAAGCGTGACCATATCAATCGGCGTTGCCGAGATGACAGCACATAATGACCCCCATTAACTCATCGGAGACGCAGATAAAGCAATGTACAAAGCGAAACATTCAGGCCGCGATAAAGTCTGTAGTTAAATATCTAGTCCCCGACCTCTTAATTTCGCTTATGTCTGCTTTGGGCGGGTTTTATTGTCACTCTTAATTCGGCCATAAGCGGCGCTTTATCTAGAACAAGTACCCTTCAATTAGGCATGCTTTTCACAGACTGAAATGCATCTAATGCGCGTACCCGAGATTGCTTTAAATCAACAATTGGGTATGGATAGTTATCTCCCAACTTTACCCCTGCGCTATGCAAAATATCGTCTGGTGCCTCCCATGGACTAAATAGATATTTATCGGGCAGGTGCTTTAGCTCTGGTACAAAACGACGTGTGTATTCACCTTCAGGGTCAAATTTATCGCCCTGAGTAGATGGATTAAACACTCGAAAATAAGGCGCGGCATCAGCACCGCATCCTGCAACCCACTGCCAACTAGCACTGTTAACTGCCAAATCTGCATCTAACAAGCAATCCCAAAACCACTTTTCACCATGATGCCAATGCAGCAATAGATTCTTAACCAAAAAAGAGCCTACGACCATGCGTACGCGATTATGCATATACCCTGTTTGCCATAACTCGCGCATGCCAGCGTCGACTAGTGGATGGCCAGTTTGGCCAGTTTGCCAAAGGCGCAGATACTCTTTGTTTTCTAACCATGGGAATTGATCGAATTTATGCTGCAAATTATTCCTGGGTAAATCAGGGAAGTGGTACAAAAGACTATAAGAAAATTCACGCCAACCCAGTTCACTCAGGAAATGATCTAAGTCATCCGTTGCTTCGTTGTTCTTAGCTGCATGCCAGACTTGGTTAGGTGATAGTTCGCCAAAATGAAGATGCGGTGACAATCTAGAAACACTGTCTAGGGCAGGAAAATTTCTAGCTATTTTATAGTTCTTAAAGTGATTTTCGATAAACCCCTCTAGCTTCAATTGCGCCGGAGTTTCACCCATCTGCCAATGTGCTGAAAATTGCTGATCCCATCGAATCTTGGGCAGTAGATCTAAATCATCAATGCCTAGCTTGTTATCTAATTCTGCATGTAACTTCATATTGCTTGGCTTAGGTAAAGGTATTCTTGGTGGGCTAGCCTGAAGACATCCCTTGCGATAATAGGGTGTAAACACCTTGTATGGTGTTGCGTCCTTCTTAAGCACTTCCCATGGTTCCCAAAGCAAAGAACCCTTATAGCTTCGGGCCTCTATGCTGCGTGCAACTAGTGACGCTTTTATTTGCCGGTCTCGAACGATCCGCCATGGCTCGTAGCAACGGTTCCAGAAAACTCCTTTGATATCATGTTGAAGAACAAGATCTAAGATTATTTGCTCTGGATCACCCACATAAACTGATAGTTTACCTTCTAAGGATCTATTCAGCGCTGATAGCGAACTGTGCAACCAAACTCGACTTGCGGAGCCCATTTTGTATTCACCTGAATTTATATCATCAAGGATATAGATAGGTAGTACATGCCCTTGTCGAGCGGCTTCAACTAAGGAAGGGTTATCACTGATGCGCAAATCCTGCCTAAACCAATGGATGATTATATTTTCACTCAAGCGGGGATTACACTATAAAATATTGGGCTTCATATTATTCTAAATCGCGAAGGTCGGCTTTGGGTCGGTAGCTGCATATTAACATTTATTCCAATAACGAAAAGCAGACATAATTTATATAAATTCTTATTAGATCAACCTACCAAATAAAGATGATGTTTCAGCCCTTCAAACATGCTCCAAATGAGGTATATTTTAACGATCCCCTTATGTTATGCCGAGAGAGTGAGTAGTTAGAGGGTCAAATGTACACGACTGCATGGAAGCAGGAGGTAGAGTAATACCGGGAGCAATTACCGAGGAAGTACATTTGAGTGCAGTCACAACATGGATGTTGTGTCTGCGCGACCCTCGTAACTGATCACAAATGAGGGTAGCCGAAGGCCATAACATTGGGGTGCCAGTCGCTACGGACTCCTGTCCTCTCGCGACACTTTTACATCCTTGTAAGTCGTTTTTCTTGGTAACTTCTATTTTTGGGCAAACAAAAAAGAAGTTGCTCGCCGCTCAAGGGCGAAACCAATGTTAAATGATATTCAAGAAAGAAAATTAAATCACATTTAACTACTACTAACTTCCTGCTCACGAAACTGCACTTGATGTAATCGCGCATAATGATTTTGTAGTTTTAATAAATCATCATGCTTGCCTTCTTCAACAATATGTCCTTTATCTAAGACGATAATATGATCTGCGTTCTCAATTGTGGATAAGCGATGTGCGATGATTAACGACGTACGGCCTTTCTTAACGTTCTCTAATGCAGATTGAATGTGTCGCTCTGAACGCGTGTCTAGTGAAGATGTTGCTTCATCTAGAATTAATAACCTTGCATCTTTTAACAAGGCACGAGCAATGGCTAAGCGCTGACGTTGTCCACCTGATAAACGCGTACCGTCTTCGCCAACGATAGTGTCCATCTTCTCAGGTAGTTCATTAATAAACTCTGTTGCACAAGCCGCTTCTGCCGCTGCCCAAATAGCTTCATCTGAGGCATCACTTAGATCACCATAGGCGATATTATTTCTAACGCTTTCATTAAACAGCACAACATCCTGACTAACATAGGCGATGTTTTTTCGTAATGATAATAATGACAACTCGCTAATATCAATATCGTCGTAGAATATTGCTCCCGCACCCAACTCATAAAATCTTGGAATTAGATTTGCCAATGTCGTCTTACCACTGCCAGACTCACCGACCAGTGCGACAGTTTCTCCCGGTTTAATAATCAGGCTTATTGATTCTAGTGCCTGAGTCTCTGCTTCAGCATAACGGTATGAAACATTTTTAAATTCTAGTTTTCCTTTTACGTCCGTTAAGTTCTTATCGCCTGATTGAGGCTCGATATCTGTATCAAGTAATTTAAATACGCTTTCACAGGCAGCTAAACCCTTTTGTATATGTTCATTAACACCTGCTAAGCGTTTTAACGGCCCGAGTATCATCGCTATCGCGGCAAAGAAGGAAACAAAATCACCAACCAATAAAGTATTCGACGAAGCTTGTTGAGTAGCGACATAAATAATAATGGCGAGTAGAAAAGCGGTAAATATTTGTATTGCTGGGCCGGTTGCTACTGAAGCACTTACAAATTTCATAGCATAACGACGATGTGCATTCGTCATTTTGAAGAAACGTTGTTTCTCAACGTCCTGACCACCATACAACTTGATCACCTTTTGCGCATCGAAACATTCCGCAAGGACATGATGAATATCTCCCATTGCATCCTGTACCTTGCGACTCATTTTACGTAAGCGTCGCTTTATAATAGTTACAATAATGGCAATAATCGGGGCACCCAATAAACAGATTGAAGCCAACTTCCAATCGATATAAAACATCCAGCCAAGTAAACCCATTACAGACAACGAATCTCTGACTATCGTTGAAATTGCATTGGTTGATGCTTCTTTTATCTGGGTAACATCATAGGTAAAACGCGACATCAAATTACCGGAACGATTGCCATCATAAAAACTGGTGGGATAATCTATCAAACGTGCAAACATTGCTTGTCGTAAATCCAAGATCACCTTGTGTGCGACCCAATCTAGAGATAAACCGCTGACATAAGCTGCCAAACCGCGGATCGCAAACAGACCGACAAACAAGAAGGGCATGAGAGCGATCGTATTGGGATCCTTATCGATAAAGGCACCATTCAAAAGAGGTTGCATCAAGGCTGGAATAGCTGGATCAGTCGCCGCCAGTACGATCATGCTGATGATAGATAATAAAAATACGCGCCAATAGGGAACAACATGGCTTAACAGCCTGCGATATAAGATAATATCTGTATTCATTGACGAGCCCAAACTATTCCTCTTGTAAATCAGCGTGTTATATGGCTTATAATGCCCGTGAGAATGGAATTGTGCAATGCATTGCGATAGTAAACCCGCCACAGCGTTGAGACTAGCCGGTTGAATAAAATACGAATAAAACATAGAAGCTGAGTTCATCTGAGGATAATCTAAACAACATGTCACACAAACATCCAATAATTGCCGTAACAGGTTCATCCGGGGCCGGCACCAGTATTGCCAGGGAGGCATTTGAAACCATGTTTCGCAAGATCGGTATTAATCCCGCTTATATCGAGGGTGATTGTTTTCATCGCTATGATCGCGCTGAGATGGAAAAGCAGAGTGCAGAAGCAGAAGCGAAAGGTGAAAACCTGACTCACTTTGGCCCGGAAGGTAATCTTTTTAGCGATCTGGAAGGTCTATTCGGAGAATATGGTGAAAAGGGAACCGGAAAACGCCGTTTTTATATTCATGATGTAAAAGAGGCATCGCAGCACGGTTTACCACCAGGCTCGATAACCCCTTGGGAACCTATTGAAGAAGACTCTGATTTACTTTTTTATGAGGGTCTACATGGCGGCCTGATAACTGATGCCGTCGATGTGTGCCAACACGTTGATCTACTAATAGGGTTTACCCCCATCATTAACCTTGAATGGATGCAAAAAATCCATAGAGACCGCGCGCTCAGGGGCTATTCAACCGAGGACGCGACTAAGCTGATTCTGGATCGTATGCATGATTATATGCACTATATTACTCCTCAATTCTCTCGTACGGATATTAACTTCCAACGCGTACCCACGATAGATACATCTAATCCGTTTGCAGCAGACTACATACCTAATAATGATGAGAGCTTCAGCGTCATTCATATTCGCAATCAGGAAAAAATCGAGGTCGATTTTCGCTACCTGTTGGAGATGCTTGAAGGCTCAATGATGTCGAGTCCAGAGACAATTGTCGTGCCTGCAGGAAAAATGATATTTGCCATGCAATTGATCCTGACGCCCTTGATAACAAAGTTATATGCCCAAAGAGGCACCTTCATATGAGCATAAATGTTCATTTACAATCATTTGATAACAATGTTTTAATAGGCTCATGCGCACCATACTGGTTCTAAATCCTAAAGGCGGAAGCGGCAAAAGTACTCTGGCAACCAATATCGCCAGCTATTTTTCTATTAACGGCAAAAAAGTAACGCTGGCGGATTGTGACCCTCAAGGCTCCAGCCAAGATTGGCTAAACGTAAGATCAGATAAGCAAAGTCCTATAAATAATGCCGTATTAGCGAAAGGTAGTTTGCAGGTGCCTCAGGATACAGACATCCTGGTCATGGATACACCTGCTGGCGTCACCGATAAAAGACTTAGCAAATTTCTCAGTCAGGCGCAGACCATGGTAATGCCTGTAATTGCTTCGCCAATAGACATTCGTGCAGCTGAGCGATTTCTTGCTGAGCTGTTTTCACTAAAAGGATCTATTAGTAACAAAATCAAGATTGCAACGGTTGCGAATCGTGTAAGAGAAGATACCTTAATAGCCGCAAAACTTGAATATTATCTGGATAAACTAAAATTGCCTGATGGCAAACGTTTACCCTTTATGACTATGCTGAGACAAAGCCAGAATTATATTCATGCAGCGGAACGAGGTTTAAGTATATTTGAATTACCTCCTTCAAAAACATATTATGACCGCGAACAATGGGAACCTTTGCTTCGTTGGTTAAACAGTAGCAAAAGTCAGCCTAATAATTAATCTCACCGCGTTACAGCATTAGCTGCTGTTATCATAAAATTTGTTATGTCATATAAAACCCAACTTTCAGATCAAGACATTGTTTTCGATGTCGAAGAACATGAAACCATACTTGAAGCAGCCTTGCGACAGGGACATGGATTACCCTATGGATGCCGCAATGGTGTTTGTGGCTCATGCAAAGCCGAAATAGTTTCAGGTGATATTTCTTATCCTGACGGCACACCTGAAGGACTGAAAGAAAAGGACATCAAGCAAGGTTACGCCTTCCTATGTCAGGCTAAAGCAAATTGCGATCTCACTATCAAGGCACGTACAGTTGAAACTGCAGCCGATATAAAAACTCGCCAGTTCCCCTGTCGAGTCACTAAATGTGAAAAACTTAATGATGATGTCATGCGTTTAATGCTCGATCTGCCAAAAACAGAACGACTACAATTTCTTGCGGGTCAGTATATCGATATTCTTATGCAAGACGGCAAACGCCGTTCATTCTCTTTAGCCAACTCACCAGATCAAGATCAAAAACTGGAATTGCATATTCGTCATTATGATGGAGGTTTATTTTCTGAGTACGCCTTTAAAGACCTGACTGAAAAAACATTATTACGTATCGAGGGACCATTAGGTCAATTTACGCTACACGAGTCAGACAGACCTATTATTATGATTGCTGGTGGTACTGGCTTTGCTCCCGTTAAAAGCCTGATTGAGTACTCGCTTAAAAACAATCACAAACGACCTATCCAGTTTTATTGGGGTGCGCGCACAGTTGCCGATCTATACCTCAATGATATGGCCGAAGCATGGTCAAGCAAACATGAACATGTTCAATATCATCCAGTATTGTCTGAGGTTGATAAATTGAATGGCTGGGCAGGTAAAATAGGTTTTGTACATGAGGCTGTATTGAAAGATCATGCTGACTTGTCAGGTTACGATATCTACGCCTGCGGGCCACCACCAATGATCAAAGCAATTGTAGAGTCATTCCCGGCTAATGGATTAAATAGAGACCAATTATTTTCAGACTCATTTGAATTCGCTGTTAATTAATTTACGCTAGACATTCCTGTCGCAAGTGTAAGGCCCTTTTCATAACATTCAGCCGCTGCTTCACGATCACCCTCTTGTTCATGCAATCGGGCAAATTCATAATACGCTTCTGGGTTAGCTTGAACCTCAATACTTTCTCGCAAATAATCCCTTGCCTTGCCCCACAATTGATTACGCATACAGATACGGCCAAGCGTTAACAGCAAGACTGCATCACGCGAATGATTGTTCAACCAGGATTCCGCCGTAGCCTGTTGTTTTGCCAGATCAGATGCAACCACGAGCCCATATAACCGTACTAACAAATGATCCCATTGACGTTTTAATGCAGACTTTAATAACAATTCGCAATCTGCTGTGTCAGCAAACTTGAGTCGTTCAGTAACATACACTTCTATTAGATAAAAATGTTGTTTTAATTTACGCGGGATATTAGCCCATATCGTGTTTAGCGTTTGCTTATCTTTTCTGTTACCAGCTTCCTTTAACAATCCAGCATAGGCATCAAGTTGTTTTGCCTGAATCTGTTCGCGTGGATAGAGACTGGTTTTTTCAATAGAAGGAATTATATTCAACACCGATTGCCAATCATTGAGATCAGTATAGGTTTCTAATAATAATTGTTTGACCTGATTTTGATTTGGTTGTTTGTTTTCTAGGTGCTTTAAAGTTGCTAGCGCTTGTTCTGTTTGTTGTTCGCTTAACTGTAGCTCTGCTTGTGTGATACCAACAGCAAGGCTCGCATCTGGATTGTTGTGATAGGCTAACTTCAAATACTCATCACGACGATCAACGGCATGTAACTCCTGTGCCGCACGTGCCGCACAAAGATAATTAACATAGGGCGCTCGACTGTACGGGGCTGCTTTACAAAAATCGCGTTCGGCCTGTTTCCAACGACCTTCCGTCATATTAATTAAACCTTGAGTCAGATATTTTTCAGCACGTCGTTGATGACGATGCTGGCGCCAGGTTTTCACCTCTTTTGGTATTTCAAAAAATCGCACCAAACTGCGCACAGTGAAATAAGTTGCGAGAAAGGCCAGGAATAAAGCAATAACAAACAAGGTTGCTGTAGTTTGTATTGTCCAACCCGAGATTGTCATAATGACGTATCCGGTATCAGAGCCGGCCAATGATCCAATCACAATAGCAAGCAATAAAGCCAGCAGACTTAACAGCAATAATTTCATTGTATTGGCTCTAACTCATCATTATTAATTGCGCTACTAGTCTCATCTTGAGAACGTATGAGTGCACGAACCGACTCAAGAGATGAACTAATATCCATACGCGGAAATTCAAGTTCCAGATCTTTCATCTTATTTAATGAATCATAAATATTTTGAGCGGATGCATCAGACAAATCAAAATAATCATTTAACCAGGTCTCTATATGGCCTATAGAGGCATGTAAATTATTTGTGTCACGATTAAAGACAGCAAATCGAGCATTGGCTAATTCGAGCTTCAAGTTTGCTCGTAGAAAATATATTTCATCTGGTAATAAACGAGCCTTATTGACTTCGGTATCACGCGTTATTACCACCAGACTTTTCAACTCTTCCCAAACCAGCACAAAGAAGTTTTTTATTCCAGCTAATTGCTCTTCAGTTTGTTCAGTAACTATCGCTGGTTTTTGCACGACAACATTCTTTTTAAGAGGAAGCTTATCAACACGGTTTATCAGATCCGATAAAAACAGACCTAAGCCACTCAGGTCTGCCTGATTTAATGATCTAAGCTCATTCATGTCTGCGATCAACTGCTCGCGCACACTTATCACCATGGGATCACGCAGGCCTTTTAATCTCGCGTCAGCCGCTTCCATAGCCGCCAACGCAGTTGCCGCATCGTGATCGAGTTGAAGGTTGTAACTGGCGATAATTAATAGGTGCTCAACTTCCGCAAGCGCATAATCTTCATTGATATGAATCTGCTGCTCAACAGGTTGGTTAACAGCTTCCGTCAACATTTCCTGGTTTGTTGCCAGTTCATCCAGTTTTTTTCTGAGATCAAGAGAAGATGAGCTTGATTGTTTAATACGATCATCGACATCCGAAAGAACACGCTCTTCGATAGAGTTTGTTGACGCCAACTTTTCTTCGAGTATTACGATTTGTTGATAGCCGTAATAAAATGCGCCAGAAAATATAACGATAAAAAGCAGCAGTAAAATTAAGTAAACCTTATTGCCACTCTTTTTAGTTCCAACTTCTTCGGCCATTACAGGCTCATTACCTTCTTCTGTTTTTTCCAATACCTTGCCTTCTATTTCTTCACTCATTAATTCCTATTCTCCTACAAGGTCCAATAGTACTGACAAAAGACCTTCATCATTTTTATCTATGGCAATACCCGTTACTGAGACAAAGCCTAATTCTTTAGCAAGATTATCACTTCGAGCCGACATTAAAACTAAAGGCGTAATAAATAATTGCGGCTGATCTGTCTCTGGAGTCAGCTGCACCAGATTATTAAGGCCGTCATTACTAGTGATTACAATCGCATCAGGCTTTATATCTTGCCATATATTATGACTATCTTTAACATCATATTCAGGTAAACAGCGTTTATAGACCTCAGCATAATCGACTGATGCTCCTCGGCTTTTTAGATTATCCGCTAAATATTCACGTCCACCAACACCCCGAATAATCAACGCTTTTTTACCCGTCAGCCTTTCTTCCTGCATTTCTGGCAAATTCAACAATGCTTCACTGTCGGCATGCACACCTGCATAAATAACCTTCTTAACATTTAAACTAGATAGCGTTTCTGCCGTCCCGGCACCTATAGCAAAAACCTTGATGTGTACTGGCAGACTAGCAAGACTCAAGTAATGTTCAAAAGCCATCTTTACAGCATTACGACTAACAAACACGATAAAATCGAATTCAGAAAACGCATCTCTCCTGACAAGTATTTTGTCAGGGTCTTTTACCGGTTGAATCTCGATAGTTGGGTAAGCAATAGCTTGCCCCCCCTTAGCCGTAATTAATTCACATAAGTACTCGGCCTGATGCTTTGGCCTAGTTACTAATATTCTTTTTTTGTCTAACGTTACACTCACAACTAATGTATGAGTTCTTTTAATATCTCATCAGCACCGCGTTCTAATAAGCTCTCTGCTAACGTCGTCCCGGTCTCATCACACTTTTCTATATCACCGCTAAGCTCAGATTTAATCACTTCACTACCATCTATTCTTGCAACCAATCCAACCAGGTTTATCTGATTACCCTTGATCGAAGCCTGACCCGCGATGGGTAATTGACAACCACCGAAAAGACGACGACTAAAGGCGCGTTCTGTTTCAACACAAAGCGATGTTTCGTGGTCATTAAGTGGTGCAATCAATTCATGGACATCAGTATCCCCGGCACGGCATTCAATACCAATAGCACCCTGTCCAATGGCAGGCAACAATACTGATTCAGGTATTAACTGAGTTATACGTTCTTTTAAACCAAGCCGAATGATACCTGCAGCGGCGAGCATGATTGCATCATATTCACCGTCGTCCAGTTTCCGCAAACGCGTACCCACATTGCCCCGCAGATCTTTTAATTCTATACCTGGATGTAGCGCTTTTACTTGTGATTGACGACGCAGGCTTGAAGTACCTAAAACCGCACCATCTGGAAGATCTTCGATCTGCTTATAGTTGTTAGAAATAAATACATCTCTCACATCCTCGCGTTTCAAGATCACTGGCATGACAAGCTCATCAGGCAAATCGATGGTCACATCCTTCATAGAATGCACTGCGATATCGGCTTCCCCATTTAATAAGGCCTGTTCGAGTTCCTTTATAAACAGTCCTTTGCCACCAACAGCAACCAGTGGCGCATCAAGAAATCGATCGCCTTCTGTTGTCATACTTACCAACTCAACATTCAAATCTGGATGGAGATCTATTAACTGTTGTTTGACGTGTTCAGCCTGCCATAAGGCAAGTGGACTGTTACGTGTCGCTATTTTTAGTGTCTTCACTGTGCGTTATATATTAAATAGTGTGTTAATTGGTTTTATTATCATACACTTTGGATATTTTTCAGAAAGCAATTTATAGTTGCACCATTAAACTACATAAGGTGTTTTTAAAAATAGTGATTTTTCCGTGAGGGTAAGGAAGCACCGCACGCAGAACCGCAGTGTATGAATAATACATGAGGAGATCCTGCCCTGTGGGCATTCGAGTAAGGACGACTGCATGGATGCAGGAGGTAGAGCACCAACAGTAGGCGCTTTAGGCGACGCCGGGTGCAGTTGCCGAGCTGACGCAGCTTACCAAGAATTATTATAAGGAACGGCATGTTAATCGCGCAAAAAGTGCATTTTTAGAAGCACCTTAATAGGATTTATATGAAACTCGGAATACTGATGGATCCCATTAGCAGGATCAATATTAAAAAAGACAGCTCATTTGCTATGCTGCTGGCCGCACAAAAACGTGGTTGGGGCATTCGCTATATGGAGCAAAAGGATCTTTTTATTAATAATGATGTGCCAATGGCAAACTTACAATCACTCAAGGTAGAAGAGAATCCTGAGCAGTGGTTTACCTTATCAGACGCAAGTACTCAGGAGCTATCTAGTCTTGACATAATATTAATGCGTAAGGATCCACCTTTTGATCTCGAATATATCTACTCTACCTACATTCTGGAACACGCCGAACGGCTTGGCACCATAGTCGTAAATAGCCCAGCAGCACTGAGAAATGTTAATGAAAAATTTTTTATTACACACTTTCCCGACTGTATCGCACCGACTCAGGTTAGTCGTAATATGGCTGTCTTACTCGATTTTGTCGCTCAACATGAAAATACGATTTTAAAGCCATTAGACGGAATGGGCGGACAAGGTATTTTTCGAGTTAGTGCCTCAGATCCAAATACCAAGGTCATACTGGAAACCATCACTAAAGACCAAACAAGTTATGTTATGGCGCAAAAATATCTGCCAGAAATCTCGGCGGGTGATAAACGGATACTATTAATCAACGGTGAGCCTGTCCCGTATGCCCTAGCAAGAATACCTGCTGAAGGTGAATTCAGGGGAAATCTCGCACGCGGAGGAACTGGCAAGGGCGTTGAACTATCAGAACGTGATCGCTGGATTTGCCAGCAAGTGGGTCCAAAACTCCGTGACATGGGGCTATTCTTCGTCGGCTTGGATGTAATTGGTGATTATTTAACAGAGATCAACGTCACCAGCCCAACCTGTATTCGTGAATTGGATAGCCTGTATAATATCGATATCAGCGGGCAGCTGATGGACGTTTTGGAAACATACAAACAGGCACAATAACATTGTTAATTGTAATAACTCACTCACCTATCGGTAAGCAACTTTAGACGTGGCAGCAGCACAATCCGTTGGTCCTATAATTACCCCGCTAGATCGATTTGGCTTGACCTTAAGTCTCGCTATTTTAATCCATGCCTTGATTATCCTCGGTATTACTTTTATTGAGGAAGACCGGACGCGCGCGCGTTTCGATTCAATGCAGATCGTGCTAGTCCAACAAAAGAGTGTTGCACCCAAAGAAGCAGATATGTTGGCTCAGGCAAATCTTGAGGGTGGAGGTAACGTTGAAGAAGTGATGAATCCAGCGGCACCCATGCCAGCGCCTTTTCCAGACCCCAAACCCGAGATAACAACACCACCGCCGGTTGAGGCAGAACCGCCTCAACCACCCGAGCCTGCATCAGCTGAGGCTGAAGTTCCAGATCCTGCTCCGGTTAAAAAGGATATCGTTGAAAAGATCGCCGTTGAAGATATTAAAAGCCCTGACTCACTAGCTGAAAAAGTGGACAAACCTAGTAAAGAAAAACAAGTCGCTGAAACCCAAGATATAAAAACAACAGAAACACAAAGTACGCCTGAACTAAAAAAGACGCGTATCAAAAAAACAATCAAAAAACCCAGAACACCCTCTGCCACAGAGTTATTGACCAACAGTTTCAAGATAGCTTCTTTGAGTGCAGAGATTCGACGAAAAATGGAGGCAAAAGCAAAACGCCCCAGACGCAAATTTATCTCAGCGACTACAAGAGAATACAAATATGCCGCTTATATGGAAGGCTGGCGCTCAAAAGTAGAGCGTGTCGGTAATATTAACTACCCGGAACAAGCACGTAAGCAAGGCTTATCAGGTAGTCTGGTACTGGATGTAGCCTTGAACCCGGATGGATCCATCAATGAAATTACCATCCGCCGATCTTCCGGCGAAAAAGTCCTGGATGATGCAGCAATTAGGATCGTAGAACTTGCTGCCCCCTATGGAGCCTTCCCACAACACATCAAGGACGAAACAGATATTTTACATATTATGCGTACTTGGCAATTTATAAATAATAAAGGTTTTAGATAAAGGGTATTTCTAAAATAGTGATTTTTTCGTGACCGGTTTTGCTCCTGCACCAACAGTAGGCGCATTAGGCGAAACCAGCATACAGTGCATCCCTGTACATAAGTGCAAGGACCTCGGTTCCCCCTTGTGGGGGGAGCAGGTGATAGAGCGACGTATAGTCACAAGGACGTGACGTAGTAGAGCAATGCAGGAGCAATTGCCGAGGAAGCCAAAGCCGAGAACCGCAGTGTATATGGCATACATGAGGAGATCCTGCCCTGTGGGCATTCGAGCACGGACGACTGCATGGATGCAGGAGGTAGAGCACCAACAGTAGGCGCTTTAGGCGACGCCGGGAGCAGTTGCCGAGCTGACGCGGCTACCGTGAATATGATTTAATGAACGGCATGTTAAATCGCGGAAAAAGTGCATTTTTAGAGATATCCTAAAGACAATACTTGTGTAAATCAGGATTACTGCTAATACTATTTAGTATGCAACAAACAAATCTAACCAGTCATTTTTTAATCGCAATGCCCAGCCTCAAAGACCCCAACTTTGAAAAATCTGTGACTTATATCTGTGCCCATAATGAAGAGGGTGCAATGGGGATAGTGATTAATAAGCCCTTGGATATCAACCTTGGTGAAATCTTCGAACAGATGGATATTCCCACCAATAATCAGGAAACCAAGGACAGAACGATATTCCATGGTGGCCCAGTCCATACTGACCGAGGCTTTATTTTGCACCAAACAAATAACGAGTGGGATTCATCAATCATCATCTCTGATGAAATGCGTGTAACAACCTCGAAGGATATTCTTGAAGCAATAGCAGTTGGAGATGGCCCCACAGAATCACTTATCGCATTGGGCTACGCAGGTTGGGCAGAAGGACAGCTCGAACAGGAAATCATGGATAATGCCTGGCTATCTGGCCCAGCGGATAGTGAAATAATATTCAATACACCTTTCGATCAATGTTGGAACACCGCAGTTGGTCACATGGGTATTGATATTGAAAAACTATCTCTCAATATTGGTCACGCGTGAAAAATCAGACACTGCTCTGCTTCGATTACGGCGAAAAACGAATAGGATCAGCAGTTGGTCAAACGGTTACGGCGACGGCTACCGCGCTTGAAATCATTAAGGTTGTTAACAAAAAACCAAATTGGGGGAAAATCGAACATCTCATCGGAGAATGGCGACCAGATAAATTAATTGTCGGCCATCCCTTTACACTTGAGGGTGACAGACAAGAAATGACAGATGCCGCAGAGAAATTTGGACGACAATTAGAAGGTCGTTTTAAACTGCCGGTAGAATTGATTGAAGAGCAACTTTCTTCTTATGAAGCCAGACGAGAACTAAAATCCTCACGCGATTTGGATGCCGTCGCTGCCAGACTCATTCTAGAGACATGGCTGAACGAACATGCTGATAGCGCCGTTCTGCTCAACACCATCGGTGAAGACTAGTGAGAGAACACTAAGTAATAGATTTAGGTAGACAAAGGCAACACGCCACAGACGACTCCATGGATGGAGGAGGTAGAGCACCAACAGTAGGCGCTTTAGGCGACGTCTGGAACAGTTACCGAGGAAACAGAGAGAGGCAAAAAAACTAAAAGAAAGATAAGTTCTCAGTAAATATATCCTGTCTCACTTTTACTTTATTAAAATAGCCTTTGTTTTTCTCTCGACAATTGCTGCAGGCATTGCTCTCGACTTCTGTTCCAGACTCAGTTCTACCTCCTGCGTCCATGCAGTCGTGTGCCCTCTGTGGCATGTTTATTTTTCTGTCAAAACTTATGCAAAGCTAAGGTTAATTAATCAACACGACCATAAGAATCATCGACAAATTGCACAAAATAAGCAAAACTAGCGCCCCATGTCAGATGAGTCCAATGTTAAGCAATTAATAAGCGAGATGGCGACCGCCATCCAGTCTCATACCAGTTCCAATAACTACGCTGCACCGTTAATGATCGGTATTAAAACCGGCGGGGCATGGATAGCCAATCAATTACACCAACAACTCGAATATAAAGATCCTCTGGGAGAGTTAAACATCGCATTCTATCGCGATGACTTCAGCTCCTTGGGTATGCATCCGGAAGTGAGTCCTAGTCAATTACCCGTAGATGTGAATGATCGACATATTATCCTCGTTGATGACGTACTCTACACAGGACGTACTATTAGAGCGGCTATGAACGAGATTTTTGATTATGGTCGCCCTGCAAGTATAACTCTGGCGGTATTAGTTGACCGCAGCAGCACCAGAGAACTACCAATACAGGCTGATATAATTGGAAAAACTATTGCTCTGAATGCAGAGGAGCATGTTAAGCTCCTTGGCCCAGAGCCACTGACGATATCAATAGATACAGTTAGCAATACTGGAACGTAAAATACGGGATGACTGGAAACAAAATTCAACTCGACAAAAACGGCAACCTGAAGCATTTTCTTACTACAGAAGGTCTTAGCCAATCATTACTCCAAAGTATTCTTGATCACGCCGAATCGTTCGCCAGTGTCGGCGAACGAGCTGTAAAAAAAGTCCCCTTATTACGCGGCAAAACCATCGCCAATTTATTCTTCGAACCAAGTACGCGCACACGCACTACCTTTGAGCTTGCTGCAAAAAGATTATCTGCTGATATTCTTAATCTGAATATCGCTACTTCGGCAACGAGTAAGGGCGAGACACTTAGTGATACCTTACATACGCTTGAAGCCATGCATTGCGATATGTTTGTTGTACGCCATGCCAATAGCGGCGCTGCACATTACATCGCCACACAGGTTGCACCGCACATTAGTGTAATCAATGCCGGTGATGGTCGTCATGCCCATCCAACTCAAGCAATGCTGGACATGTTTACCATACGTCGACATAAAAAAACCTTTGAAAATCTGCGTGTCGCAATCGTTGGAGATGTCTTGCATTCACGCGTTGCACGATCAGAGATACACGCATTAAGTACACTGGGTGCACTTGAAACACGCATTATTGCGCCGCAGACGCTGATTCCAAAAGATGTTGAGAATCTAGGTGTACAGGTTTTTCATGACATGGATGAAGGAATGAACGGGGTAGATGTAGTGATGATGTTACGTCTACAAAAAGAACGAATGCGTGGCGCCTTTTTGCCGAGTGAGAATGAATACTTTCAGCGCTACGGCCTAACCAGCAAGCGACTGGAAAAAGCAAAACCAGATGTCATCGTTATGCATCCTGGCCCAATTAATCGCGGCGTAGAAATAGCTTCCGATGTCGCCGACGGTGAACGCTCTGTCATCCTGCAACAAGTCAGTCATGGCATCGCCGTGCGTATGGCCGTCATGGCGATGATCATGGGGCGTAGCCCTGAAGACTCGGAGGCCGATAAGTAATGCGCATTGTTATAAATGGAGGAAGACTATTCGACCCCGCGAATAAACTTGATGGAAAGCAAGATCTCTATATCGCCGATGGAAAAATTGTCGGCATCAAAAAGAAACCCGATGGTTTTGAAAGTGACCTTCAAATCGATGCTAAAGATAAGGTCGTCTTGCCTGGTCTCGTCGATCTCTGCGCTCGTTTACGTGAGCCTGGCTATGCACACAAAGCAACTTTTCAGTCTGAATGCCAAGCGGCAAATAGCAGCGGCATCACCTCTATCTGCTGTCCACCTGATACAAAGCCGGTTATAGATACGACAGCTGTAGTTGATCTGATTCATCAACGTACACGTGATGCCAACCGAGCCAATGTCTATCCTTTAGCGGCGCTAACACTTGGTTTGAAGGGTGAACATCTGGCAGAAATGGATACACTAAGGAGAGCCGGCTGCATAGGCGTTAGCAATGGTCTCGCACCGATTGAAAGCACAGAGGTGTTAAGGCGTGCATTCGAATACGCACACAGTTGTGGACTGACTGTTTTCTTTTTCGCTGAAGATTACTCATTAAAAAATAACGGTGTTGTACATGAAGGTCCCGTCAGTACTCGGCTTGGGCTTCCTGGAATACCTGAAACCGCTGAAACGGTCGCACTAAGTCGTGCGTTATTATTAGTTGAACAAACACAAGTAAAGGCACACTTCTGTAGGCTATCAAGTGCACGAAGTGTATCTATGATTGCAGCAGCACAAGAACAAGGCCTGCCTGTAACTGCCGATGTTTCAATTTGTAATCTTCACCTAACAGAAATGGACGTCGCCGATTACAACAATGATTGTCACTTACAACCACCATTACGTAACGAACGCGACCGCAAAGGATTAATAGAAGGCATTAATAAGGGCGTCATCACAGCAGTATGCTCTGATCATCAGCCACACGATGCCGATGCTAAAGCAGCGCCGTTTAGTCAAACCGAAGCAGGGGCCTCAACGATTGAACACTTATTGCCACTTATTCTACATCTGGTTAATCGAAAAGAAATAAAACTGGAACAAGCAATCGCAGTATTAAGCTCGCAACCGGCAAATATACTCGGCATTAATAAAGGCACACTAGCCGCAGGAAGAGACGCAGACATATGTATACTCGATTTAGATTCGAGTAGCAGTGTCGATATAGCCTCACTACTCAGTGCCGGAAAGAACACACCTTTCAAAGGATGGGAATTGCCCGGACAAGTTACCCATACTTTGTTTAATGGTGAAGTGGTATTTGACCGTGAGTAATTTTTATTATTTAGCCACAGAGGGCACGGAGCACACAGAGAGAAACATTCAAAACACAAGGGCATTTAGTTTTAGAAACTATTAGCTTTTAATAAATAAAATATTTTCTCTGTTTTTTTATTTAATTCTTCGTCATTCTCTGTGTACTCCGTGTCCTGGAAAACATGTTCCAGACGCTTTCAATCGCCTACATCCGTGTAGGCGTCTATGGCATTAGTTAAGATCTATTTTATCAATCAGGATTACAAATGAAACACCCAGCAACACGTAACACGCTCTATGTAGAGCAGGCAGAACTATTATCGCAAGACGAGTATGCCGATGGGCAGTATCATATGCGCCTGCAAGCACCAGAAACAGCAGCACATGCCAAGCCCGGTCATTTTATCCATATGCAATGCGACCCGGCCTTATACATGCGTCGACCAATGTCGATCATGCGCAGTAATCCGAAAACCAAAACCATTGATGTCCTATATAAAGTCCATGGACAAGGTACAGATTTATTATCAAGGCGGAATATTGGCGACAAAATTGATTTGATTGGCCCTATTGGTCAATCATTCAAAATGGACGGCTACAAAAAACGACCACTGTTAATCGGTGGTGGTGTTGGTATCCCGCCTATGGTGTTTCTAGCAGAACATATTAAAAACACTGCAAAGGATATTAGCCCATTAGTTATTATGGGTTCTGAAATTCCCTTCCCATTTAAAAGCCGTCCTTCACAGATCATGGTAAAAGAAATGCCAGCCGATGTGATTGCATCAATGCCTTTACTGGATGATTGGGGCATACCCTCTCGTTTAACCAGTCTGCACGATTATCCTGGCTGTTTTAATGGGTACGTTACAGACTTAACTCGTCATTGGTTAGATAATCTTGATGAAGATGAACGTAAAGAAGTCGAAATATTCACCTGCGGTCCAACACCAATGTTAAAAGCAGTCGCTCAACTGGCAAAAGAATATAACCTACCTTGTCAGGTATCTTTAGAAGAATACATGGCCTGTGCCGTTGGTGGTTGTGCCGGTTGTACCGTTCTTATAGAAACAGACAAAGGCCCAGCAATGAAACGCGTCTGTGTCGATGGCCCAGTGTTCGAAGCAGAGACCGTCATCCAATTCCAGTAACGATGACCACAATTAATGACCATTAAGTCAAGCATCGTTACCAGTAACCAATCCGGCATTCATAAAGATATCGAAAGCAGTATAAAGAAACATCTTACCAACCCGTACAGAAAGCCATATCGACCATTCACCGGTGAAATATTTCATCAAATCGATGCAATACAAAAACACATAAACAAACCAATCATATTAGATTCGGGCTGCGGTACTGGTGAGAGTAGTCTGCAATTAGCTAAACTAAACCCTGACGCATTAATTATTGGCATCGACAAATCAGAAAAGCGTTTAGAAAAATTAATCACCGAACATTCTGTACATCATCAAGATAATCTAGTTCTAGCAAGAGCCGATGTGGTCGATATCTGGCGTATGATAAAAGAAAGCGATTGGAATATAAAAAAACACTATTTACTTTATCCCAATCCCTGGCCAAAAAAAGACCAACTAAAACGCCGCTGGCATGGCCATCCTGTGTTTCCGGAAATGATCAATCTATGTGATCAAATTGAATTAAGAACCAATTGGCAAATCTACGCAGAAGAGTTTAAACAAGCATTGGAAATAATAACGAATAAAAAAGTACTAATGGATAGTGTTGAAATAACTGGTTTTATCAGCCCATTTGAAAAAAAGTATTATGATAGTGGACACGAGTTATATCGAGTCACCACAATTAAATAAGAAATAATTTTATGAACGAAGTAATCAATCTATTACAGTCACGTAGTTCGGTACGCAAGTTTACAGATCAAGAAATTACACAAGACGTACTTGAAGAATTAATTAAGTGCGGCCAGGCAGCAGCAACATCCAGTTTTATTCAAGCCTGCACCGTGATTCAAGTCGAAGATAAGAACAAACGAAATCTGTTAGTCGACTTAGCAGGTGGCCAACCCTATATCGCAAGCGCAGCAAAATTCCTAGTGTTTTGTGCTGACATGAATCGACATAAATTAGTCTGTGATATGCACAACAGCAAAATGGAGTCAGGCTACACAGAACAATTTATAACGGCGACCGTTGACGTCGCATTGTTTGCCCAAAACGTCATGACAGCTGCACAATCCCTAGGAATAGAAGGCGTTTATATCGGCGGCATCCGTAACAACATTGCTGAAGTCTCTGATTTGCTTAAGCTACCAACATTAGTCTACCCAGTATTTGGCATGTGCCTTGGTTATCCCGCACAAGACCCAGAAACAAAACCAAGATTGCCAATATCAGTTATTTTAAAAACAGACCGTTATCAAGACGACAACGATACAAAAACCATCTCCGAATACGATGAACAAGTACGCGATTATTATCGGAGCAGAACCAGCGGAACAAAAGAAACGACATGGAGCGAACAAATAGCAGACATGTTAGTAAAAGAAGCAAGGCCCCACATGAAAACGTATCTAAAAGATCGTGGTTATATTTTAAAGTAAAAAAATATTAACCCTCAATTTACTTATTAGATAGAAAAGTAATGAACGATAAGAGCATCAATAAAG
>JBLHKL010000019.1:0-23783 GCA_047618295.1 Gammaproteobacteria bacterium | reverse complement strand
GGCACCTTGGTAATGGGTTCGCGGTAATCAAAATAATCTCGAAATTTCTCACCCTGTTCTTCCTTATCCTTGCTGACGCTACTCATCAACATGCCTTTGTCGGCGATTAGCGCACGGAGTCGCGCGAGCAGGTCGGCATGTTCGGCAAAACGCTCCATGAGGATAAATTTGGCACCATCGAGGGCGGCTTGGCTATCGCTAATATCGTCGTTTATGTATTCACTAGCTAGGGTTTCAGGCTCTACATTGAAGTCTTGCATAATTGCATCGGCAAGTGATTCGAGGCCTGCTTCGATCGCGATCTGACCTTTGGTACGGCGCTTCTTTTTATACGGTAGATAGAGGTCTTCGAGTCGGGTCTTGGTATCCGCCTGCTCGATGGCCGTGCGCAACTCGGGTGTAAGCTTGGCCTGCTCTTCGATGCTCGCGAGCACGCTTTTGCGCCGCTCACCAAGCTCACGTAAATAGCCCAGTCGTTCGTTGAGCTGGCGCAGCTGACTATCATCGAGCCCACCAGTTACTTCCTTACGGTAACGCGATATGAATGGAACGGTGGCACCTTCATCGAGCAAGGTGATCGCAGCATCGACCTGCGATAGTTTGACATTGAGTTCCTCAGCAATAATCTGGTTAATAGCGGGTATAGGCTTAATAGGCATTTTTAGTCTTTGGATCAATGGTGTTAATGAGGATGGGATTCTAAACGAAAGAAAAGTTATAAAGAATTAAGATCGATTGAATTGTTTTATTACAAATCACCAACGATATTAATTGTTCCTACCATCCCTTGTCCTTCATGACCCTTTTTTTGGCAGTAGAGTTTTAGGTTTTTTCCTTTAGTCATTGGTAAGAAGAACCATTCTACTGATGCGCCGGGTTTTAATTCGATGCCATTCGTTGCTCCATGGATTTCTGCAACAGTTTTGCCTTCTTTATCCATGACTTCTACTTTGCGAGTAAAGATGTGTGTGGCGAATGCATCTGAGTTGAAGTAATGTTCATCTGGGCTGGGGTTGTTTATAACCAGTTTGTAATATTTGCCGCGTTCGAATGTGAGTGTATCCGGGACAAATACCATCTGATTATCTTTTGTGCCAAGGCTAATTTTAACTTCGATTGTCTTTCCGCCATGTTTTTTATCTGCATAAGCAAGTGGTGTGAATAAAACTAACGATAATATTATGATGATAAAGTTTTTCATGGTTGCCTCAGGTAGTGTGTATTTATATTTAATGAATTATAACAGTAATTAGAATGGCTCTACTGAGCGATTACCAGTCGTACTGCTTGTAGTTCGTATTTAGCATTGCTGATGACTTCTGTGCAGGCGTGAAGTTGTTCTTCCATGAATTCTATTTCTTCTTGACGGATCGTTTTATTTTTCTTTTGTAGTTGTTTCAGGCGTTCTATTTCTGCACCAAGTAATGTATCGACGCGTTGCTGTGCTTCTTTCCGGACTTCGGGTACTTTTGAATCTGTGAACTTCGTGGCGAAGTCGATCATAGTTTCGATTTCGGGTTTGATCTGTTTGATAATTGCGTGTGCGGTTTGGCGTTCTATCTTTTGGCAGAGCGTGTTGAGTTTGTCGTGGCTTAATAGCTTTGCGTAGTTCTTTCTGTCATTACTGATCAGTGTACGTAGTGGTGTGATCGGTAGGTAGCGATCAACTTGTAGTCGCTTTGGCGCAATGGCGCTGATGCTGGAGAAGGTTTCTAGCATGATGGTGCCGGGTTCTATACCTTCCATTTCTATACTGGTGATATAGGTGTTACCGATTTCACTGGTTAATACCATCTCTATAGCTTCAGCGACCATAGGATGTTCCCAGCTAACGAAGGATAGATCTTCACGACTGAGTGCCTTGTTTCGATCGAAGGTGATGGTAATGCTTTCATCACTGAGTCCCGGAAAGTAACCGGTGCGCATGTGGTCGCTAGGATGCAGTATCCAGGTGTTTTCGGAATGTTCTTCATGGTCAACGCCATAGGCATCGAACATGTTTTCCATATAGTCCATTAATATTTTTGGGTTCTCTTCTTCACTAATAGATTCAATGATTTCTTCAGCGATATCTTTGCGACAGGAATTCAATTCAACCAGTCTATCTCTACCATCGTGCATGGCTTTTTTTACGCTATCGGTGTGCGATTTGGTCTCGTCTATCAGTGTCGTGATATGGGTATCGGGTTTATCTAAGGCCGCATTGAGTGGTTCCCCAAATTTTTCATAGATGGAATAGGCCGCGGCACAACTTTCGATAAAGATATTGAGACCATCGTTGTACCAGTTAAAGAGGACCTCTTGAGCTGATTGCTCAATATAAGGCACGTGGATATTGATGGTTTCAGTTTGGCCAATACGATCCAGTCGGCCAATACGCTGTTCTAATAAATCTGGGTTCAATGGTAGATCGAATAACACGAGGTGATGGGCGAACTGGAAGTTACGGCCTTCACTACCTATTTCAGAGCAGACCAGGATCTGTGCACCACCCTCAGTATCGGCGAAGTAGGCCGCTGCTCGGTCGCGTTCAATAATGCTGAGCCCCTCGTAAAATGCGGCACAGCGAATGCCCATTTTAAGTTGTAAGTATTTCTCCAGGCTCGTTGCGGTCTCTGCATTGGCGCAGATGACCAATACCTTTTCTGACTTTAATGTTGTTAATAGCGTGATTAAGTGCTGAACGCGTGGGTCTTGCTTTAGCCAGTCTTTGCTGTCGATTTCAATTTCAGGAAACAGCGTTTGCTTACCTGACAGTGATGCGTAGATTTCAGGAAAAGCTAGTGGCATGGCATGCAACTTTCTTTCTGGAAAGCCTTTTATCGCTTCGCGCGTATTGCGTAAGAATACGCGTCCAGTGCCATGACGATCGAGGAGTTTGCTGACTATTTTTTCTCGTTCTTCGATATCAGGGTTGTTATCGTTTGGTGCTTCATCATCCAGGTATGTTTTTAATAAGCCTAGTATGTCATCGCTCAGAGGTTCGTCTTGCTGATCTAGCAAGACCTTTACAGTATCACTTAATTGTTGATAACCCTGTTCTTCCTGCTTGAAGCTATCGAGGTCATGAAAACGTGCGGGGTCGAGTAGACGTAGACGTGCAAAATGACTCGCAGCACCTACTTGTTCAGGTGTCGCGGTAAGTAGTAATAATCCACGGCATTGTTCGGCTAAGGCTTCAATACAGCGATAATCGTGACCCTCATCGCCTTCATCCCAATGCAAGTGGTGTGCTTCATCCACTACGACCATGTCCCAGTCTGCGCTCAGTGCATCTTTGAAAAGGCTCGGATCGCTGGTTAGATTATCGAGGCTACATATAATTAATTGTTCACTTTCGAATGGGTTGCCTTCTTCTTCACGCAGAGCGAGTAATCGGTCGGCATTAAACAAGGCAAAGCGCAGGTTAAACCGGCGTAGCATCTCGACTAACCATTGATGTGTCAGGGTATTAGGCACGACGATTAGGACACGATTTGCCAGGCCAGTATGGAGTTGATAATGCAGGATCATCCCGGCTTCTATGGTCTTGCCGAGGCCAACTTCATCGGCCAGTAAGACACGTGGCGCGAAACGTTTAGCAACTTCGTGTGCGATATAGGTTTGATGCGGTAATAGGTTTGTGCGCGATCCCAGCAGTCCTTTGACGGGTGATTGCTGAAGTCGGTTTAACAGCAATAATGTCTCACAACGTAACTGGAAGGCCTTGAGATTGTCGAGCTGGCCGCTGGTCAGGCGTTGTTTTGGAGAGGTTAGCTCGACAAAGCTGTTCAAATCGAGCTCATCTATCTCGTGTTGTTCGCCTTCGGCATCTCTGACGTGATAAATCAGTCGACCTTGATGCGGTTCTGCTTTGAGAACCTGAAAGGTACGGTCATCTTGCGTATGAATAGTTTCGCCCGGTTTATGCTCAATGCGAGTAAGCGGGGCAGTCTGCACGGCATAGAGCCGCTCTTCGTCGACAGCAGGAAAGCTAATAGTAATATGGCGACCTTCAATTCCAACAATTATGCCTAAGCCAAGCTCTGTCTCAGTGTGGCTGACCCAGCGTTGACCGATTACAAATTCTGACACATTTACTACCTATATTTTATTTATACAAATGGGGGCGAATATTATCAGGCGTCGTTGCATTTGGGTAATATAATGCGTGTTTATATAATCGTACTTAAAACGAAAGATGACCTTACTCGAAAAAATTTATGATTTGTCCCCAGAACAAAGCCAAGTTCTACGTTCAGAGGTGGTTGATGATCAACTAATCGAGGTTCGAGAGTATGACGACTACCGTTGGCTACAAATTGGCGGTGATTCAATACAGGGGTTGATGGATGTGAATTCAACAAGCCAAATTTTATTGCCAAATATACAAGCCTTACTAGCAACTTTATTATTTTGTCCCGAACCAAGGCAGTTACTGAATTTGGGTTTTGGTTGTGGATCAATAGAAAGGTTTTGCATAGATAAGTTATCTGACGTGGAGATAACCTCACTTGAGACATCTGAATCAGTAATTCAATTAGCCAAAGAGTTTTTCTTTATCGGGGAGGGGTGTCAAATTATTAATACCTCTGCAGAAGAATTCTTGGCCGATGAAAAAAAAGCCTACGATATTATTTTGTGTGACATCTTTAATGATGAAGAGCATCCCGCTTGTTTATACGACGAAGGCTTTTATAAAAAACTGGATAACTGTCTTGATGATAAAGGTGTATTGGCGATTAATCTTTTACCAGAATCGGAAGATGATGTGCTTGATATCTTATTACCGATGAAAAATTATTTTGATAATATCTCTCTGCTAGAAGTGCCCGATCATTTTAACGCAATACTCTTTGCATCGAATTTCAAACTCCCCGAAACAGCCGAATTGGAAACACTTGCGGATAAATTTCTCACGCTAACAGGTCTTGATTTAACAAATCTACCACAAAGACTAAATAGGTTGATGGAGATGATGCCGACTTAAGCCAACTTGTTCTTAGTCTAGAACAGGTATAACACAGCTTGCACTCTCCGGCGCCAAGCATTTATGCTCATCACATGCTTGCAGTCCCAGTTTTAACTTTAATAAGTTTTTAGGAAAGGCAAACTCGTTATTATCATTCGATAAATCTGCAGTAATCTGGATTGTTCCTTCAAAAACATCAGCAGGTTCTGTCTGAAAGCCTAGAGTTTTAGTTATGAACGCGGGGTAAAAAATGTGGTCGATTGTCCATCCTTTAATTGCTTGCACGGATACCGGGACGGCAAGATTAAATTCATCTTTTATTTGATTGAGATGCCATTTTTCAGCAATGGTAATGGTTAGTATCAATTTATAGTTATCTTTGATTTTGTTGCACACGCCAGAAATATTGATATTGCCATCGGCACACCATTGTTGATGTGATTGTTCGCCAACAAACATCTCCAACATGCCACACATCAGATAGCTACAAATATAGGGGCGTTGAGTGATGTCATGCGAATAGGCCATGATTAATTGTTGGGCTGTCGAGTGATATTGCTTCTCCCCAGTGCGCCTTGCTAGTCTTATTAATGTTCTTAACGCAACTGAATTACCGGAAGCGGTAGCGTTATCATTTATCTCTTTTGGTGATGCAGGTAATAAATTGTCTTTGCTTTGACTGCCCATGAAGAAACCACCATTTTCTTTATCCCAGAAAGATTCGATCATGACATCAGACAATGTTGCAGCATTATCTAGCCATTGATTATCTTGAGTGGCATCGTAGATCTGCAATAGAGTTTCCGCTAAATAGGCATAGTCTTCCTGTAAGGCAGGGATAGAGGCTTGACCCGACAGGCTGGAGCGGCTTAATTGACCGTCTTCAGTTTTATTCGTTTCTAAAAGAGTGTTAGCAGCTCTGATAGCGATATCAATATAGTTTTTTCTATTTAATTTTTGTCCGACATAAGCAAATGATTTAATCATCATAGCGTTCCAGGCAGTAATAATCTTGTCATCGCGTAGTGGCGGAATACGTTTCTCTCTTGCTTCCCATAAGGTTTTTTTGCTAGTTGCTAGTCGATCGACTAGTTCGTCATAGTCGATATTATTTTCAATGGCATAGTCTTCTAAAGGTTGGTTTAAATTAAGAATATTCTTTCCTTCAAAGTTACCGGCTGCTGTTACTTGATACAGCTTGATGAATTCTTCAGCATCATCTTTTAGTAATACTTCAATCTCTTCTTTATCCCAAATAAAGAACAGTCCTTCTTCTCCTTCACTATCAGCATCGGTAGCGGAATAAAAGCTTCCGTCTTTATTTGTCATCTCATGACTAACATAATCCAATGTTTCACAAGCAACGCGTTTGAAATCCTTCGCGCCGGTTATCGTGTAGGCTTGGGCGAAGACATAAGACAGGTTTGCCTGGTTGTAGAGCATTTTTTCGAAGTGTGGAATCAACCAGCTTTGATCCGTTGCATATCGATGGAAGCCACCAGCGATCTGATCGTAAATACCGCCACAGCTCTGAATGTGCAGCGTTTTGATAACGGCATCCAATTCATCCTGTTTTCCCGACAAGACGGCGTATTCGAGCAAGAAATAAAGGTAGGGTTCATTTGGAAATTTAGGTGCTTGTCCGAAGCCACCATTAGTTTCATCATGGTGATTCATGATCGACTGTGCTGTGACGTCAATGACATTAGGGCCAATCTCATTAAGTGATCGTTTGGTTTGCATTGCACCGGCGACTTGGGTGCTTATCGAGTTGGCCTGTTCCAGTATCTCAGCAGACTGTTTATGCCAGAGTTCATCGACGCGGCTCATTAAGGTAATAAACTGAGTTGGTTGAAAGTAAGTCCCACCAAAAAAAGGCTTTCTCTCCGGTGTTAAGAAACTACTCATAGGCCAGCCACCATGGCCTTGCATCATCATTACCGCGGTCATGTAGTAGGTATCAACATCAGGATGACATTCTCGATCAACCTTGATGCAGATAAAAAATTCATTCATGTGTTTTGCAACTTCTTCATTATCAAAACTTTCTTCTTCCATGACATGACACCAATGACAGGTTGAATAGCCGATTGATAAAAATACCGGTTTGTTTTCGGCTTTGGCTTTCGCAAATGCCTCATCGCCCCAGGAAAACCAGTCAATAGGGTTATGTGCGTGTTGTAAGAGGTAGGGAGAATCTTCAAGTATCAGGCGATTGATATGGATGGGTTGTTGATTGTCATCTAGGTATCTCGTCCTAGGCTGATAGGCTGAGCCTTTATCTTTTAAAGCACTAAGCAATGAATTTTTTAAGGTTTCTGAATGATCAAACATAATAATTTCTGGCGTATACTGGAATAATTTGGTGCTTACTTTAACACTTTGTTGATAAAAAATGCTTTTTGAACAGTAGTTAATTTAGTTAGATTGCCATGATTGAAATTATTCAGACTGACATCACAACACGAGAGGTTGATGTGATAGTCAATGCTGCGAATGCCTGGTTGCTTGGTGGCGGCGGTGTCGATGGTGCTGTTCATCGTGCTGCCGGGCCTGAATTATTAGTGTTCAATAAAACACTCGGTGGTTGTGAGGTGGGGCAGGTTAAATTGGCGCCGGGTTATAATTTGGCAGCAGATTGGATTATTCATACGGCAGGACCAGTTTGGCAAGGTGGGACACAAGACGAAGCTGAGCTACTGCGTTCTTGTTATATGAATTCACTAGAACTTGCTGTCAGAAAAAGTTTAAAAAAATGCCTTTCCTGCGATTAGTACTGGTATCTATGGCTTTCCAATAGAACCGGCGACAAAGATTGCATTAACTGCGATGAAAAAATATGAACACACATTCACGCATTATTGCCTGTTGTTTTTCTCAAGCAAAAGCAGGTGTATACCAGACTATTTTAAAATAACTAGCTAGTCTGTGTACTGAAACAGTTTTACAACTTTCTGAACGCCGCCTGTTTGTCTCGCAATCTCGGTTGCCACTTCTGACTCAGCGCGGCTCACAATACCCATCAGGTAAACAACGCCTTTTTCAGTGACTACTTTTATTTCAATGCCGGTTAGTTCTTTATTGGCAAACATTTGTGTTTTTACTTTGGTCGTAATATAGGAGTCACTGGTTCTTGCGACCATCGAGCTTGGAGCGGCAATGGTGATCTCGTTATAGACATGAGTGACCTTCTCGACCGATTTAACTAACTCTAATGACCTTTGGCGCATGGCATCAGTTGGTGTTTCGCCTGTGAGTAACACTACTGTGTTATAACTGATCACATTCCAGTGTGCTTGTTCATTTATCTCTGGGTCACTTTTGAGAGCTTGGCCTGCCTTTACTTCGATTGTTTGGTCTTCAAGCTGGGTGCCGGGTGTTCTTCTGTCAACGGCAACTGTCGCGACCGATGCTGCGCCACCGATTGCGACAAGCGCACAACCTGAGATATAAGGCATTAAACAAAGTAGGATTAATAATTGTAGTAACTTAATGTGTTTCATATCATCCGTCCTGTCCGAGTAATTGTAGGTCCACGAGATCACAAAGCGAATGGATGATCATAATATGAACTTCCTGTATTCGCGCCGTAGACCAGGTTGGTACACGTATTTCAAAATCATTGTCGTTCATCAAATCAGCAATTTGGCCACCCTCTCTACCGGTCAATGCAATAACAACCATATTTCTATCATGGGCGGCATCGATAGCATGAACAATATTATGTGATTCACCGCTGGTACTGATAGCCAGCAGTACGTCATTCTCTTGTCCGAGTGCTCGAATTTGTTTTGAATAGATCTCAGCAAATTGATAGTCGTTTGCAATAGACGTTAAGGTTGAAGAGTCCGTGGTTAGGGCGATTGCAGGTAAGCCAGGGCGTTCCATTTCAAAGCGATTCAGCATCTCTGCGGAAAAATGCTGTGCGTCGGCAGCAGAACCGCCATTACCGCAAGCCATGATCTTGTGATCATTTAACAGGGAATCTGCTATGGCAGCAGCGGCATCTGCAATAACAGGCGCTAGTTTGCCGACAGCATCAGTTTTTACCTGAATGCTTTCATTAAAGTTGTTTATTACGCGTTGAATGGCATCCATTAGAGTTAATTCGTTATCTAAAAATCGTCGTCATTATGCCTGAAATGCATTTTTAATCCACTCGATTACCGGCTTATTAAGCTCACCAGTAATGGCGATGACGTCATAGCGACATTGATAAGCTCGATAGTTTTTATGTTTGGATAAATAGTATTCACTGGTGATGATAAGCTTTCGACATTTATGTTGATCAATTGTTTCAACAACAGCTAAATATTGTTCGTTTTTTCGATAACGTACTTCGATGAAGGTTAGTATTTCCTTATCACGGACAATCAGATCAAGCTCGCCAAAGCGACAATGAAAATTCCGGTCAATCAATTTCAGGCCTTGATTGATCAGATATTGTGCAGCAATGTCTTCAGCAATTTTACCAGCATGATTAGCCGGTTTTGATTTAATTATCATCCATGATTTTGCGTTATTTAATTCAACAAGACAGGCTTTCCTTCAACGAATTGAGCGCGTTGCAATTTACGTTTGATAATATTTTCTGGTGTAATGCTCAGGTCGCCTGTTTCGCCACTCAGGAAAGTATTCTTTTCTGCACTCAGGCGGCCAATTTCAGGGATTAAATGATAAGCATCTATGCCGAGAGCATAGAGACGTCTGTATTGAGATCTTTCCTGCGACCAATTCCGATTGAGTGCATCCTGAATAATCGAAAGTTGACGTGATGTATCCAGTATCCAGGGCATATCAATAAACATTACATCATTTAAATCTATATCTCTGGCTTCATCAAAAATACCTGTGAAAATATGCGAGGTTGAATAGACGGGTAAATCGCCAGCGCGATGAAAACGAAATTGTGGAAACAATTGATGGGCATCACCGGGGACCGCCGCAGTGAATATAAAATCCGCATCTTCTCGGCGCCGCTCAACATTATTAATCTTTATATTGAGCTTATTACGTAGATCTCGACCACGTTTCTCACTGCTATCGATATTTAACAGCGTCTTAACCGGGGAACCAAAATCTTTTGAATTACTTTGAAAAATAGCACGTTCTAATACGCCGCCGCCAAGTTCTATCCAACGAGATATGAATGCTTCTGCAATACGATCACCCCAAGAGTTGCCGGGAGTCATTACTAATGCCAGTCGATGGCCATCAGACATAGCAATTTCAGCGACTTGAGCAGCTTCATCTTCAGGCGACAGACCGAACTGAATTAGTTTGTCATTAGTCTGTTCCTTATTAAGATCCCTATAATTAGAATCCTGGCGATTAAGAGCCAGCACCTGAATGGGAAGGTCTCCTTGGTTGGCCAATTGATTGATGGCTTCTTTTTCTAATGGTCCAACGACATAATCCACACCATCGTTAACGGCTTGCTGGTAAACGTCAATAATATTCAGGGAATTTGCGTCATAGATCTCAATATCTGATTTTTCCAGTCCATCCATATACCAGGCAGCTAAAAAACCATCGCGTATTGCAGTTGAAGATTTTTGGAATTTGCCAGATAAAGGTAATAGTAATCCAATTTTTGCAGGTCGATTTACAAATTGCTTGCTCTTGCCTATGAGCTCTTGTGCGATAGATGAATATGCCGGGTGCCCGGGGTAACGTTGTACCCAACCATCAATGGCATTGTTTAATCTGGCCGGTTGATATCGGTATGTTTGGTAAAGTGATGCCAGTTCAAACCAACTGGTTAATTCGTCTGGAGCCGCGATCCGTAAATCATCAATATCTGACGCAGGTATTGATTCAAGCACGTTCCACAGCGACCGATTATTTTGGTCTATCTCTGTTGGCGTATTCAGATAATTTGATAAAAGTAAGCGTTCTGATGCGGCCTTGAGGTAATCCCCGTGAGCGAGATAAGCCTTGGCGCGGATATCATGAAAAGTCACTCTCAAGCTTTGTGGGATATTCGGTTCAGATAATTCATCAAGCAGACCCAATGCCTTACCCGGCAGGCCAAATTCCAATTCGAGACGGGCACTCAGGATCTTCATCCTAATATTCTGTAATGAGTCATTATCCGCAACAGTTGTGTCATTTAGCGTCTTTTGAGCTGCACCATAATCGCCGGCTTCGACATAAGCCGCTGCCGCCTTCAAGCGATAGATCGTTGAATTCTGCTTATCTTTTGTGGCTAGACTCAGGTATTCAAGAGCAGCAGCAGAATAATCTCCTGATTGCATCAAAGTTCGGGCATTTTCTTCAGGATCGACCTGAATTTGAGGTGTTGACTGCTTGGTAGGTCCACAGGCAGTTAATAAACCCAATGAAAAAAGTAAAATTATTAAAAGTCGCATAGGTATATTGTGTAACATAAACTCGAATATTTCATCAGGGCGCTCAATAATAATTCAAGCTGTAGTGTTATATTGTTTAAGTAACTTCATACTATACGTGTAATTTTGACTGGGATCGCTAATCGTGCCCTCGCTTGCTGTGGCATTCGATACGCGCACATGCTCAATCAAGCATATGAATAACTATGCTTTCAGTCGCGAGCACGCGTATCGAATGCCAGTACAGCGCGATCATCACGATTCCCTGATAAATTATCCGAGTATCTGATAATTACGACACCCAAATTTGAACAGCGTTCAGGAGCAAACTTTGTCAGGTTCTTTATATATTGTAGCGACACCGATTGGAAATTTAGGTGATATCTCTGAACGCGCGATAGAAATACTGAAACAAGTCGACCTGATTGCTGCTGAAGACACACGTCACAGTAAGACTTTACTGGACCGGTTCGGTATTAAGACCAAAGTTAAAGCCTATCATGAACACAATGAAGAACAATTCACCTCACAGCTGATACAACAAATTCTCGATGGAGAATCTATCTCATTAATTTCAGATGCAGGCACTCCTTTAATTAATGACCCTGGCTATAAGTTGGTCACTGCAGCACATGACAAAGGGTTAAAGGTCATTCCAATTCCGGGACCTTCGGCAGTCATTACTGCTTTATCTGCCTCCGGCTTGCCAACCAGTAAGTTTATCTTTGAAGGCTATTTGCCAGCGAAGACAGAGGCGCGGAAAAAATGTTTACAGCAATTGATATCAGAGTCACGAACACTCATCTTCTACGAAGCGCCACATCGCATACGCGAGTCGATAGAAGATATGCAAGAGGTCTTTGGTTCTGAAAGACGGGTCACTATTGCCCGTGAACTCACCAAACAGTACGAACAAATTGTGCGTGATAGTTTATCCGCCGTTAACGATAAATTGATAAGCGAAGAGATAAAAATAAAAGGTGAATTCGTTGTTATTGTTGAAGGTGCTCAAGAGATAACTGTCTCCGATGCTGAAGTACTACGCATCAACCAAATCCTTTCCGAAAAACTCCCGCCAAAAGATGCGGCAGGGTTAACCTCAAAGATAACCGGTAGAAAGAAAAATGAGGTCTACCAAATGGTGCTGGAATCGAATGAAAATAGACCCAAAAGTTAAGTGGACTTGTACAATTTAAATAATGTCCGTTTTTCTATATTTATTTACATGATAATATGCTGCTACACGATTATTATCGAATACAAAAATTATTCATTATCAATTCACAATATTAGCAACGGATAAATAACTTAAAATGAAAACAACAACATTACTAGAAGAAGAGTTTCACCATAATGGTAAAGGGCCAGCATTAGAACGCGTTATTTGGTCGCATGGTGGGGTTATATTAAAAGGTTTTGAGTATTTTAATCCTGAGGATGAAGATAATGAAGATAATATTAAGCATCTGAAGCTCATCGAGGTTGAGGCATTTTCGATGACGACTGAAGAAGTGCATGGTAATGTTTTGATGACGGAAGATTCGGTTGCTGCAATATTTAAAATTGATGATTCAGATTGGTTGAAGCAGTTTAAGCCGGAGCACCTAGGTAGTTGCAGTCATTATCAATTCATATTTCATAGTGAAATTTATGATGTGATATGTCATGAGATAAAAGTGGGTGAAGGGCGATTGTTAAGTGATATGCAGACTGTTGCAGATAATAATTCAAGACCGCTTCCAGAGTAACTAATATGGCACCTTCAGTAATTGGTGCAGGCTTCGGTCGTACCGACACAATGTCTTTAAAAATGGCACTGGAACAATTAGGGCTTGGTCCCTGCCATCATATGGAAGAAGTCTTTACCAATACTGCCCAGCTTCCTTTTACTCAACCTCTTATAGAGTTAAATTAATTACTAATAAAATTATTTGAGTTATTCACTATCTTAAATTTTTATTGCCCAGGTATTTATAATCTTTAATCTACCTCAATTAGGTTGGAAGCCGTTCTTTATCCAACAAATTAAGTCTGATGAAAATGAGCAATGCTATCTTGCTCGTATTGCTCAAATTCACCGCAGTCATTGCATTGTCTGGAGTAACAAAGGAATTGAAAGCTTTGAAGTAGGCGTATTCAGTGATCCAAAGAATCTTGCCGTTGGCGATTGGATGTTGATCCCTGATGAAGGTGAACGCCCACTTCGAATACTGGATAGAGAAACAGTATTAATGCGTAAAGCTGCAGGAAAGCGTACTCATGATCAAATCATTGCAGCTAACGTTGATACGTTATTTATTGTAACGTCCTGTGACCAAGATTTTAATGTTTCGCGCATCGAACGTTATTTATCATTAGCGAATGAAGCGAAGATAAATCCTGTAATTGTCCTGACAAAAATTGACCTATCTGCTGATATAGAATCATTTAAAGAGTCTGCTATAGCATTGCAAAATAATCTTCGGGTTGAATGTGTGAATGCCAAAGATACTACCAGCCTATCTTCATTGAGGACCTTGTGCACGGAAGGGCATACCGTTGCGTTAGTGGGGTCATCTGGTGTTGGGAAGTCTACATTGATTAATAGTCTGACTGATTCTGATCAGTCAACAGCGGATGTCAGTATAGAGGACGGCAAAGGTCAACATACGACGACTTCACGTTCATTACACTTATTGCATGATGGCGGCTTACTTATCGATACACCGGGAATTAGAGAATTGCAGTTGAGTGATTGTGAAACCGGGATTGAAGATACTTTTGATGATGTCAGTCAGTTTCTCGGTTGTTGTAAATTTAGTAATTGCCAGCATCAAACAGAAAAGGGGTGTGCTATTAAGGATGCTTTAGAATCTGGCGAACTTGAATTACGTCGTTGGGAAAGTTATCAGAAGTTACAAAAAGAACAAAAACTACGTGGAACACCAAAATACGAAAAAGGCCGGTCGCGTAAATAACTATATACGCTTGGGTTTTAGAGGGACTAAGGTCAACTAAATCACAGTTTTGTTTATTCATTTAAGTTTTTCTAAACTTTTATTCATATTTGTATCCAATACAGTAAAAGGAGGACAATTATGAAAAACAATTTTTATATTTTAATAATATCGTCATTACTGACTATGTCTCCAGTGACATTTGCTGATGATATCGTTATCGATGGTGCTATAGGTGGTGCTGTGGGCGGTGCCATTGGTGGACGTGAAGGTGCCATCATTGGTGCTGGAGTTGGTGCTGCTACAGGTGCTGCTGTTAATACCAGTGAAGATAAAGATAACCATCATCATAAAATGCACCATCATAGTAAGCATCATTATCATTCAAGTCGATTTTGCCCGCCTGGACAGGCCAAAAAAGGTCGATGTTAGATTAGAATGCTTGTTTAAAACCGGGGATGAACCCCGGTTTTTATTAGAAATCAATTATTCATGTTTTTTCATAAGTTTAGTGTATAAACTTTATGTATAAGTTTTTCCTTGCAAGAAATCTCCCTCCCAATACACTAGCACCCAGAGTCGGCCAGGCAGTCGCTGTTGGATTTATTCTAATAGAGGAAAGTCCGGGCTCCATAGGGCGAGGTGCCAGATAACATCTGGACGGCGTGAGCCGATGGAAAGTGCCACAGAAAATATACCGCCTGTTTCGATAGGTAAGGGTGAAATGGTGCGGTAAGAGCGCACCGCGCTGTTAGCAATATCAGTGGCAGGGTAAACCCCACCTGGAGCAAGACCAAATAGGGAAACGATGGTGCGGCCCGCACTGTTTCCGGGTAGGTTGCTTGAGGTGTCTGGTGACAGGCATCCCAGATGAATGATTGCCCAAGACAGAACCCGGCTTATCGGCCGACTCTTTTTTATTTTTCCACATAGACTTAGGTAAGAGGTTCGACAATGAGCTGGACGGTTTATTTATCAGGTGAGATCCACACTGATTGGCGTGAACAAATTATGCAAGGTACTGATAAGTTAGGCTTAGATATTAGCTATACATCAGCCGTGACCGAACATGATGCGAGTGATGCCGCTGGCGATCACTTAGGTGGTGAGGATAACAATTTTTGGCGTGATCATAAGTCAGCCAAGGTCAATGCCATCCGCACTAAAAACCTAATCGAGAGTTGCGATATAGCGGTGATTCGTTTTGGTGATAAATATAAACAGTGGAATGCCGCATTTGATGCGGGTTGTTGTGCCGCATTAGGCAAACCTTATATCACGTTGCACGATGAATCGATTATTCATCCATTGAAAGAGGTTGATGCCGCAGCCATGGCTTGGGCGCAATCTCCGGAACAAGTTATTGAGACCTTGAAATATGTCATCAGTGCCTGATACAAAATCTGAAGAGGATGAAGTAAGAAAAGCGATTGATATCGTTAGTCAGGCCTTTTCGGATAAGGACTATGGCACGGCCTTAACCTTGCTAAAGCCGTTGGCCGATGCGGGAATTGGGGAAGCATTGGGCATGTTGGGCTTGGCCTACAAGGCTGGTGCTGGTGTTGAACCTGATGGCATAAAAGCAGTTGAATTATTGCAAAAGGCGGTTGAGTTAGGCGATGCGCTTGCGGCCCATAATTTGGCTCTTTTGTATCAATTTGGCATGCCAAATGTGGAGCAGAATTCGAAAGCAAGCCAACGATATCACCAATTGGCACTAGAAATGGGTGCTGATCTTGAGGAATTTGAGTGATTTACGTCACAAGCTACAAAAATTAGTTTATCTGAACAAATCAAAATAAAACTTAATGTAACTTATTAAGTAACTCGCCGAAGATAATGAATTAAATAATGTTAATATTTAAGGCAAAAGAATTATCGTTCTTTTTTTCAATATTTAGACGCTAAGTTATTGTTACACAGACAGTTTTTATATAAATAAAACGCAAAGAATCCTTGACAGAGAAGTCTCGAAATCCCTATAGTTCACGTAGTGGGGAATTGTGGGTAAAAGTGGAATTTACCAGCAAAATGGGGATGACATTGTGTTTCGAGGCTTTAATAAAATTAGTATTGATAGTAAGGGGCGTTTAGCGGTTCCCAGCCGTTATCGTGATCTTATTGCTGTGCAAGCCGAAAATAATCTTGTTATCACCTTAAACCCATTAGATCGCTCTCTCTGGCTATATCCCTTGCCTGAATGGGATGTGATTGAAGATAAATTGGCCACCCTTTCCGATTTCGATAAACAAAGTCGACGTACCAAACAGATGATGCGCGGCTATGCCTCAGATTGCCAGCTTGATAGCCAAGGTCGCATCCTCCTCCCCAAGGAATTGCGCTCTTATGCAGAACTTACTAAGCAGGCGGTAATACTGGGACAAGGTAACAAGTTCGAAATCTGGAATGACAAGGCCTGGGATGCTCAGCGTGATGAGTGGTTGGAATCTGTCGGTGATGATTCGGTCCCCACACCAGAATCATTACAGTCGCTCTCATTGTAACGTCGCCATGACGTTAAGCGATTTATCACATTGAGCAATGGTCATAAACCAGTCTTATTAGATGAGGTTATAGAGGCACTAAATATTCGTGCAGATGGATTCTACATTGACGGTACATTCGGTCGCGGAGGCCATAGTCGTGAAATTATTAAACGGCTTGGTCCTGAAGGTCGTTTGCTTGCCTTTGATAAAGATCCAGATGCGGTTATTTCAGTTGGTAACGATCTTATTCAAGATGAACGTTTCGAAATCATTAAGGGCTCTTTCACCATGCTAATGCAACATGTTAAGCGACATGAAGTTGAAGCACAGGTCGCTGGCATTCTGTTTGACTTTGGCGTTTCTTCACCGCAGCTAGATGATGCAGAACGTGGTTTTAGTTTTAGATTTGATGCCCCGCTCGATATGCGCATGAACCCATCTGAAGGACAAACGGTTGCTGAGTGGTTAAGCCAAGCTAAAGAAACCGAAATTGCAAATGTGATCTATGAATATGGTGAAGAAAGAGCGTCTAGACGAATTGCTAAGGCAATTGTTAATGCTCGTGTTGAAAATTCGATATCAACAACCAGCCAACTTGCAGACCTTGTACGAAAAGTTGTGCCGCCAAGAAAGCACTCGAAAAAATCTGGTGATGTTCATCCTGCGACCAAAACTTTTCAAGCTTTACGTATCTATATCAACCGTGAACTTGAAGAGATAAGAGATGTCTTGCCACAAGCCGTTGACGTTTTATGTCCAGGTGGTCGGCTAGCAGCGATAAGTTTCCACTCATTGGAAGATCGAATTGTTAAACGATTTATGCGTGATCAATCAACACCGAAGTCATATCCACCAGAGGTGCCGATCATGCCAGACAATAGTGATATACAACTGAAGTTAATTGGTAAGAAGATACGAGCTAGTAAAGAAGAGATTAGTGATAATCCTCGATCACGCAGTGCAACTTTACGTGTTGCGGAGCGTTTTAGCTCATGAGAATTTTATTACAGTACGGATTTTACATCGTTATTTTTATATCCGCTTTGCAAGTCGTCATCGCACGTCACGAGACACGCCGTCTGTTTGTCGAGTTGCAAACACTTGAACGAACGCGTGATGGATTAAATGAAGAATGGGGCAAGTTACAACTTGAGCAAAGTACCTGGGCAATTAATGACAGGATTGAAACATTTGCCCGCACCAAACTCAGTATGAAAATGCCTGAACGAAGTTCAGTGGTTCTATTAGCGAAATGAAACTACGTACCATACAGGCACAATATCCCAAACGTCGCTGGCTCATCCTCAGTTTATTCCTCTGTGGCATGGTTGTTCTTTCTTCGCGCGCAATTTATTTGCAACTGTTAAATAATGATTTTCTTAAAGACCATGGTGATGCGCGGTCAATTCGAGTGGTTGAGATCCCGGCACACCGTGGTGTGATAACGGATCGAAATGGCGAACAGTTGGCTATGAGTACGCCGGTTGATTCGATCTGGGTTACACCAAGAAAAGTTTTTGAAAATGTAGAACTTTTACCTGATCTGGCTGAGGTCATGGGTATGACGGTAACTGATTTGCACGAGATTCTGCGTGATCGTATGAGTCGGGAGTTTGTTTATTTAAAGCGTCATGCCAATCCTGATGTAGTTAAAAAAGTTAAACAACTGGGTATGAAGGGTGTTTCATCCGAACGTGAATATAAACGTTACTATCCTGCCGCTGAAGTAACCTCTCATTTTATTGGTTTTACCAATATAGATGATAAGGGGCAGGAGGGCCTGGAATTGGCCTATGATAGTTGGCTGACGGGTAAACCGGGCAAGAAGCGTGTATTGAAAGATCGCTTAAATAGAGTTGTTCAAAACATAGAAAGTATTGAGCCTTCTGAACCAGGCAAACGACTCGAATTAAGTATTGATCGCCGAGTGCAATATCTAGCCTACCGAGAATTAGCAGCGGCCGTTAAATATCATAGAGCAAAAGGCGGTTCACTGGTTATGCTGGATATTAGAACTGGTGAGGTCATGGCGATGGTTGGACAGCCATCGTATAACCCGAATAATCGGAAAGGTTTAAAGAGCCAGTATTTTCGTAATCGTGCTGTGACGGATGTCTTTGAGCCGGGTTCAACAATGAAACCGTTTACAATTGCTGCTGGATTAGAATCCGGAAATTACAAACCGCATTCATCAATCAATACCTCCCCCGGTTATTATAAAGTCGGTGAATACACGGTTCGGGATATGCGTAATTATGGAAAGATTGATGTATCAACGGTCATAACGAAATCAAGCAATGTTGGCGCTAGTAAGATTGCTTTATCTTTGGAGCCAGAACAATATTGGGATGCTTTAAGCAGGTTTGGTTTTGGTCAGTCTACTGGTAGTGGTTTTCCAGGAGAGTCATCAGGTAGTTTAAATCCGTATAATACGTGGTCAGAAATTGAAATGGCAACCTTGTCATTTGGTTATGGTCTTTCGGTAACACCCTTACAACTTGCCCATGCCTATTCTGTTTTAGCAACGGGTGGCGTCATGTTGCCGGTTTCATTTATAAAGGTTAAAGGTTCTGTTTCGGGCAAGCGTGTGATGCCAGAAAATATTACGCGACAGGTGAGGAAGATGTTGGAGACAGTTGTCTCTGCGAACGGCACTGGTAAGCGAGCTGCAATAAAAGGCTATCGTGTTATAGGAAAGACTGGCACCGTGCATAAGTCTATCCGTGGTGGATATTCTGATGATCGCTATCTTTCAATCTTTGCCGGAATTGCACCTGCAAGTGAACCGCGTTTCGCCATGGTTGTTTTGATCGATGAGCCTAATGGCGATGATCACTACGGTGGCGTTGTTGCAGCACCTGTTTTTTCAAGGGTTATGGAAGGAACATTTCGAATACTCAATATTCCGCCAGATGATTTACCCGCATTTACCAGTCCAATCATGGCGCATCGCCAGAAACCAGATCAACTACTAGGGTTTGACTAATGATTCTAGAATCCTCAGTTGACCGGCTTTGGCACATGATGATGTTTTTCAAAATAGAGCGACATCGTATTTTGGGCGATCACCCATTAGATAATCCTGCCTACTCATTTGATTGCACTTTTTTCAGGCTCATTTATTTGACAGCGAAGGACTTACATAGAATGACTATGCAAGTCCTCCTAGTCGGCGCAACTGAACCTGAAAAACGCACACTTAACATGCCGTTCTTTGTAAATGATTCACGGTGCAAACGGGTTCAACAGAGGGTTCTAGGATGATGACGGTTGAAAATTTGAATTATTCAAAATCACTTGGCGAACTTTTTAGTGATCCAACACTAGCTGATACAAAACTTTATGTTAGCGGTGTTGCTATAGATAGTAGGAAAGTTAAACCTGGTGATTTATTCCTGGCTTACAAAGGTTCGCAAGCTAACGGAATTGACTATATCGAGGATGCAATTCAGTCAGGTGCAATTGCAATTGCAGTTGATGAAGATGAAGCAATTAATGTTAAGCCAAGTTCTATAAAGATATTTAAAGTATCAGGCTTACGTAAACAAGCAGGTTTCATTATTAGCCGATTTTATGATGAGCCATCAAAGGCGATTCAATTAATCGGTGTTACCGGTACAAATGGTAAGACCACGGTTTCTTATATGATTGCCTATGCGTTATCTGTGCTCGGTAAGCAAAGTGCTGTCATTGGAACCTTGGGTTATGGACAGTTTCGCCAGTTAGAGTCCAGTTCATCAACGACCCCAGATGCTGTTAAGTTACACTCTTTATTCTCTAGCTGGAGAGATGATGTTGATTTTGTTGCAATGGAAGTATCATCGCATGCGCTCGACCAGGGAAGGGTCGCAGGGGCCGAATTTGATATTGCCGTGTTTACAAATTTGACACGTGATCATCTTGATTACCATAAGACATTTGAAAATTACGCCGCAGCAAAATTTCAATTGTTTCAATCACCAGAACTTAAGCATGCCATCGTTAATATTGATGATGGTTATGGTGCTAAACTCATAGAATCATTGCCTCCAACAATAAGCACTGTTGTTTATTCGGCGAAAAAAAACCTCTCTGAGTTGAGTAAGAAAGATGTCTCTTTTGTCTATTGCAAAAAGATCGAGACTAATAATCTGAATTTAACAATATCAATAGACAGTTCGTGGGGGCAAGCAATTGTACAAACAAGTTTATTAGGCGAGTTTAATGTAGACAATATACTTGCTGCGTTTGCAACACTCTGTGTGTCTGGTTTTGATATGGGGAAAATCGCTGAGGCATTGTCAGGGTTTACAGGTATTCCCGGTCGCATGGAATATTTTTCTGCTGAGGATAAACCATTACTTGTTATTGATTACGCGCATACACCAGATGCACTTGAAAAGGCGTTAATAGCATTAAGAGCATATTGTTCAGGAAAATTATATTGTGTCTTCGGTTGTGGTGGCGATCGTGATGTAGGTAAACGCTCACAAATGGGAGCCATCTCCGAACGGTTATCGGATCAGATAATTCTTACCAATGATAACCCACGGACAGAGGCACCAGAACAGATCGTCGAGAATATTCTTGAAGGTATTAAAGACAAGTCCAGCGTCACTATTAAGTACGATCGATCAGATGCGATTACTAATACATTTTTGAACGCAAACAAAAATGATGTGATTTTGATTGCAGGTAAAGGTCACGAAACGACACAACAGGTTGGCGAGTCTTTATTACCATTCAGCGATCGCGAGTTAGCTCGGCGTTTGACGGAAGACGAATCATGATCAGCATGTCTCTTTCCAAAGCAGCTACAGCTATAAAGTCAAATTATAATGGCGAAGATATTATATTTTCCGGTTGTAGTATTGATAGTCGAACTATTGAGAAAGGAAATTTATTTATCGCCATAAACGGTGAGAATTTTGATGGTCATGACTATGTGTCAATGGCTGAAGAGAAAGGTGCCGCTGCTTTATTACTTGAACGTGAAGTCAGTCATGATAAGCCTTTTTTGAAAGTAAAAGATACGAGAATGGCTATGGGTTTGTTAGCGAGATCCTGGCGTGAAGAAATGACCATTCCTGTCGTTGCTATAACCGGTAGTAATGGCAAGACGACAGTAAAAGAGATGGTCAGTAGCATCTTATCTGAGATATCGGATGTGCATGCAACATCCGGTAACCTGAACAATGATATTGGCGTGCCTTTGACATTATTTGGACTTGATAAAAAGCATCAGTATGCAGTGATAGAAATGGGTGCAAATCACCCGGGAGAAATTGAATGGTTAAGCGCCATAGCTCGGCCGAATGTTGCGGTGATTACGCAGTGCGCACCAGCACATCTAGAGGGGTTTGGTGATATTGATGGTGTCGCAAAAGCGAAAGCAGAAATCTACTCTGGTTTGCAACCTTCGGGCACGGCAATTATTAATGCCGATGATGCCTATGCCGAATTTTGGTGTAAGCAATGCAAATTGCTAAATCAACTTAGATTTGGAATTGAATCTACAAACGCAGATATTAGAGCAAAAAATATTCAGATCGTTAAACAATCTACTGCTACCGAGTTTGAATTAATCTGTTCAGCTGGCGCAATCACAATAAGCTTACCCCTTTCCGGGACACATAATGTTATGAATGCATTGGCTGCCGCCGCATGTTGTTTGGGTTTGGATGTGTCTTTGCAATCAATTAAAGCTGGGCTTGAAAAAATGTCGCCGGTTAAAGGGCGTTTACAGACCAAGCAAGGTAAGCAAGGCGCACGAGTTATTGATGACACTTATAACGCTAATCCGACCTCTTTAGAGGCAGCATTAGAAGTCCTGAGCAGTTATGAAGGAATGCGTTATTTGGTGTTGGCCGATATGGGTGAATTAGGTGATACGGCGATAGCGTTACACCGTGATGCTGGTATAGCGGCAAAACAAGCAGGAATAGACGGTCTATTTACTATTGGCAACTTGAGTATAAATGCAATGCAGACTTATGGTGATGGCGCATTACATTTTGAGTCTTATGACGCACTGAATAAGGTACTAGTAGAGTTATTAACCAAAGACACAACGATTCTGGTTAAAGGTTCTCGTGCAATGCAGATGGAACGTATTGTTAATACATTAACGGAGGAACAGTTCTAATGTTGCTCTGGTTGACAGAATATCTAGCACAGTTTGATAGCGGCTTTAATGTATTTCGTTATTTGACACTAAGAACTATCCTGGGTGTGCTCACGTCATTATTTGTCTCCTTTATATTCGGTCCCTATTTAATACGTCATCTAACTAATAAACAGATCGGTCAGAGTATCAGGGACGATGGTCCTGAAACGCATCTTGAAAAATCCGGGACCCCTACTATGGGTGGCCTGTTAATTCTGATTTCAATTACCTTCAGTACATTATGCTGGGCAGATTTAAATAACCGCTATGTATTAGTTGTCTTAATAGTAACGTTGTTGTTTGGTGTTATTGGTTTAATTGATGACTATAAAAAAGTCATTTATAACAATCCAAAAGGGCTACGTGCTAAATATAAATACACTGCACAATCTGTAGTTGGTATTTGTGCAGCGGTTTATCTTTTTCAAACAGCTGTTCTCCCCGTTGAAACTCAATTAATAGTGCCGTTTGCCAAAGCCTTTGTTTTTGATATGGGATGGTTATATGTCGTGCTTGCCTATTTTGTCATCGTCGGTTCAAGTAATGCGGTTAATTTGACAGATGGTTTAGATGGTTTAGCCATTATGCCTACCGTTATGGTCGCTGGTGCACTAGCTATCTTTGCATATGCCACGGGTCATGCCGGCTTTTCTAAATACCTCGGTATCCCATTTATTCCTGGCGTTGGTGAGGTCGCAGTATTTTGCGCAGCCATAGTTGGTTCGGGACTAGGCTTCCTTTGGTTTAATACTTATCCCGCTCAGGTCTTTATGGGCGATATTGGTGCGTTGGCACTGGGCGCGGCATTAGGTGTGGTTGCCGTAGTCACACGACAAGAACTAGCGCTATTTATTATGGGCGGTGTCTTTGTCATGGAAACGGTTTCGGTCATTTTGCAAGTTGGATCTTTTAAGT